>NZ_LRTR01000240.1 GCF_001550375.1 Streptomyces europaeiscabiei | reverse complement strand
CGGGGCCTTGGCCCGACGGCGCGGACAGGCCTTCCTCGCCGCCGCCATGGACGCCTACCCCGACCACGGCGCCGTCCGGCTGACCCAGAGCTACACCGACCAGGCGGGCCTGTTCAGCACGGCGTTCACGTACGACAACGCGCTCGCGATCCTCGCCCACCTCGCCGTGCGCACCGAGGACGGCCGGGCCAGGGCGGTGGCGCTCGGGGACGCGCTGATCTACGCCCAGGCGCACGACCCGGCGTACGACGACGGCCGACTGCGCCAGGCGTACAACGTCGGGCCGTACGTCTACTACGACGGCGTACCGCAGCCGGACGGGTTCGTCCGGGCGGACGGGACGGCCAACGTCGGCACCCAGTTCGGCTTCACGGGCACGGCCGTGGGGGACATGGCCTGGGCGGGGATCGCGCTGAGCGCGCTGGCCCGGCGGACCGGCAGGCGGCGCTTCCTCGCCGCCGCGGTGCGGATCGGGGAGTGGATCGAGCGGACCGGCCGTACCGACGAGCCCCTCGGCGGCTACAAGTTCGGTGTGAACGGGGCCAACGAGAAGCTGCCGTTCACCTCGACCGAGCACAACACGGACCTGGTCTGCCTGTTCGGACGGCTCGCCCGGCTCACCGGCGACCGGGTGTGGTGGACGCGGCGCGCACGGGCCGAGGCCTTCGTGAGGCGGATGTGGGAGCCGGCCCAGGGCGCGTCGGGCGGCTTCTTCTACACCGGCACCAACGACGGCGTGACCGTCAACAGGTCGCCGATCCCCGAGGACACCCAGACCTGGACCCACCTCGCACTCGACTCCGGCCGGTACGCGCGCTCCCTCGACTGGGCGGCCCGGGACCTGGCCGTCCTCGACCACGCCGAGCGCCGCAACAGCACGGTCCCCGCCGGGCAGTCGTACGAGGGCGTCACCTTCAGCTCCGTCAGTCTCCTCGCGAACGAGGACGAGCCCATCGCCGAGTTCCAGCCCAAGCCGAACCGCAACGGTGTCTGGTTCGAGGGCACCGCCCACCTCGCGCTCGCCCTGCGCGACCGGGGCGCGCGTGGCGACGAGACCCGCGCCCGGCGCCTCCTCACCTCCCTCGAACGCGCCCAGGACCACCTGGGCACCGCCCAGACCGTCGGCGGCCGCCCCCTCCCCGCCCGCTCCGGCATCGTCTCCGCCAGCAGCCCCCTCGACACGGGCTTCGGCTTCGGCTACTACCCGTACCGGCACACGGGCGCCACGGCCTGGTACCTGATGGCGGCGGTGCGCTCCAACCCCCTGCGCGCCTGACACCTGGTCCGGTGGGGACCAGCCGTCCGCGAAGTCGCACAGCCGGGCCATGGTCGTGTGCTCCTGGTCGGGGGCGTACGAGGTGCTGCCCGACTCGTGGACGGCGGCGTTCACCCAGCGCTCGTAAGGGCCGTCGGGTGTGGTGAAGGGCACGGCGTGGGCCGTGCCGAGGCGGCTGTCGAGGTACAGGAGGGCGCCGAGGGCGACGGGCTGGTCGTAGTGGAGGTCGGTGCGGGGCAGATAGCGGTCCAGGTAGGCGACGAGGATCTCGGCGTCCTCGGGGGCGCCGAGACGGGCGAGGGCGAAGCAGTGGCCCCGGCCCGCGTACGCCATCGCGCTCTCCAGCAGCAGCTCCCCGATGCGGGCCCGGTACGAGGTCCGCCTGGATATGCCGATCAGCCAGGCGGCTGTGAGCCGGGGCCGCCGGCCGTCGGAGAGCAGCAGGCTCAGATCGGCGTCCGTGATCGACGCGGCGTCGACGAGGAGTGGGTGCAGAAACCGCCGGCGGGTGGCGCCCTCGAACCGCAGGAACCGACCGTTCATCAGCTCCCCGTACCGGCCGATGCTCCGCCGGTCGGCGCGAGGCTGGACGTTAGCGCTTGACGGCGTTCCACCGAAGGACCTCCTCCGGCGTCATGTCCCGCCCGCGCGACCACCCCGACGCGCGCTGTTCTCTCCGCTCCACCATGCCGGAAGCGTAGATACACCTCACCCGGCTCCGAGAACGGCCGGTAATGACCGGCGCCGACGGGGCGCGGACGCGTAAGTCAGTGCGTACGGAAGTGGGGAGACGCAAGAGAACGCAAGAGGGAGTCGCCTTACTGGGAGGGGGAGATGCGGCGTAGCGGAGGAGCCAATGCGAAGCCTCCGACATGAACGGCTAGCATCCCGGCCGTAAACAGTCGATGGAAATCGGGATGCGGGCCGGCGGTCGTCGGCTCTGCCGGATGTCGTCCGGTTGTCGTCCGGTTGTCGTCTGGCTGTCGTCGACGGTCCGTGGACAGGATGGGGTTGGTGTAGTGGTGGAGGCCGGGCCTCGGGTCGCTGTCGCCGTGGTGACGATGGGCAATCGGCCCGCGGAGGTGGACGCGCTTCTCGCCTCCGTGGCCAAGCAGGACGTCGCGCCCGAGCGGATCGTCGTCGTCGGGAACGGGTGCCCCCTGCCCGAGTTCGCCGAACGGCTCGGCCTGCCCGGCGAGGTCACCCTCATCGAGGTGGACGAGAACCTCGGCTGCCCCGGCGGCCGGAACGTGGCACTGGAACGGCTGCGGGAGTTCGGTGACGTCGACGTCGTCGTCGAACTGGACGACGACGGGCTGCTCGTCGACGCCGATGTGCTGCGCCGCGTGAGGGACTTGTACGCCGCCGACCCCCGCCTCGGCATCGTCGGCTTCCGCATCGCCGACGAGCACGGCGAGACCCAGCGGCGGCACGTGCCGAGGGTCGGCGCCAAGGACCCGATGCGCGGCGGCCCGGTCACCGGGTTCCTCGGCGGGGGACACGCCCTCTCCATGGCCATGCTCGGCGAGACGGGCGACTGGGCCGCCGAGTTCTTCTTCGCGCACGAGGAGACCGACCTGGCCTGGCGGGCGCTCGACGCCGGCTGGACCGTGCTCTACGCCCCCGAACTGCTCCTCCAGCACCCGAAGACCTCGCCCGCCCGGCACGCCATCTACTACCGCGTCAACGCCCGCAACCGCGTCTGGCTCGCCCGCCGCCGCCTCCCGTTCCCGCTCATCCCCGTGCACCTCGGGGTGTGGGTCCTCATCACCCTGCTGCGGATGCGCTCGGTGGGCGGACTGAAGGCGTGGTTCGGCGGCTTCGTGGAGGGCTGGCGCGAGTCGGGCGGCGAGCGACGGCCCATGAGCTGGCGGACGGTGTGGCGCCTGACGCGGCTGGGACGGCCACCGATCCTGTAGCCGGGCAGCCGGGCAGCCGGGCAGCCGGGCAGCCGGGCAGCCGGGCAGTGGGCGGCCGGGCGGTGGGCGGCCCAAAACCCGTTCCGCAAGCAGGACTTACGCAACACGAAGTGCCCCGGTCGTTCACCTCCACCGACCGGGGCACAGCGCTATGTGCGGTTCCCGGATCCGGCAGCGGCGGCGTCACTCCCCCGAGCTACGCGTACCACGCGTGCGCCGTCGTCGCCGGATCCGATGAAGTGATCACATCAGGTGACGCCAACGGATCGCTAACATGAGCCCAACGGTTCCACGGGGAGCCGTACGGGAGGCGGCGGCAGGTCGCCGCGGGGCGGGCCCGGAACGACGGCGCGGGAAGGCAGCGGTCGGGTTCTATGCGGGACGGGCTGCGGTTCGGACTGCTCGGTCCGCCGGTTCTGTACGAGGCCGGGGACACCGGGGACGCCGTGGGTTCCGCCGATGGCCGCGCACGTGGTGCCGCCGAGGGTGACGGTGGCCGTTCGGGCGGCGGCGTGAGGTCCGTCGGCAGCGGCAAGACGCGGGCCCTGTTCGTCGCGCTGCTGCTCGAACCCGGGCGGGTCGTCTCCGTCGACACCCTCAAGGACGTGCTCTGGGACGCCACGCCACCGCCGTCCGCACAGGCATCCCTGCACAACCATGTGACCCGCCTGCGCAGGCTGTTGGACGACCCCGAGCGGCTGCGCGCGATCCCGCCGGGCTATCTGCTGCGGGTCGACGACGGCGAGCTGGACGTCCGCGTCTTCGAGGCCCACGTCCGCGCCGCCCGCACCGCGCACGCCGGGCGGGACTGGACCCGGACGGTGCGCGAGTCCGCCGCCGCACTCGCCCTCTGGCGAGGGACACCGCTCGGCGGCCTGCCGGTCGAGGAGCTCCGCGCTCAGGCCTTCGTCCAACGCCTGGAGGAGGCCCGGCTGTTGCTCCTGGAGCGACGCTACGAAGCCGAACTCCACCTCGCGGCCGACACGGCGCGCGAGGAGGCCACCGGAGCGCACGCGCTCGGCGCCCTCGCCCCCGAACTGACCGCCCTCGTCGCCGAGCACCCCCTCCGTGAGGCCTTCCACCGGCTCCTCATGCTGGTCCTCCACCGCACGGGCCGTCAGGCCGAGGCCCTGGCCGTCCACCGGGACCTCCGCGCCCGCCTCCTCGACGAACTCGGCGTGGAACCGGGCCCCGCCGTACGCGACGCCCACGTGGAGATCCTGCGCGAGCACGACCCCGAGCCCCTGACGGAGCCGGCCGACCCTCCTCCCGACGAACTCCCGCCACGCCCGGCCCAACTACCGCTTCCGCCGGCTCATTTCACGGGCAGGGGAGAGGTGCTGGCCGAGCTGCGCCGTGTGCTCGACCCGAGCATCAGCGCCCCCTCTGTGGCGCGGGGCGGCATCGAATCCGCGGCTACCGCCGCGTGGACGCACCGCATGACCACGACGGACCCGCACCCGCCGAACCACAGCCCCTCCCGAGCCCATGGGTGCCCGGCCCCTCCGAAGGGGACCGCCACCGCGGTCATCAGCGGCATGGCCGGCGTGGGCAAGAGCGCCCTCGCCCTCCACCTCGCCCACGAACTCGCCGAACACTTCCCCGACGGCCAGCTCTACATCAACCTCCACGGTGCCACCCCGGGCATGACCCCGCTCACCTCCGCCCAGGCCCTCGCCGCGCTGCTCCGGGACCTCGGCACCGCCCCGCGCCGCATCCCCGAACACCCGGACGCCGCAGCCGCGCTGCTCCGCTCGACGCTCGCCCCGACCCGCACCCTGATGGTGCTGGACGACGCCGTGCACGCCGCCCAGGTACGCCCCCTTCTCCCGGCCGGCGCCGGCTGCGCGGTCATCGTGACGAGCCGGTCGCCGCTCACCGCACTGGACGGCGCCCACCGTTTCCCGCTCGCCCCGCTGTCGGACGACGAGAGCGCGGCCCTGCTGCGTGCCGCGTCGGGCCGCGCGGCCGGCCTGGACGCCGCGCACCCTCTCGTCGAACTCACCGGCCGCCTCCCCCTCGCCCTCCGTGTCGTCGCGGCCCGCCTCGCCGCCCGCCGCGCGCTCACCCCGGACGCGCTGGCCGGTCAACTGGCGGCCACGGAAGGTCGGTTGCAGCACCTCGAATACGACGACCTGAGCGTCCGCCGCTCCCTGGCCGTCGCCCACGAGGCCCTGCGCGCCTCCGATCGCGAGGCCGACCGCGACGCCGCCCACGCCCTGAGCCGCATCGGCGCCCTCGACCTGCCCGCGTACGGCGCACCTCTCCTCGCCCGCCTCAGCGGCACCGACGAGTTCCGCGCCGAGACCGCCCTCGACCGCCTCGTCGACGTGGCCCTCCTCGACGAGACGACGTACGGCCGGTACGTCCCCCACGACCTCGTACGCCACTTCGCCCGCGAACTCGCCGACACGGCCGACGCAGCGGACCCGGCCGACACCACCGAGGCCGTCGAGCAGGCCCTCCGCTGGTACGCCGGTCGCGCCCGCCAGAGCCTGCTGGTGATGCTCCCACCGGGTTACGAGCGCGACGAACGTCTTCGTACGACGGCGTCCATGGCGGAGCCGCAGCCCATGGAGGCGCCCTTCACCTCCGCCGAGGAGGCGTTCGCCTGGGGCGACCGCGAACTCCCCAACATCGTCGCCCTGGTGGAACGCTGCTCCCGAGAGCACGGCGGTGACGGGTCCGACGCCGATGTCGACGGCGGCAGGCGGGACAGCGGGGCCGCGGCGGCAGCCCTCGTCCCCGCCCTCGTCCGCCACCTCTTCCCCTATCTGCACCGAGGCGGCCGGCTCGCGGAGCTGGACGTCCTCGGGCGGTTCGCCCTGGACGTGGCGAGGTCCCTCGGAGACGACGAGGCCGAAGCGTTCGCGTTGACCGACCGGGCCGGGCTGCACTTCATGTCCGGCCGGGCCTCGGAGGCGCTCGCCCTCAACGACGAGGGCCTGAAACTGTGGCGGCGCCTCGGGGTCGTGTCGTGCGTACGGCGGTGCCTGAACAACCGGGGGCTCGTACTGGAGAGCCTCGGCCGGTACGAGGAGAGCGAGGAGACGCTCCGCGAGAGCCTGGAACTGTCCCGGCAACTCGGTGACCCGTACGGCGAGGCGGTGACCTTCAGCCACCTCGGCAACCTGTACAAGCACACCGACGCGCGGGCCGCCATCGCCCACCACGAACGGAGCCTGGCGCTGGGCGAGATGGCCGACAGCCTCGTCGTACGGCACACCGCACACTGCAACATCGGCTACGCCCACCTCAGACTCGGCGAACCGGCCGCCGCCGTACGCAACTTCGAGCAGAGCCTGCGCATCCTCGGCGACGACGAGGACTGGCAGGGCGAGTCCAAGTCCCGGCTCGGCCTGGTACGGGCCCTGCGCGAGCTGGGCCGGCCGGACCGCGCGTCCCACGAGTGCGCCGTCCTCCTCGACCTCGCCGAACGCCGCGCCGACCAGTACGCCGTCGGCCTCGCCCGGCACCAGCGCGGGCTGCTCCTCATGGCCCAGGGCCGCGTCGAGGAGGCGTACCGCGAGTGGGAGCGCGCCCAGACGGTCCTGGACGACACGGACTCGACGGTGGCGGTGGATTTGAGGGAATTACTGAAGGACCGCGCCCCGTAGTCCCCGAGCTCGACAGGGACCGCGACCCGTCAGGGGGAGGCGGAGAACCGCGCGAGGAGGACCAGCCCCCGACCACCCGCGCCCTGGAACGAACTGTGCTCATTTCGCGTCGGCATAGCACTCCACCACCGCCGTGGTGAACGGAAACCGCACCGGCGTCTGCCCGAACGTCAGCCGCCCCGACAGCTCGGACGCGTCCCGGATCGCCGCCACGACAGCCTCCGCCTCCTCCTGCGGACAGTGCACGATCACCTCGTCGTGCTGGAAGAAGACCAGCTCGGCAGCCATACCGTCGAGGGCGCGCCGGAGGGCGGCGAGGAGGAGCAGGGTCCAGTCGGCGGCACTGCCCTGAACGACGAAGTTGCGCGCGAACCGCCCCCGGGCACGGGAGTTGGTGGAGGCGTACCCGGGCACCCACTCGCTCCCCTGCCCCTGCCCCTGTTCCGGGGATTCGAGGTCGGGGTCGGCCTGGGGGATACCCGCTTCCTCGGCCGCCGCGTCGGAGGCGCCGACCGCCGGTGGACACGTACGCCCGAGCCAGGTCCGTACGAGCCGGCCCTCCTCGCCCGCGCGGGCCGCGTCGTCGACGTACTGCACGGCGCGCGGGAACCGTCGGCGCAGTGCGGCGAGATTCTTGAGCCCGTCCCCGGACGTCTGCCCGTACACGGCACCCAGCACGGCGAGCTTGGCCTGCGCGCGGTCGCCGGAGAAGGCGCGGTCGGAGACGGCCTGGTAGAGGTCGGTGGCGCGGCCCGCGACCTCCATGAGGCCGGGGTCGCGGGAGATGGCGGCCAGCACCCGGGGTTCCATCTGGTCGGCGTCGGCGACCACGAGCCGCCAGCCGGGGTCGGCGACGCAGGCGCGGCGGATCACCTTGGGGATCTGGAGCGCGCCCCCGCCGTTGGTGACCCACCGCCCGGTGACGGTGCCGTGCGCGAGGAACTCGGGCCGGAACCGCCCGTCCCGGACCCAGTCCTGCAGCCAGGACCATCCGTGGGCGACCCAGATCCGGTACAGCCGCTTGTATTCGAGGAGGGGCTTCACGGCAGGGTGGTCGAGGGCCTCGATCTCCCAGCGACGGGTGGAGCGGATCCGGATCCCGGCCTGCCCGAAGGCCTTGACGACATCGGCGGGCAGATCGGGCCGCACGCGCCGCCCGAAGGCGTTCGACACCTCCTCGGCGAGTTCGGCGAGCCGACGCGGTTCGCCCCCGCCCGCGTACCGCTCGCCGAGCAGCTCGCGCAGCACCTCCCGGTGCACATCGGCCCGCCACGGCAGCCCCGCCCGGTTCATCTCGGCCGCGACGAGCATCCCGGCCGACTCGGCGGCGATCAGCAGCCGCATCCGGTCCGGGTGCGCGGTGGCGTCGTGCCGTCGCTGCTGGTCCGCGTACACCTCGACGAGGTCGGTGAGGGGGACGTGGACGGGTCGGGGCTCGAAGAGGGACGGCTGGGCGCCGGGGTCGGCCGACCGCAGGGGCGGATCCGGCGGGACGGGACCGTGACGGAGCCGGGCGAGCGCGGCAGCCGCGGAACGCGGCTCCCCGAGCCGCCCCTCATGCCCGAGGAGCAGGCTCTCGGCGTCCTCGATGTCATAACACCGCTCCACTCGCACCCCCGTCGCGAGCAGCCGCGGATACACCTCCCCGGTGGCCCGCCACACCCACCGCCCCACCTCCGGCCCCCGCCGCCGCACCGCCTCCCCGAGATCCGCCTCCCACACCACCGGCCCCGCGAGCACGCCGTCCACCCCGAGGGGGGCGACCTCCACGCCACCGTCCTCGGTCGTCGCGAGCGCCCACCGGTCGGTCATGGGTGCGAGTGTGGCAGGGGGGTCTGACAACGGCCTGGAGCGGCGGGCGGTCCGGGGGTGGGCCGTCCTTCGTGGGACGAGCGAGCACCCCCGACAGCACGGGCACAGATGTCTGTCGGGGGTGCTGCTGGGCCCCGGACGGGGGACCGGTTACGCGCGGCCCGCGATATGGGCGTTGCTGCGCGAGGTCTGAACGGGCTGGCGACAGTCTGGTGCGGCCGGGGGTGCCGGGTGCCCGTCGAGGGCGCGGCACAAGGCTGCGTGCAAATGCTCGGCGTCGATCAGAGAGAGCATCAGCTCTACGTCTGTCGTGTGTTTCCCGTCGCGGGAAAGCCGCAGCGGGACGGCCAGACGGTCATCGTCCGTGCGGTGCAGCGGACGGCTCGGAGTCCGCTCGATCTCCCAGCTCATGCCGTCCCTCTGATGCGCGCGAGGCGGTAGGTGCCCCACAGTCCCCGTCCGTCCAAGCAGCCGTCCTGAGCCTTGTCCACACGGCGGCACTGATCGCACTTGCGGGTGTGCTCGAACCACAACCGGTAGGCGCGCAACATGGGGATCTCGCCCTGGCGGACGGCCGCTCCGACTCGTTCACTCATCGGCTCACTCCCATGAGATGCCAGGCACGCAGGGCGGGGTGACGTTCTTCGGGCGGGAGGACGTACACGCGTACGAGGGGGTGCGCCGCGATGTGGGCGAGCCGCGCGGCGCGCTCGTCAGGAGGTGGCCGTACAAATGCCAGCCAGGCGTTCGGGTGGGCGGGCGAGTTCATCGGCTCGGCCCGAGTCTGTCGGCCGGTGGAGGCGTGCACGGCGGCGCCGGCGGATTGCTCCCCGTAGCTCCAGGGCCCGGACAGCAGGGCTCTCACCCATTCGAGTGCGTGTGATACGAAATGCATTGTCGGCGCTCCTGCTTAGCGTTGGCCATGCCCCCGGACCGGTCGCACGGTCGCGGGGGTCCGAACGTCCTCTATGTCGTCCGGTGGAGTTCTACGGAACCGCCTCTGGAAGCCACGCACCAGAGCAGAATTGGCGCACGGATGTGGCATCCATGCCGCATTGCCAGGCATGACCTGGGAAGTTCCCCTTTGGGGTCGTGCCCAACCAGCCGGACTACGCGGGGAGATCCACCTGATGGCTCTGAAACGGCACGGTCTGGCTCAGCGCCGTCGGACAGTGGGCCTCACGCAGGAAGGGCTCGCCGAGGCGCTGCACGTGGAACGATCCACCGTCGCACGCTGGGAGTCGGGAAATGCGGCGCCACAGCCATGGATTCGGCCACGGCTGGCGGAACTACTTCACGTCAGCATTGAGGGGCTGGGCGAACTCCTCGCGCTCACGTCCCACGGCGGGCAGCCCGATGTGGCGGGCCACACGGGGTACGCCATGCGCTACCCGTCACGCGTGGATCTCTCCGTGGTTGCCGAACTCCGGGACCGAATGGACTTCTTGGGTGGTAGCTACGACCGTGTGCCCTCCGCGACGCTGCTGGTGCGAGCCGCCGAACACGTGAGCAAGGTCGCCTTCCTGGCTGAAGAAGCCCCTGCCGGGCGTGTTCAACGCGAGATGCGCATCCTTCAAGCGGACGCAGCCACGTTCATGGGGCAACTCGTGTGGGACGCGTCCCAGCGCCGGGACCATGAGACGGCCCGCTCGTACTACGCCGAGAGTGTTGAAATGGCACGTCATCTCGGTGACAGGAACGCGGAAGGGCGCGCTCTCTTACGGACCTGCCACGTGGCTCTCTACGGGGCCGGTGACTTCCGGGAAGGGCTGGACCTGGCGCTGCGGGCAGCTCGCACAACCCGATACACCAGCGATGTTCTCGCAGGACTCGCCATGCTGCACGCCGCTGAGGCGTATGCCTTCCTGGGCGAGGCGGAAGACTGCGAACGGGCCTTGGAGGATGCCGAGAGGCACTTGGCCGACGCTCACAGTTCGGACGCGGCTCATGAGCTGCTCTCGCCCACGCACTTCGGCCGCCTGGCCGGTTCGTGCTATCTCTCGCTCGGCGACTACCGCAAGGCTGAACGGCTCCTGGCCCAGACCGCTGCCGAATTGCTGGACCGGCGCAAGTCCCGGGCAATCGTCCTCGGCAACCTCTCGCTGGCTCGTCTTCGGGACGGGAACCTGGATGCCGCACTCGCCGCATTCAACGATGCTGTGAGCGAACTGCATGGCACGCGCGGAGGTGGTGGCATGAACATCGCCTTTCGAGCCGCCCGAGAGATGCGTGCCTGGCGCAGTGAAACGGCGGTGCTGGACGCGCAGGACCGGTTGATGGCGTTGATGGAAGCGACGTGACCACGGCATGAAGGAGCCCGACGTGCGCACGCATGTGGATGAGGACAAGCAACGGGTACGCGAGCGTGTCTGGGATCTACTCGACGCGGAGGACGTTGTCCTGGATGCCACAGCACACGGCCGTATCCCGAACTTCAAAGGCTCGGAGGCCGCTGCCGCCCGACTTGCCGATCTGCGGTCGTGGCGTGACGCGCGCGTCATCAAGGCGGTGCCCGACAAGGCGCAACTGCCGGTGAGGGCACTGGCCCTGACCGAGGGCAAGACGGTGTTCATGGCAGTACCGAAGCTCGCCGACCCACGCCCCTTCTACCTCTTGGATCCCGCCACGCTCCCGGTCCCTCCGCAGGAGGCGGCCAACAGCAAGATCGCGGCAACCGTGGCCCCGCGCGTCGATGTCACCGACCTCCAGCCTGTCGACATGATCGTCGTCGGTAGCGTCGCCGTGAACCGGGCCGGAGCACGCCTGGGCAAGGGTGCCGGATACTCCGACCTCGAATTCGCGTTCCTGATGGAGGCCGGCCTGATCAGCGACCGGACGGTGGTCGTGTCGACCGTCCACTCGCTTCAGGTCCTGGACGAGGAAATCCCGTCGACGGACCACGACTTTGAAGTGGACCTGATAGTCACCCCCGACGAAGTCATCCCCTGCCCATCACCGAACCGCCCCACCGGCCTGGTCTGGGAACACCTGAACCCTGAGAAGATCGCATCCATTCCTCTCCTGGCCGCCCGGGCATCGACGAACGGTGGTTGACTTACTGGGGCTGACAGAGGCGGACGGCTCCCAGAATCACCTGCCCTGTGCATCATGGCGAACGATTCTTCTGCGACGCGTAGCGACCGGAGCTGCCTTCAAACGGTTTGAACCGACCGGACCCGGAGTTCGGTATTTAGTGCATGGGTCGCACCGCCGAAGGGGCATGATTAGTCGTCAACTGCGGCTAGAGGTCAGCAGATTGCGTTGGTCGGCGGCGTGTAGTGTCCCGTTGCGTGCTGGCTGAACGACGACACCAACTCATTTTGCGGGCCCTCCGTTCTGGCGGCACCGCCTCCGTGGCCGACCTCGCCGAGCAGCTCGATGCCAGCGGAGCGACAATCCGCCGTGACCTCCTCAAGCTGGAGGCGGACGGACTGCTCACCCGTGTCCATGGTGGAGCGGTCATCGACGAGGAGCGAGCTCCCTTCAACGAGGCCGCCGAGATGCTGGTGGCGGAGAAGGACGCCATTGCCGCCCGAGCGGCCACAATGATCGAGGACGGTCAGTCGATCATTCTCGACAGCGGCACAACGGTCCACCGGCTGGCACTGCAACTGCACGGTCGCCGACTTACCGTGATCACCAACAACCTCGCCGTGTATGACGAACTCATCGATGACGAGAACATCGACTTGATGTTGCTCGGGGGCATGGTCATCCGTGAGTCACGCATGCTGGACGGTTTCATGACGGAGGACAACCTCCGCCAAGTTCACGTCGACTGGCTGTTCATGGGCGCTTGTGGCCTCCGCCCCGGGGGCCAGATCATGGACACCACAGTGGCCGAGGTGCCAGCCCGACGCGCCATGATTGCCGCCGGCGACAGGGTGGTGCTCCTGGCCGACAGGAGCAAGTTCCCCGGAACCGGCATGGTGAAGATCTGTGGGCCCGAGGACCTGGATGCGCTCATCACCAACGCATCTGAAGACGATGCGACCTGTATGGCCCTGCGTGAGGCCGGTGTGAGGGTGATCCTGACAGGTGAGACCACAGACGGCGGCTAACAAATCGACTTGTGCTGCCGGTAGGCGATGAGGCAGCAGGCGGGCTCAAGGAACGTTTCGTGGATGTCGGCTCGCCGTTCCCATCGGATTCGCGGGCGCCGGAAGCCGCCCCGCCATGCGGAACTTCGCTCTACGACCCACCAGTAGGTGCCGAGGCTAGATTCTGCACAGCACCTTGCTGACAAGGGCTCAGTGACCCTGTTCCTCTTCAAGCGCCCGCAGCGCCTCTGCCACGTTCACCTCCGTGGCCTCCTTGGTCACACCCAGCCCGCTCAGTACCCCCTCCCCGTTCTCGAACTCCAGGAGGGCGAGCAGGATGTGTTCCGTGCCGATGTAGTTGTGGCCGAGGCGGA
Source organism: Streptomyces europaeiscabiei (assembly GCF_001550375.1). GTDB lineage: Bacteria > Actinomycetota > Actinomycetes > Streptomycetales > Streptomycetaceae > Streptomyces > Streptomyces europaeiscabiei. The sequence continues at coordinate 2,581 of NZ_LRTR01000240.1, read as the reverse complement.
GGGCCTCGCGGAAGGTGAGTTCGAGGACCTTCTTGGCGTCGGGGCCGTAGGGGATCAGCTCGGGGACCTCGGCGGAGGCCGGCGGGAGGCCGGCCGTGGCGGCTTCCCGCACGGCGTCGGGGGAGACGCCCTGGGCGACGAGCGCCTTGGCGCCGAGCCCTTCCGGCTCCGCGAGGAGCCCGAGGACGAGGTGGGCGGGCAGCCCCTCGACGGCACCGGCGGCCTTGCCCTCGTTGTGCGCGGCCGTGACCACGTTCCGGGCGCGCGGGGTGAAGCGGCTGAACCCCTGGCTGGCGTCGAGGTCGTTCTCGGCCTTCGGCACGAACCGCTTCTGCGCCGCCTGCCGTGTCACCCCCATGCTCCTGCCGATCTCCGTCCAGGACGCGCCCGAACGCCGGGCCTGGTCCACGAAGTGGCCGATCAGGTGGTCGGCCACCTCGCCGAGGTGGTCCGCGGCGATCACCGCGTCCTGGAGCTGGTCGAGTGGTTCCGGATGGACCTTCTTGATGGCGTCGATGAGTTCGTCGAGACGGATGGACGCGGTGACTCGAGGGTTCGTCGTCATGTGTCAACCGTAGGTTGACACCCTCTTGCTGTCAACCTCGGGTTGACGCCCGCTGTTCGTCTGCGGCTCCGCTCACTTCGGCGAGGTGGCCAACCGCACCGCCAGCCCCGCGAACACCGTCCCCGTGAAGATGTTGAGCCCCCGCGCCACCCGTCGGCTGCGGCGCAGGACCTGGGTGAGACGACCGGCGACGAGCGCGATCGAGCCGTCCCACAGGAAGCCCATGACGACGATGGTGCAGCCGAGCAGCAGGAGTTGACCGGGTACGTGTCCGAGAGAGGGGTCGACGAACTGAGGCAGGAACGCCACGTTGAAGAGGATCACCTTGGGATTGAGCAGATTGGTGACCGCGCCCTGCCAGAACGCCCGCCGCAGCCCGGCGCCCTCACGGCCGTCCGCCGCAGACCCGGGGCCGGTGCCTTCGTCCCCCGGCACGGACCGGTCCCGGAACGCCTTCACCGCGAGGTACAGCAGATACGCCGCCCCCAGCCACCGCAGCACGTAGTAGAGCACCGGCAACGCCTCGAACAACGCCGAGAGCCCCAACGTCGCCGCCACGGTGTGCACCAGCATCGCGCTCGCCACCCCGGCCGCCGCCATCACCCCGACCACCGGCCCACCCCGCCCCCCGACGGCCACGATGAACATCATGTCGGGCCCCGGCGTGACACACAGGGCGAAGGCGGCGACCAGAAACGCCGCGTAGAGAGATGCGTCAACCATGGGGTCATGCTTGGCGGTTCGGGCGGGGCGCGGCGACCGAGTTTCACGGATCGGACGTGCGGCGGCGGCCCCTGGCAGGTTCCCCGAGATCCCGAGATCCCGAGATCCCCGGCCGGAACGCACCTGTCTCCCCGTACTGCGCTCCGCTCCCCACTCCGGCGCATCCGGTCTCCGCCTGCGTATCCGGTCTCCGCCCGCGCACCTACTCCCCACCCGCGCGCCCCGAAGGCGCCCACCTCATCTCAGCGCCGCCCCAGCGCCCCGCCCGCGGCGACCACGGCCACGACCCCGCACACCCCCACACACGCCCCCACGACCTCCCACGGCACCATCACCCCCACCGGCGCCGCCAACGCCCCCAACGCACCCACCACCCCCGCCAGGTTCACCGCGGTGACCGCCGTTCCCAGCACCACTCCCACCAGGACCGCGACCAGCGCCTCACCCACCACGACCACCCGCACCTGCCCCCGAGTGGCCCCGGCCAGCCGCAGCGACCGCAGCTCCGCACCCCGTGCCGACGTGGCCATCAACAGCGTCCCGGCCAGCGAGATCCCCGCGTACACGAGCGCGATCCCCAGCACCACGAGAAACCCGAGCCGGGTGTGCGCCTTGGTGCCGGGACGGTTCGCCGCGAGCCACTCCTCGGCCGACCGCACCGTCCCACCGGCCCCCGCCGCCGCCCTCTCCAGCGCCGCCGCGACCCCCGCCCGGTCCGCCCCGCTCCCCACCCGCACCTCGACGCGGTCCACGACCGCCCCGCCGGCGTTCGCGGCCGTCACGTACGCCCCGTTGTCCCCGGTGCCCTGCGCGAGCACCGCCACGATCCGCAGCCTTACGGGACGCCCGTCGCCGAGCCACACCCGTACGCTCTGCCCCACCTCGTGCCGCTCCCACTCCTCGTTCACGACGATCGACCGGTCGTCGAGATCACGCACGTCACCGGCGACCACCGGCAGCCGCGACACCGCCGCGAAGGCGGCCACGTCCGTCACCGCCCGCGCCTCGGACCCCACCAACGCGCTCCCCTCCTCCACCACATACACAGCGGTGGAAGCCGACCCGGCCACGGTCGCCCCGGCGACCCTCCCGCCATCGATCCGCAAGCCCTCACGCGCCCCACCCGCCTGTCCCATTGCACCCGCCGTACCCGACCCGCTCGTGACCACGAAGTCCGCCCGAGTCCGCGTGTGCGCCTCCGCCCCCTTCGCCTCCGCCACCGTCCCCGCGGCCCCCAGCAGCGAACCGGCCAGCGCGACGGTCACCAGCACGGGCGCGGCGACGGCGGCGCTG
>NZ_LRTR01000024.1 GCF_001550375.1 Streptomyces europaeiscabiei | reverse complement strand
CCGGACGTCCCGCCCGGCCACACGGCGAGCGTGGCGCCACGCGCGGCCGGGCCGTCGAGCACGGTCGCCACGGTCACCGGGTGCCCGGCGCCCACGGATTCCACGACCCGCCCGAACGCCGGGTCCTCGGCAGCCGTCACCCGCCGCACCAGGAGCGTGATCTCGCCGCCACACGTCAGCCCCACGGCGAACGCGTCCTCGTCGCTGTACCCGAACGTCTCGATCCGTGGCTCCCCGGACGCCACGACCTCCCGGGCCAGCTCGAACACCGCGCCCTCCACACAGCCGCCGGAGACGCTGCCCACGACCTCGTCCCCCGGCCCGACCGCCATGGCGGCCCCCGGCCCGCGCGGAGCGCTGCGGCTGACCGCGACGACGGTGGCAAGGCCGAAGGGGGAGTCCGCCGCGTACCACGCGCCGAGTGCCGGAAGGATCTCACGCACGGAGCCACTCCTCTCACCGCCACCACCCGTGCCTCCAGCGTCCGACAGTCCGCTCCCCACCGCCTGCCGCCAGGGTTTCCTCCGCCCCCGCTCGGGTGAGTTGTCCGGCTGCGGGCAGGTGGGGTTTCTCGCACAGTTCAGCGCCCCTTCTCAGGGGCGCAGGGGACTCCGCGAACGGGGTCCGGGGCGGCGAAACCCGTTGCGAGTGCGCGAACCGCTCTGCTTCACTGCGCGCGAAGCCCCCCGACCGTTCAAGGAGCCCCGATGCGCGCTGCGTCCATGTCCAACCAGGAAGGAATGCCCCCCATTTCGAAGGACATGACGCTTGTCACGCACGCTCAACCTCGGCATCCTCGCGCACGTCGACGCAGGTAAGACCAGCCTCACCGAACGCCTGCTGCACACCGTCGGAGTCATCGACGAGATCGGCAGCGTCGACGACGGCAGCACCCGCACGGACTCCCTCGCGCTGGAACGACAGCGCGGCATCACCATCAAGTCCGCCGTCGTCTCGTTCGAGATCGACGACCTGACCGTCAACCTCATCGACACTCCCGGCCACCCCGACTTCATCGCCGAGGTGGAGCGCGTCCTGAACGTGCTCGACGGCGCCGTCCTGGTCGTCTCGGCCGTCGAAGGCGTCCAGGCACAGACCCGCGTCCTGATGCGCACCCTGCGACGCCTGCGCATCCCCACGCTGATCTTCGTCAACAAGCTCGACCGCCGGGGCGCGCGCCACCAGGACCTGCTGGAGACCATCGCGGCACGTCTCACGCCGGCGATCGTCCCCATGGGCGACGTCGGCGAACTCGGCACACCCGATGCCTGCTTCACTCCCTACGCCCCCCTTCCGCCCCGCCTCCTCGAACTCCTCGCCGAGCACGACGACGGCCTGCTCGCCGCCTACGTCGACGACGAGAGGGCCGTTCCCGACACCCGACTGCGCGCGGCCCTCGCCGCCCAGACCGGCGAAGCCCTGGTGCACCCGGTGTTCCACGGCTCGGCGATCACGGGTGCGGGGATGGATGAACTCGTCGACGGAATCCGGGAGCTGCTGCCCGCGACCGACGGTGAGCACGGAGAGCACGGAGAGTCGGACGGCCAGGCCTCCGGCACGGTCTTCAAGGTCGAGCGAGGTCCGGCGGGCGAGAAGGTCGCCTATGTGCGGATGTTCGCCGGGACGGTGCGCACCCGCGAGCGGCTGGCCTTCCGTGACGGCGAGCTCCACGGCAAGGTCACCGCGATCAGCGTCTTCGAAGGAGGAGCGGCGGTTCGCAGGGCAGCCGTCTCGGCCGGCCGGATCGCACAGCTGTGGGGCCTGTCCGACATCCGGATCGGCGACACCGTCGGCGTACCGCGCGAGCGGGCGGCCGAGGGGCACCACTTCTCTCCGCCCACCCTCGAAACGGTCGTCCTCCCCGCCCGCGCCGAGGACGGGGGAGCCCTCCACCTCGCCCTCACCCAACTCGCCGAGCAGGACCCGCTGATCGGCCTCCGTCACGACGGTCTCCGCCAGGAGACCTCCGTGACGCTGTACGGGGAGGTGCAGAAGGAGGTCGTGCAGGCGACGCTCGCGGACGAGTACGGCCTCGACGTCACCTTCCGCGAGACGACGACCATCTGCGTCGAGCGCCTCGCCGGCGTCGGCGCGGCCGTGGAGTTCAACAAGAAGGACGGCAATCCGTTCCTTGCGACGGTCGGGCTGCGGGTGGAACCGGCGCCGGTCGGCTCCGGGGTCGGCTTCCGGCTGGAGGTGGAACTCGGGTCCATGCCGTACGCGTTCTTCAAGGCCGTCGAGGACAGCGTGCGGGAGGCGCTGGAGCAGGGCGTCCACGGCTGGAGGGTCCCCGACTGCACGGTGACGATGACGCACTCCGGCTACTCGCCCCGGCAGAGCCACGCCCACCAGGGCTTCGACAAGAGCATGTCGAGCACGGGCGCGGACTTCCGCGGACTGACCCCGCTGGTGCTCATGGACGCGCTGCGGCGGGCGGGCACCCGCGTCCACGAGCCGATGCACCGTTTCCGGATCGACGCCCCGGCGGACACCCTGGGCGCGGTTCTGCCGGTGCTGGCCGCGCTGCGTGCCGTACCGCAGGACACCCGGACGAGTGGGACGGCCGTACGGCTGGAGGGGCTGGTGCCGGCCGCCCGGGTGCATGGACTGGAGCAGCGGCTGCCCGGAGCGACCAACGGCGAGGGGGAGCTGGAGGCAGCCTTCGACCACTACGCGCCCGTCGGCGGCGCCACGGTGCCCGAACGGCCGCGCACCGACCTCAACCCCCTCGACCGCAAGGAGTACCTGCTGAACCTGACCCGGCGGGTGGGTGACTGAGCGGCGCCGGAGGGCCGCGCGGGGGGCCTTTATCGGGTCCCCGCGCGGGCGCACAAGGGCTTTCAGGGCCTCGCCGGGTCGTGTGGGGCAAAGAATCGGCCGTGAAACGTGAACTGTCTTGCGAAAATGGGTACTTACTCGTGCGTCAGTTGCTATTGACGGCCCGCCTGACCATTGGGACGGTAGTGCACATGTCGAATGTGGCGGACATGTCAAGATTGCGCACTCGTCTGCTCGGTGTCCTGGTACTCGTCACCGGCTTCCTGACCACGGCGGTCCCCATCCAGCCCGCCTCCGCTCTCACTGACGAACTCTGGTTCGACTCGCAGGCCGCGGCCACCCTCACTGTCGAGGGCGGCCGCTTCAAGGACGGACTCGGCCGCGAGGTCGTCCTGCGTGGCTACAACGTCTCGGGTGAGACGAAACTCAAGGAGAACAACGGTCTGCCCTTCGCCTCGGTCTCCGACGCGAAGAAGTCGGCGACCGCGCTCAGGGCACTCGGTGGCGGCAACTCCGTCCGCTTCCTGCTGTCCTGGGCGTACGCGGAACCCGTGCGCGGGCAGGTGAACACCACCTACCTGGCGGCGGCCACCGCACAGATGGGTGCGTTCCTGGACGCCGGGATCCGCGTCTACCCGGACTTCCACCAGGACCTCTACTCCCGCTGGCTGTTCGACTCGGACAGCTGGTACACGGGCGACGGCGCACCCAAATGGGCCGTCGACCTGGGCAACTATCCCGACGAGTACTGCGGGATCTGCCCGTTCTGGGGGCAGAACATCACGTCCAACGCGGCCGTGACGAAGTCGACGTACGACTTCTGGCACAACACCTACGGTGTCCAGGACTCCTTTCTCGACACCGCCCAGAAGACGATGGCGTACGTGAAGTCGAACCTCACGTCCGCCCAGTTCCAGGGCGTCGTCGGCTTCGACCCGTGGAACGAGCCGCATCCCGGCACCCTCGACTCCGGACAGACCAGCAGGACGTGGGAGAAGGACGTCCTGTGGCCGTTCTACGTCAAGTTCCGTGCCCGGATGGACGCGGCGGGCTGGCAGTCCAAGCCCGCCTTCGTCGAGCCGAACCTGTTCTGGAACGCCAACATCGACTTCCAGAAGCAGGAGGGCGGACTCCTCGACGCGGGCACTATCGGACCGCGCTACGTCTTCAACACCCACTTCTACGACCAGAAGGCGATCTCCGGCATCTTCATGTGGGGCAAGGCGGAGAACGGCCAGTACGTGAACGACTTCGGGACTGTGCGTGACCGGGCCACCGCCGGCGGCACCACGGCGATCATCAGCGAGTTCGGACACCCGCTCAGAGGCTCGGTCTCCGACAAGGCGCCCACGGTCTACAAGGCCATGTACCAGGCGCTGGACTCCCGGGTGAAGGGCGTCAACTGGTGGTCGGACCCGGCCTCCTCGGGCCCGGTCCTGTCCGGGTCCCAGTGGCAGTGGGACATCTACTGGGGCCGCCACCACGAGCTGATGAACGACAACCCCGACAAGGTGCAGGTCGAGGGAGACGCCTGGAACGACGAGGACCTCTCCGCCGTACGTCTCGACGACGCCGGTGCGGCCGTGCTCCGCCAGGACGCCCGGATGCTGGACCGGATCTACCCGAGCGCCACGGCGGGCAGCACGGTCGCCTTCACCTACGAGGACCGGTCGCGCGACGGCTCCACGACACTGACGTGGAACCCGGTGCCCAGCTCACTGCCGAACGTCTCCTCGCTCGTCGGCTCCGGCCAGTACTCCCTGCTGGTCTGGCGCTCGGACGGCAGCACCGAACCGACCGAGCTGCATCTCCCGGCGTCCTTCCCCACCGCGTCCACCACAGTGGTGTCCGACCTCGGGGTGACGGCCGCGCCGCCGACGTACACCACGTCGACACCCATCGCCGCCGCCAAGGAACCGGGCGGCACCGGCAGCCGCCGCCTGCTCCTCACCGCCGCCGACACGGGCAAGCTCCACTACGCCCTGGTCACCAACGGCGCGACAGCCCCGTCCGCCACGCAACTGAGCGCGGCACGGACGGAGCTGTCGAACTGGCTGACGTCTGAATTCAGTTAGCCGAAGGTCCGGTCCAGTCGGCGGGCACCCGCGCGAGACGCACTCGCTGCGGGTGGTCGCCGACCGCGACGGACACGGTCTTCCTCCCGGTGGCGAAGTCGATCGCCGTGACCTGGTCGGCGCCGCTCTCGGAGACCACACAGGACTTGCCGTCACCGCTGACGGTCGACCAGTACGGCTTGGAGACGGGGACGAGCGGCCCCTCCTGGAGGGTCGCGCGGTCCACGACGGTCGCGTAGTCGTCCATCGTGCCGGCGATGCACAGCTTGGTGCCGTCCGGCTTCATCGTGAGGCCGTGGTGGCGCGAGTCGTTGACGAAGGTGGTGCGGTCGTCGCTGACCCCCGCGGACTTCGGCAGGGTCTTGGTGCGGGTGATCTTGTCGGTGGCGATGTCGTACTCGAAGAAGCCGTTGAAGAACGACACCTGGAAGTACAGCTTCGTCTCGTCGGGCGAGAACGCGGCGGGGCGGACCGCGTCCGAGTAGTCGGACAGCCCGATGGCGTTGAGCCGCTCCCGCATGTCGATCACCTTGACCTGCTGGAAGGTGTTCGTGTCGACGACCGTGATCTTCCGGTCGCCCTTCGTCCAGTCCAGCCAGGGCGCGTCGGTCTGGGTGTTCACATCGCCGATCGCCATGTTCCAGACGTACTTGCCGTCGCTGGTGAAGATGTTCTCGTGCGGCTTGTCGCCGGTCTTGAACGAACCGAGCTGCTTGCCGGTGACGATGTCCAGCACATGCACGGTGTTCGCCGTCGAGGCCGAGACCGCGACGCGCTTGCCGTCGGGGGAGACCGCCATGTGGTCGGAACGGTAACCCGACACCGGGAAACGCCAGTTGATGGCCCCGGTCGTGAGGTTGATGGAGACCACGTCGGCGAAGCTCGGGCGGGAGACGACCATCGACGAACCGTCCGGCGTGGAGTACATGTCGTCGACGTACTGGTCGTGGCCCTCACCCACGCTGTTCCGGATCGTCATGTAGGCGATCCACTTGATCGGATCGGCGTTGATCTCCGCGATCCGGGCGGCCTTGTCGGGGATGACGTTGACCCGGCCGACCTTGGCGAAGTCGCCGGAGGACTTGATGACGTCCGCGGTGCCCTCCCAGTTGTTGCCCACGAACATCACCTCGCGCAGATCGGCCGCGGCACTCGCCGGGGTGGCACTCGCCGCGGCGGAGGCGGTCAGCGCGAGGGCGGAGACGACGGCACCGAGGTGCCGGGGCCGGAATCGGCGGGGGGTGCGGGGGACGGTCATGATCGGTTCCTCCTGCTTGCTCAGGGCATGCCAAAACGACTGGGGGGACGTGAGGTGAGAACTCAAGGCGGCAAGTCTGAATACATCAACGTTCAAATGGACTTACTGGAAAGTAAGGAACGCCCCCGCTTCACCACAAGACCGGGGACACGACAAAATCGACCGACGGCCGAACCCGGCCGTCGCACCGGGAGACTTTCCGTGGGGAGGAACAGCGTGGCGGGCAGGCCCAGACAGCCCACCGGCCGGTACGGGGGCAGGTCCGCGGCGGAGCGCCGGGCCGAGCGCCGAGGCCGTTTCCTCGACGCGGGCCTCCAGCTCTTCGGCGACAGTCCCGGCTTCCGGGGAACCACGATCGCGGGACTGAGCGAGGCCGCCGGACTGTCGACCCGTCAGTTCTACGAGGAGTTCCGCACCCTGGAGGACGTGCTGGCCGCCCTCCACCTCCAGGTCAACGACTGGGCGGAAGAGGCCGCGCTCACCGGTCTCGCCGCGGCGGACGGGCAGTCGATCGCCGAGCGCGCCACCGCCGCGTTCCGCGCCTACGCCGCGAACGTCACCGGCGACCCCCGCCGACTGCGCGTCACCTTCACCGAGATCGTCGGCGTCAGCCCCCGCATGGAGCGCCGACGCCTGGAACGCCGCTCCCGCTGGATCGACTTCATCTGCGCCGAGGCCGCCGCGGCCGCCGAACGCGGCGAGGCCGTCCCCCGCGACTACCGCATCGCCGCCACGGCCTTCATCGGCAGCGTCAACGGCCTCCTCCACGACTGGCAGGCCGGCTGGGTCGACGCGACCCTCGACGAGGTGGTCGACGAACTGGTCGGACTGCTGCTGGGAATACTGCGGCCGGCGGGATGGCGACCGGGGGGATGAGGAGGCGGTTCGGTACGGGCGGTCCGGCAGGGCGACGGCGCCCGAGGCGGTCCGGCACGGGGTGGTGGCCGTCTCGGGCGGGGGTTCTCAGGGGGTTCTCAGGGGGTGCGCCGGGGCTCGTCCCCGGGCCGAGCGGCAGTCCGCGCCGGGGCCGGGCACGCTGCTCGCGCCGAAATCGCCCGTCCCCCATCGCCCCTCACCGCAGGCCGGCGAACCCGCTCCCGTCTGTGGGTTCGAGGCGCGGCCGCGGTTCTCAGCCCGCCAGCCGGTCCACCGCGGCCAGGACCGGCCGCACCCCGTCCTCCGTGCGCAGTTCCCCGGCCAGAGCCTGGGCGCGGCGGCCGTACGACGGGTCGGCGGTCGCCCGTCGCAGTGCGGACTCCAGCGCCGCGGCCGTGAAGCCGCGCAGCGGTACGGTTCCGGGAGCCACCCCGAGGGCGACGAGGCGCGCGGCCCAGAAGCCCTCGTCGAACTGGACGGGCACCGGCACGGCCGGGACCCCGGCGCGCAGGCCCGCCGCCGTGGTGCCCGCGCCCGCGTGGTGGACGACGGCCGCCATCCTCGGGAAGAGCAGGGAGTGCGGCACCTCGCCCACGGTGAACATGTCCTCGCCCTCGCCCCGCAGTTCGCCCCAGCCCCGCTGGATCACCCCGCGCAGCCCGGCCGCCCGCAGGGCCCGTACGATCTCGCCGCTCATCCGCCCGGGATCGGGCACCGTCGCGCTGCCCAGGCCCACGAAGACCGGGGGCGGCCCGGCGTCGAGGAAGTCCAGCAGCGGCGCGGGCAGCCGGTCCTCACGGTCGTACGGCCACCAGTAGCCGGTGACGTCCAGCCCGGTCCGCCAGTCGCCGGGGCGGGGCACCACCCGGGGGCTGAAGCCGTGGAACACCGGCCGGCCCAGCCGCTCCCGGGTGCGCGCGGACACCCGGCCGGCGCGCGGGAGTCCGTACTCGGCGCGCAGCCTGCGCACCTCCTCGGCGAAGATCCACTCGACGGCCGCGTTCACCGCGTGCCCGGCCGCCCGGTTGCCGACCGGGCCCCAGGAGCGGACCCCGGTCATCGGCGGGGCGAACTCCCGTGTGGGCGCGAGGGGTTGGAGGTTCACGCCGAGACTCGGGATCGACAGGCCCTGGCCGATGGTGTGGCCGAGCGGCGCGAGGGTGCCGGCCAACAGCAGGACGTCGCTGGCCCGGGCGGCGGCCACCAGGTCACCGGCCATCCGCCCCACCAGACTCCGGGCCATCTCCGCCGCCCGGTAAAGCTTCCCGGCCCCGGTGGAACTGCGGTGCAGTCCCTGCCCGCGCGCCGACTCCAGCTCCTCCCGCGGATCCACGGGCATGGCGTGGAAGGCGACCCCCGAGCCCGCCACCAGCGGCTCGAACCGGGCGTGCGTCACCAGCGTGACCTCGTGCCCGGCCCGCACCAGCCCGTGTCCCAGCCCGGTGTACGGGGCCACGTCACCCCGGGAACCCGCCGTCATGATCGCTACGCGCACGCCCGACAGTATGGCGTCGGCCGCCACACCGCGGCAGGGGACCGCACCGCGATGACGCGAAAAGGCCCCTGTCCGAAAGCACCCCCGACGGTCGGGCCGCTCCTCACCACCCCGACTGCCGCTCCGCCCCCGTGACCGTCTGCTCCAGCAGGGGGGCGATCGTCATCGGGCCGACCCCGCCCGGCACCGGCGTGATCAGCCCGGCCCGCCGTACCGAGGAGTCGTGCGCAGGACAGGAACCCGGGCAGGCCGAAGCTCATCGCCGCGTACGAGCCGAGGGTCACCCCGTCGACGTCCTTCTCCGGCTCGATCGCCTCGAACGCCGCCCGCTCGTCGATGTGCCCGCCCACCGGGTGCCGCAGCAGGATGCCGTGTCGTGAAGGGGGCGACGGTTGCCCAGGAGCGCGGCAGTGCAGCACACACGACGGGCCGCTCCCCGGGGGTACTCCACCTCGGCGCCGGTCACAGCCCGCCGCCCACGTCGGCCCGTAGGATGACCGGCCGGTGCGACGGGGGAGCGAGCAGTGACGTATGCGCGAAAGCAGATCCTTGCGGGGCTGGCCCGGAACACGGCCGCGAGTGGCGACGTTCTCCTGCGGCTGCTGCATCCGGAGGCCAAGCCCGCCTGGAACTGGCTGTTCATCCGGTCCGGATGGCCCGCCGTCGTCGTCGACGCTCTCGTCACCCATCACGACTGGCGGATGCGTGCCGAGTTCGCCCAGAACCCGGGGGCGGCTCCGGCCGACCGGGCCCGGCTGGTGGACGATCCCGTACGCAAGGTGCGGTGGGAACTGGCCCACGGGCCGCAGCCGTACCGCCGGGTGGCCGACCCCCTGCCCGACGAGACGTACGCGCGCCTGCTGACCGCGCCCGACCGGGTCGTCCGCGAGATGGCGGCCCGGTCGGCGAGCATCCCGGGCCGTGTCCTGGTCCAGTACGCGGGACACGAGGACCCCGGGGTGCGCAAGGCGGTGTGCCGGGCCTGGGACGCCCTGGGGCCGGCCGACCGCGAGGCGCTGCTCGCCG
>NZ_LRTR01000239.1 GCF_001550375.1 Streptomyces europaeiscabiei | reverse complement strand
CACTCCCTCCGCCTCCTCCGCCCCTACCAGGACGACTTGCGCACCCCCGGCAGGAACCCCGCGTGTGCCTGTTCCCGCAGGCTCACCCGGGACAGCCCGAACGTCCGGAAGTACCCCCGGGGCCGCCCGTCCACCTGGTCCCGGTTGCGGACGCGGGTCGCGCTCGCGTCGCGCGGCTGTGCGCGGAGCTCCCGCCGGGCGGCCTCGCGTTCGGCCTCCGTGGCGGACGGCCGTCGGATGACCTCCTTCAGCTCGGCCCGCCGCGCGGCGTACCGCGCGACGATCTCCTGCCGCTTCTCGTTCTTCGCGATCTTGCTCTTCTTCGCCATCAGACCCGCACCCCCCGGGCACGGATCCGTGCGACCGCGGCCTCGACCCCGATGACGTCCACGGTCCTGATCCCCTTGGTGCTCAGCCGGAGCCGCACATGACGGTTCTCGCTGGGCAGCCAGTACCGCTTGGACTGGATGTTCGGGTCGAAGCGGCGGGACGTACGCCGGTGGGAGTGCGAGATGCGGTTGCCGAAACCGGGCTGGGCGCCGGTCAGCATGCAGTGGGCGGACAAGGGTGATGCACCTCTCTCGATCCAATGATGCAAATGGATGTCATTTTCAGTAAGGTATCAGCATGGCACGCAACGAACTCCGCCCGGTCGTCAGACTCCGGTCCATGGCCGGCACCGGTCACACCTACGTCACCCGCAAGAACCGCCGGAACGACCCGGACCGGCTGACGCTGCGCAAGTTCGACCCGAGGGTCGGCCGCCACGTCGACTTCCGAGAGGAGCGCTGACCGACGATGAAGAAGGACATCCACCCCTCGTACGGGCCTGTCGTCTTCCGGGACCGCGCCGCGAACCACACCTTCCTCACCCGCTCGACGATGACGAGCGGGAAGACGATCGAGTGGGAGGACGGCAACACCTACCCCGTGGTCGACGTCGAGATCTCGAACGTGAGCCACCCCTTCTACACGGGCACCGCCCGCGTGCTGGACACCGCGGGCCGCGTGGAGAAGTTCGAGAAGCGGTACGGCGCCGGGAAGAAGCGGGGCTGACCGACATGACCCAGCTGTCTGTCGCGATCGTCGGCGGGCTGCACGCCGACGCCCGGCGGGCCGCCGTCGAGGCGCTGCTCGCCGGGGTCCCGGGCAGCGTCGCGCTGCACCACGACCTCTCCACCGCCGCGGACGGTCCGGACGCCAAGGTCGTCCGGACCGTCCGGGACGCCACGGGCATCGTCTCCACCGGTGAGACCCCGCTCGTCAACGACTGCGCCTGCTGCGCCCTCCGCGAGGACCTCGTCCCCGAACTGGAGCGCCTGGCCGACGAGGGGCTGACCCGCCTGGCCGTGGTCGAACTCTGGGACTCGGTCGAACCGAAGGCGATGGCCGAGGTGGTCGCCGCGAGCGGCCTCCGCCTCACCTCGGTGATCACGGCCGTGGACCCCGCGCTCCTCCTGCCGTGCCTCGGCGACGGCGACGACCTCGCCGACCGGGGCCTGGCCGCCGCCACCACCGACCAGCGCACCGTCGCCGACACCTTCGCCCGCCAACTGGAGTACGCCCCCGTCCTGGCCGTACTCGATTCGGACGAGGCCGACGAGGAGGACAGGGCACTGCTGGCCCAACTCCACCCGACTGCCCGGAGGGTGCCGATCGGTGGCGGCGCCTCCGGGAGTGCGGCGTGCGCGATCGACGCATGGTCGGCCTGGTTCGCGGCGGGCTCCGCGGAGGAGGATGCCATCGGTGCCCTTGAAGGGGCCGTAGGCCCTGAAAGGGGCGCGGGGCAGCATCGACATGCGGCTCCGCCGCAGGGCGCGACCAGCCACAACGAACCCGCACCCGGTAGCTCCCGGCACCACTCACGGCGCTCCCCGGCCCTGCTCGCGGCGGCGTTCGCCGGCTTCGACGTCGACGCGGCCGCCGCCGCCCAGCACCCCGCCTGCGCCCTTCTGCCCACCGACGCCGACGAATGCGGTGTCACCACCCTCGTCTGGCGCCGCCACCGCCCCTTCCACCCCGAGCGGCTGTACGCGGCGCTGGAAGACCTCTGCTGCGCGGCCGCCCGCAGTCGCGGCAGGTTCTGGCTGGCCGAGCGCCCCGACACCCTGCTGCACTGGGACGCGGCCGGCGGCGCCCTGTGCGTGGAGTCGGTCGGCCCCTGGCTCGCCTCGCTCCCGGACGCCGCCTGGGACCTGGTCCCCCCGGTCCGCCGGGCCGCCGCCGCCCTCGACTGGCACCCGGAACACGGCGACCGCTGCCAGCACCTCGTCTTCACCTCCCCGGGCCTGGACCGCGACGGAGTCGAACAGCTGCTGGAGTCCTGCCTGCTCACCGACGCCGAGTACGCCGCCGGACGCGCCGCCTGGGAACGGCTGCCGCGCCCCTTCGACACCTTCCTGGAGGTCTGACCCACCATGCCCCGCAAGCCGGAGCGCAAGCCCGCCAAGTCCCGCCCCAACCCGCTGGACCAGGCGAAGATCACGTACATCGACTACAAGGACACCGACCTGCTGCGGCGCTTCATCTCCGACCGCGGCAAGATCCGCAGCCGCCGTGTCACCCACATCACCGCCCAGCAGCAACGACAGCTCGCCCGCGCCGTCAAGAACGCCCGCGAGATGGCCCTCCTGCCGTATTCCACCCGCTGACAGGCGCCCCCTGAGCCGCCGTCGAACCACGATCGACCACCGCCGAACCACCACCCCCACCCGGCCCCCGGGGAGGCTCCACGACCTCCCCGGGGGCACTCGTTTCCCGCCATCCTGCGAAGAGCGGCCCCATCCCCTGAACCGCGCGGACCCGCCCCCCGTAGGGAGGGACAAGGGGCCATGAATCAGGACGACAGGGGTCGCCGGACCCGCCGATGGAACAGGATCGCCCTGACATGCGTCTCTCCAGTGCTGTAACCGCAGGACCACCCCTCGTGCACGTGCATCTGCTCGTGCATATGCGGGTGCATCCGCTCGCGCGTCGGCACGTGAACAAAGCTATGATCCGGAGCAGTTGACCGTTGCATCACTGGCATCACTGGCCACACCAGTGCCCATGCGCATCAAGCGCACCACTGCACCACCCGGGGAGCGACCTGTGGACCACGACGTGTACGGCGTGGATGACGTGTACAACGGCATGGCCGCGGCGGAGCTGACCCAGCTCCACGCGGTGGCCTGGCAGAAGAGTCGGCACAGCAACTCGCAGGGCAACTGCGTGGAGTTCGCGAGGCTGCCCGGCGGTGAGGTGGCGGTGCGCAACTCCCGCTTCCCCGATGGTCCGGCGCTCGTCTACACGCGCGCCGAGATCGAGGCGATGCTCCTGGGCGTCAAGGACGGCGAGTTCGACCACCTGGTCGGATAACCCCGCCCAGCGGCGGGGAAGTCGGCGAGCCCGACGATGTGACACGCGTAGAACCGCGGCGCCGAAAAGCGCCGCGGTTCGTCAGTGGGCGGAGGGCTGACCCTGCGCGGACGGGACCTGGAACAGCGCCCACACCACCTTGCCGTTGAGCGCGCCGCCCAGCGGATGCCAGCCCCAGCTGTCCGCGAACGAGTCGACCAGGAACAGTCCGCGCCCCGACTCCGCCGAGAAGTCCTCGGAGTCGCCGGCGACCGGGCTGTCGTGACTGGGGTCGCGCACCGCGCACACCAGCCGCTCGGTCCAGCGCATCAGATGCAGCCGTACGGGCGGGTCCTGGGCCGGGCGCAGCCCGTTGCCGGAGGGCAGGCCGTGCCGCAGGGCGTTGGTGACGAGTTCCGAGACCACGAGACAGACGTCGTCGAAGCGGTCGTCCAACCGCCACTGGCCGAGGGTTCCCCGGGTGAACTGCCGTGCCTCGCGCACCGCTTCGTAGCGGGGCGGCAGAGCGCAGGACGCCGCGTTGGACACGGTCGCGGGATCAAGTGGCGGAAGCCCCTGCCGT
The DNA here is from genome assembly GCF_001550375.1 of Streptomyces europaeiscabiei. Classification (GTDB taxonomy): domain Bacteria; phylum Actinomycetota; class Actinomycetes; order Streptomycetales; family Streptomycetaceae; genus Streptomyces; species Streptomyces europaeiscabiei. The sequence continues at coordinate 11,239 of NZ_LRTR01000239.1, read as the reverse complement.
AAGGGTTCGAGCATGGTCGATCCATTCGTCCCCATGCGAGGCACTCCCGGGTGTCTGCGGTCGTTGCGATGCAGCGGTGGCGCGGGACCATGGTTTCTGATGCGTACAGCAGATGCAAGGGCAGATGCACGTGCACGCGCCCGAAATGGACCTCCCCATGCCGCTTGCTCAACATTTCTTCTGCCACTCTGCTCCCTCTTTACCTCCGTCCCGTGCGTCTCGGACGTTGAAGGCTTTCCATTTCTGTAACCGGGCGAGTGCGGATCGGAGTGGTTTAGTGGCAGACTGCGGCCCTTGAAGAAGTTGGGGAGGCTGGACGAACGTGGGCGCCGGTGAATCAAGCGGGTCGGTGGTGAGGCGGATGCTGCTGGGCTCGCATCTCAGGCGGTTGCGCGAGTCGCAGGGGATCACCCGGGAGAAGGCCGGGTACTCGATCCGCTCCTCCGAGTCGAAGATCAGTCGGATGGAACTCGGCCGGGTCAGCTTCAAAACCCGTGACGTGGAGGACCTGTTGACCCTCTACGGCGTCACCGACGAGGCCGAGCGCACCTCGCTGCTCTCCCTGGCGAAGGAAGCCAATGTCGCCGGCTGGTGGCACAGCTACTCGGACGTCCTGCCCAGCTGGTTCCCCACCTACGTCGGCCTCGAAGCCGCGGCCCACCTCATCCGCAGCTACGAAGTCCAGTTCGTGCACGGCCTGTTGCAGACCGAGGCGTACGCCCACGCGGTCGTCTCGCGAGGCATGAAGGGCGCGAGCGAGGCCGAGATCGACAAGCGGGTGGCCCTGCGCATGGAGCGCCAGAAGTACCTGGTGGCCGAGAGCGCCCCGGAGTTCCACTGCGTCCTCGACGAGGCCGCGCTACGTCGGCCGTACGGTGACCGGGAAGTGATGCGGGGTCAGCTCCAGCATCTGATCGAGATCTCGGAGCGCCCGAACGTACGGATCCAGGTCATGCCGTTCAGCTTCGGCGGTCATGCCGGCGAGAGCGGCGCCTTCACCGTGCTGAGCTTCCCCGAGTCCGACCTCACCGACGTCGTCTATCTCGAACAGCTCAGCAGCGCGCTCTATCTGGACAAGCGCGAGGACATCGCCCAGTACGAGCGGACGATCAAGCAGCTCCAGGGCGACAGCCCGTCCACGGCCGAGAGCCGGGACCTGTTGCGGGGGCTGCTGCAGCTCTCCTGAGCCTCCCCGCCCTTCCTGTCCCCGCCTTCCCTGTCGGCTCCCTGAAGTCTTCACGGAGTCTCCCGAGTAGCCCTCCAACTCCCTTTACCTGCACGTACGATGACGAGTGATCAATCTTGATCGATGCCGACTGATTGAGGATCACATGTCGTCCTACTTCACCGACCTGGCCCAGCAGTACATCGGCGGCGAGTGGCGCCCGGGTTCGGGTTCCTGGGACATCATCGACTTCAACCCGTACGACGACGCGAAGCTCGCGTCGATCACGATCGCCACGGTCGATGAGGTGGACGAGGCCTACCGGGCCGCCCAGGCGGCTCAGAAGGAATGGGCCCAGGTCAACGCGTACGCGCGTCGCGCGGTCTTCGAGAAGGCCCTCAAGGTCATCGAGGAGCGCGAGCAGGAGATCACCGAGGTGATCATCGCCGAACTCGGCGGTACCCACCTCAAGGCCGGGTTCGAACTGCACCTGGCCAAGGAGTTCCTGCGTGAATCGATCCAGCTCGTGCTGCGCCCCGAGGGCAGAATCCTTCCTTCGCCGGTCGACGGCAAGGAGAACCGCCTCTACCGCGTGCCGGTCGGTGTCGTGGGCGTCATCAGCCCCTTCAACTTCCCCTTCCTGCTCTCCATCAAGTCGGTCGCCCCGGCTCTCGCCCTCGGCAACGGCGTGGTGCTGAAGCCGCACCAGAACACCCCCATCACCGGTGGCACCCTGGTCGCGAAGATCTTCGAGGAGGCCGGCCTGCCCGGCGGGCTGCTCAACGTCGTCGTCACCGACATCGCCGAGATAGGCGACGCCTTCATCGAGCACCCCATCCCCAAGGTCATCTCCTTCACCGGTTCCGACCAGGTCGGCCGTCACGTCGCCACCGTCGCCGCCTCGCACTTCAAGCGCGTGATCCTCGAACTGGGCGGCAACAGCGCCCTGGTGGTCCTGGACGACGCGGACGTCGACTACGCCGTCGACGCGGCCGTCTTCTCGCGCTACGTCCACCAGGGCCAGGTCTGCATGGCCGCCAACCGCGTCCTGGTCGACCGCTCGGTCCAGGCCGAGTTCACCGAGAAGTTCGTGACGAAGGTGAAGTCCCTGAAGGTCGGCGACCCGAGCGACCCGCAGACGGTCATCGGCCCGGTCATCAACTCCTCCCAGGCGGACTCCCTCAAGGCCGTCGTCGAGCAGGCCCTCACCGAGGGCGCCACGGCGCTCGTCCACGGCTCCACGACCGACAACCTGGTCGAGCCGTCCGTCCTCACCGACGTCCCCGCCGGCTCCGCCCTCCTGCAGCAGGAGGTCTTCGGACCCGTGGTCTTCCTCATCCCCTTCGACGGCGAGGAGGAGGCCGTCCGTATCGTCAACGACACCCCGTACGGCCTCAGCGGCGCCGTCCACACCGGTGACATCGAGCGGGGCGTGAACTTCGCCAAGCAGATCGACACCGGCATGTTCCACGTCAACGACGGCACCGTCCACGACGAGCCCCTCGTACCCTTCGGCGGCGAGAAGCACTCCGGCATCGGCCGCCTCAACGGCGAGACGGTGGTGGACGCGTTCACCACCCAGAAGTGGATCTCGGTCCAGCACAAGCGGAGCTTCTTCCCGTTCTGAGACCCCGCTTCGCGCGTTTCCGCTCCGACGGGCCCTTGCGGACAGAACCTGACCGCAAGGGCCCGTAGCCCTTGCGGACAGAACCTGACCGCAAGGGCCCGTAGCGTCGTCGGTGTCAGAGGGGCTCTCCTGAGGCCCCCGGTCCGGCGAAAGGCAGACGGTCATGGTCACGCACGTGAGCGCGGAGGCGAAGGGCGACGAGCGAGGGGCGCTGCTCGCCTTCGTGGCGGAGCAGCGCGGCGGCATCCGCCGCGCGCTGCTCGGACTGACCGACGAGCAGGCCTCCAGCAGGCCGAGCGCCAGCGAACTCTCCCTGGCCGGGCTGCTCAAGCACGTCGCCGAGGTCGAGCAGGGATGGATCGCCCGGGCCAAGGGCGTGCCCCCGACGGTGCACCGGGACGAGTCGAACTGGCACGAGTGCTTCACCCTCGTCGGCGACGAGACCGTGGAGTCGCAGCTCGCGTACTACGAGAAGGTGGCCGCCGACACGGAGGCGTTCATCCGCGCGGTGCCCAGCCTCGACGACACCTTCGAACTGCCGAAGACGTCCTGGAACCCGAAGGACGAGTGGCTCTCGATGCGCTGGCTGTGCCTGCACCTCATCCGCGAGACCGCCCGGCACGCGGGCCACGCCGACATCATCCGCGAGTCCCTGGACGGCGCCACCGCCTTCGAGCTGGTGGCGAAGGAGCAGGGTACGAGCTGGGGGTGACTCCTCGGGTTCTACGCTGGGCCCATGTCAGCGATCCGTCTTCTCGTGCTCGGCGCCGTGCGCCAGCACGGGCGGGCCCACGGCTACCAGGTGCGCAACGACCTGGAGTACTGGGGCGCGCACGAGTGGTCCAACGCCAAGCCCGGCTCGATCTACCACGCCCTGAAGCAGATGGCGAAACAGGGACTGCTGCTCGCGCACGAGATCGCCCCCTCCACCGTCGGCGGACCACCCCGCACCGAGTACGAGATCACGCAGCAGGGCACCGAGGAGTACCTCAGGCTGGTGCGCGAGTCCCTCACCGCCTACGACCAGAAGCCGGACATTCTCTCCGCCGCGCTCGGCACCATGGTCGACCTCGGCCGGGAGGAGGTGCTCGGACTCCTGGAGGAGCGCGTGCGGTCCATCGAGGAGTGGCGCAGGTCCGTCACCGAGTACTACACGCCCGAGGAGGGCCCCGGTCAGCTCGGCCACATCGGCGAGATCATGAACTTCTGGATCCACTCCGCCGACACGGGCGCCGACTGGACCCGCGGCCTCATCGACCGCATCCGCGCCGGCGCCTACACCTTCGCGGGCGAGGGCGAACCGTTCGTCGGCGTCCTGGCGGAGGGCCAGAGGAACCCGTACGCGACGGGGGAGCGGCATCCGGGCGACGACCGCTGACCCCGCCTTCGCTTTCAGGCGCGCGGGGAACGGCGCGAGCAACCACCCACAGCCCGCACCCGCCTCCTAGGACCTGTCCCGGACAGGTCCTAGTGGTGGAACCCCGTAGCGGTCCCCTTCTCCCGGATCAAGGGCCCGGACTGCCGCCGAAGTTCAGGCAGCAGACTCCCGAGGTCCTCCAGGAACAGCCCCGCGAGATCGGACGTGAACCCGTTGCGGCACACCACCCGGAGCACGGACAGATCCTCCCGGTTCTCCGGGAACGTGTACGCCGGCACCAGCCACCCCCTCTCCCGCATCCGCCGGGCCACGTCGAAGACGTCGTACGCGCTCACCCCCTCACTCGTCGTGAAGGCGAACACCGGCAACTGATCCCCCCGCGTGAGCAGCCGGAAGTCCCCGAACTTCCCGACCTCTTCCGCGAGCCCCGTCGCCACGTCCCGCGTCGACTGCTGCACCGCCCGGTACCCCTCACGCCCGAGCCGCAGAAACGTGTAGTACTGCGCGACGACCTGCGCCCCGGGCCGCGAGAAGTTGAGCGCGAACGTGGGCATGTCCCCGCCCAGGTAGTTCACCCGGAAGACGAGTTCCTCCGGCAGCTCCGCGGCGGACCGCCACAGCGCCCAGCCGACACCCGGATACACCAGCCCGTACTTGTGCCCGGAGGTGTTGATGGACGCCACCCGAGGCAGCCGGAAGTCCCACACCAGCTCCTCGTCGAGGAAGGGCGCGACCATCGCGCCGGACGCGCCGTCGACATGGACGGGCACATCCAGACCCGTACGTTCCTGAAGGTCGTCGAGGGCCGCGCACAACTCGGCGATCGGTTCGTACGACCCGTCGAAGGTGGAGCCGAGAACGCCCACGACCCCGATGGTGTTCTCGTCGCACAGCGCCGCGGCCGCCGCCGGGTCGAGATGGAACCGGTCGCCCTCCATGGGCACCTGCCGGGCCTCGACCTCCCAGAAGTTGCAGAACTTGTCCCAGCAGACCTGGACGTTGACCCCCATGACGAGATTGGGCCGGGCGCCCGAGGGGTACCGGTCGGCGTTCCGCCGCGCCCACCGCCGCTTGAGGGCCATCCCGGCGAGCATGCAGGCCTCGCTGGACCCGGTGGTCGAGCAGCCGACGGCGGCGCTCGGATCGGGAGCGTTCCACAGATCGGCGAGCATCGACACACACCGCCGCTCCAGCTCGGCCGTGCGCGGGTACTCGTCCTTGTCGATCATGTTCTTGTCCCGGCACTCACTCATCAGCACCCCGGCCTCCGGCTCCATCCAGGTGGTGACGAAGGTGGCGAGGTTGAGCCGTGAGTTGCCGTCCAGCATGAGTTCGTCGTGGACGACCTGATACGCCGTCGAGGGGGCCAGCGGAGCGTCCGGGAGCCGGTGCTTGGGCGGGGCCTCGGTCATACCGCCGACCGGGTTGGCCTGGCCGTAGAAGGGGTTCACGGCGAGCCGGTGCCCGTCGTTCCGGTTGCGCCCGCCGTCCTGCGGGTCGTCGCTGTCCCATCGGTGCAGTGGCATGTCTTCGACGGTAGGTCCGCCGCTGGGGACTCGCACCTCACACGTGTGCGTAAGGGGCGCGGGGGGCCTGTGGGGATGATGTGCCGTTCGTTGCCCGGTCCATTACCCTGCCGACCGCACACCACGTGCGACAAGAGCGAACACAGCGGGTGGAGTTGCGCGTCCTGTGGACCCACACGCGTCGACCGGAGAGGGACGGCGGAGTTGCCCACCCTCGGCTATCCGATCAACGAGCGGCCATCGCCGTGCCTGCGGTTCCTGCGGCCCGGCCCTGCGTCCCGCTACGGCGCGACCAGGGTCACCGAGGTCGTGGCCCGGCCGCTGACCGAGTTGCCCGACACGCTCGGCGCCCCCTGCGCGGGCACCCCGTTCGAGAACGGGACGCTGTTCCTGGCCACCCTGGACCCGCACCGGCTGGCACAGGCCGGCGCCCGGACGCTCGACCACCTGATCCGCCTCCTGGAACGGCGCGAGGCGGCCGGCCTCGTGCTCGCCACCCCGGCCACGACCTGCGAACCCTCCCCGAGGCCACCCTCGCGGCCGCCAACCGCCTGCGGCTGCCGCTGCTGACGACCTCCGCCGAAGGACTTGCACCTCACGTGACGTGAGGACCCAGCCTGGAAGGCGTACCGAGAAAAGGAGCGGAAGCATGGGCCACACCGTGGGACAGGTCGCGGGCTTCGCCGGGATCACGGTGCGCACGCTGCACCACTACGACGAGATCGGCCTCCTCGTACCGAGCGAGCGCACCGGCGCGGGCCACCGCCGCTACGGCGACGGAGACCTCGACCGGCTCCAGCGGATCCTGTTCTACCGGGAGCTCGGCTTCCCCCTCGACGAGGTCGCGACCCTGCTCGACGACCCGGAAGCGGACCCGCGGACGCACCTGCGCCGCCAGCACGAGCTGCTGACCGCCCGGATCGAGAAGCTGCAGAAGATGGCCGCGGCCGTGGAGCACGCCATGGAGGCACGCAAGATGGGCATCAACCTCACCCCCGAGGAACGGTTCGAGGTCTTCGGTGACAAGGACCCCGAGCAGTACGCCGAGGAGGCGGAACAGCGCTGGGGCGGCACGGAGGCGTACGCCGAGTCGCAGCGCCGCGCCGCCTCGTACACCAAGGCCGACTGGAAGCGCATGCAGGACGAGGTGGCCGACTGGGGCGCGCGCTACGACGCCCTGATGGCCGCCGGCGAGCAGCCGACCGGCGAGGCGGCCATGAACATGGCCGAGGAGCACCGGCAGCACATCGGCGTGTGGTTCTACGACTGCCCGTACGAGATGCACCGGAACCTCGGCGAGATGTACGTCGCCGACGAGCGCTTCAAGGCGTTCTACGACGCCACGCGCCCCGGTCTGGCCGAGCACCTGCGGGACGCGATCAACGCGAACGCGGCCCGTCGGCGCCCCTGACCCCACGGCTGACCACACAGCTTGGTCTCAGTGCGGCCACAGGGCACTCTGGAGGAGCCGGTGGAACCTAGTGGGGTGACCGTGCGTTGATAGCTTTGGTCACCCCTATGGGTCCCACCGTCGTGGGTCCTCACCCACAGGCACTCCTTTTCTCTCACCCCCAGGAGCCCGGAACCGTGACGACGATCGCCCTCGGACCGAGCTGGTTGGATCCGGACTATCTGCTCGACTCGTTCGGTATCTGGGGCCTGCTCCTGATCGTGTTCGCCGAGTCCGGCCTCCTCATCGGCTTCTTCCTGCCGGGTGACTCGCTGCTCTTCACGGCGGGCATGCTGATCGCCACCGATGTGCTGGACTTCCCGCTCTGGGCGGCCATCGTCCTGATCTGCGTCTCCGCGATCGTGGGCGACCAGGTGGGCTACATGTTCGGCAAGAAGGTCGGCCCCGCGCTGTTCAAACGGCCCGACTCCCGCCTGTTCAAGCAGGAGAACGTCACCAAGGCCCACGAGTTCTTCGAGAAGCACGGCCCGAAGTCCCTGGTCCTGGCCCGCTTCGTGCCCATCGTGCGGACGTTCACGCCGATCATCGCGGGCGTCAGCGGCATGCGGTACCGCACGTTCCTCATCTTCAACGTCGTCGGCGGCATCCTCTGGGGTGCGGGCGTCACCCTCCTCGGCTCCTGGCTCGGCAAGATCGAGTTCGTCAGGACCAACATCGAGGCGATGCTGCTCCTCATCGTCCTCATCTCCGTGCTGCCGATCATCGTCGAACTCCTCAAGGCGAGGAAGGCGAAGAAGAACCAGCCCCAGCAGTCCCAGCAGGCCCCCGCCGCCCCGGTCATGGACGACGCGACGACCCAGCTCCGCCGCATCCCCCCGACCGAGCCCCAGCAGCAGCCGTACGACCCCAACCAGGGCTACGACAACCAGGGTTACGACAACCAGGGCTACCAGCAGCAGGGTTACCAGCAGCAGGGCCACCAGCAGCAGGGCCACCAGGACTACGGCTACCAGCAGCCCCAACAGCAGCCGTACGCCCAGCAGTACCCCCAGGGCAACCAGTACCCCCCGAACCAGAACCAGCAGGGCTACCAGGGCCAGGACTACCCGCAGTACTGATCCAGCAGGTCACCCACCCGTGCTCCTGTCACCTGGGGGCGCGGGTGTTCTTGCGTTCGGGGGAGCGGCGGTTCGCGTTCTCAGGGGCCGGCGCGGTGCTTTCGAGGGGCGCGGGAACCGCGCGACCAGCCACATCCGACCCGCAGCCGCCAACACCCCAGTAACCCTTGAGCAATCGGGCGCTCAGAACCCCCTGGTCCGCTTCGCGGCCCTCCGCCCCACCCGCGCGGCACCAGGCAGGAACAACCGGAACAGCTCGGACCCCAGGTTCACGCCGATCGCGATGGCCATCGCCAGCGCCGCCGCCTTCGTCAGCGACACCAGCCCCGCGTCCACATCGTTCTGCGCGAACGCGAGCAGCCCGAAGTACGTCGCGGACCCGGGCAGCAACGGCCCGATCGCCGCGGTCGTATAGGGCAGCGCTGAGGCGAACCGATACCGCGACAACAGCTGCCCGAACAGCCCCACGACCCCCGCCGCCACCGCCGTGGACGCGACCGGCGAGATCCCGCCCGCGTCGTGCATGGCCCCGTAGACCGCCCAGGCGACGCCCCCGTTCAGGGTCACCGCCAGCACGGTGGATCGTTCCTGCTGAAGCAGCACCGCGAAGGTCAGCGACAGCAGCATCGACGCGCCGAGCTGCCACAGGGGCCGCTGGGCGCTGCCGAGCGCCGCGTCGGGGTTCAGTTCGGCACCCAGCTTCACGCCGAAGTACAGGACGAGCAGCACCCCCACCACGATGCCCACGAAGAGGTACATGACCTCCAGGAGCCGGGCGGAGGCGGTGATGTAGTAGCCGGTCAGCCCGTCATGGGCGCCCGCGACCAGCGCCCGCCCGGGCAGCAGCGCGAAGAGCCCACCGGTGATGACCGCGGACGCCTCCACGTCCACGTGCGTCACCGTCAGCGCCACCCCGATCGCCGCCGGGGGCATCGCCGCCACCAGGAACTGGTAGAACTCCGGCAGCCCCCGCCCCGAGCACAGCCAGGCCAGCCGGTCGCCGAGCATCGCACCCAGCGCCGCGGCGACGAAGACCACGACCCCACCGCCGACCAGTACGGACGCGGCGCCGGCGAGCAGTCCGCTCGCCGCGGTCAGCGCCCAGCCGGGATACGGGTGCCGGTTGCGCCGTATCTCCGCGAGCCGCCGGTAGGCCTCCTCCAGCGTGATCGCGCTCTCCGGGTCGCTGAGGTCGTCCACCAGCTGGAAGACGGCCGCGAGCCGGGTGTAGTCGGTGGCCCGCCGCCGGACGATCCGGGACGCCGTGACCGGGTCGTCCACCAGCGACGGCTGGTGGGTGACCGACAGCTGGGTGAAGGTGACGGTCGGCTCGCAGCGGTCGAGGCCGTAGGACCTGCACACGGCGAACATCGCCGCCTCCACGTCCTCCGCGCCCTCGCCGCCCGCCAGCAGCAGTTCGCCGATACGCAGGGTGAGGTCGAGCACCCGCGGCACGGCGGGCCCCGAATCACCCTCCGCGCGCGTCTGCCGCTCCGGCGCGGGCCGCTCCGCGACCGGCATCCGCAGCATCGTGCGCATCCGGTCCTGCCAGGGCACGTCCTTGGTCAGGCTCACGGCCGGAATCCCGGAGGGAGGCGTGAACGCGACCGGCGCGTGCCGCGCGCTGTACGTCCGCGGCAGACTGAACGCGGACCCCTCCTGCTCCGTCGCCACCGGCTCGGGTGGCGCCATCCCCTCCGGCAGGGCGAACTCGGAGGTCGTCTGCGCCTCCGACTCGGCCCCGCCGGCCGGCACGTCCAGTCCGGCCGGGATCGCGAACTCCGAGGTCACCGACGCATCGCCGTCGATCCCCAGAACGACGCCCACCGGCACGAACGCGCCGCCCGCCGCGTCCGACACCGGCTTGCGGTCCTCCTCCGGCCCGGGCTTCCCCGGTTCCGTCACTCCCACTCAGCCGCGCTCCCTGAACGACACTTCGGTACGCCTCAGTATGCGCAACGACACGCACTGGTACGCGAACGGGCCGCGCGCCCCCTCAAGGGGGCACGCGGCCCGTTCACGAAAACAGCCGACGACAGAAGCCGGGGTCAGTGACCGCCCTGCTCCTTGAAGCGCAGGTACGACTTCTCGACCTCGGCCTCGGCCTCCGTGCGGCCGACCCAGTCGGCGCCCTCGACGGACTTGCCGGGCTCCAGGTCCTTGTAGACCTCGAAGAAGTGCTGGATCTCCAGGCGGTCGAACTCCGAGACGTGGTGGATGTCACGCAGGTGCTCCACACGCGGGTCGGTCGCCGGGACACACAGCAGCTTGTCGTCGCCGCCGGCCTCGTCCGTCATCCGGAACATGCCGATCGCACGGCACTTGATGAGACAGCCCGGGAAGGTCGGCTCGTCCAGGATGACCAGCGCGTCCAGCGGGTCGCCGTCCTCGCCGAGGGTGTTCTCGACGAATCCGTAGTCGGTCGGGTAGGCGGTCGAGGTGAAGAGTCGACGGTCCAGGCGGATCCGACCGGTCTCGTGGTCCACCTCGTACTTGTTCCGCGAACCCTTCGGAATCTCGATCGTGACGTCGAACTCCACCGGTGGCTCCTCCATGATCAACACATAGTTCTGGTGGTTAAGTGTCCCTCACGCAGGTGGGTGATCGCGAAAGGGGCTGGTGGTCGTGCGGGAGCCGAAGGTCTGGCGGGCCGCGAGACCGCATGTGGTGCGGGTCGCGCACGGCGTGAAACCGGGGATCGCGCGCGTCACGCGCGCCGTGAAACCCGGTGTCGCGCGCGTCGCGCAGGTGGTGAAACCCGGCGTCGTACGCGTCACGAGCGCCGTCACGGCACGCTCTTCGCGGCTCACGGGGAACGCGAAGAAGCTCACGACCCTCCAGCTCGCCGCCGGTGCGGCCACCCTGGGGCTGGTGCTCTCGGCCGGGGCGGTGACCGCCGCCGGACCCTGGGACTCCTCCGGTCAGCGTACGGCCGAGCGCGACTGGGCGGCATCGCGCGACGGCCGGGGTGGCGCAGATCACGGACGGGGTTCCGGTACGACGGCGGGGGCGCC
>NZ_LRTR01000238.1 GCF_001550375.1 Streptomyces europaeiscabiei | reverse complement strand
CGCCTCGGGAGCGGGCTCCGCGCCCAAGTCCGCCGCCCTGGCGGCCGCCCTCGACCCGTTCCTGAACTCCCCCGTCCTGGGTCCGCGCCGCGCGGCCGCCGTCGTCGACGTCGAGACCGGCGAGCAGCTCTACACCCAGAACGCGGACGACGCCCTGACCCCCGCCTCCACCACCAAGATCGCCACGGCGGTCGCGGCCCTCTCGGCGGTCGGCCCCGACCACCGCATCGAGACCCGCACGGTCCTGGCGCCCGACTCCGCCGAGGTCGTCCTCGTCGGCGGCGGCGACCCCACCCTCACCGCCCACAAGGACACGGGCGGCTACGCGAGCCTGCGCACCCTCGCCGACGAGACCGCCACCGCCCTCGACAAGCGTCACCTGAACGAGATCACCCTCAGCCACGACACCTCCCTCTACGAGGGCCCCGAGCAGCACACCATCGGCGAGAACGGCAATCTCGCCCTGGTCGTCCCCCTCATGGCCGACGAGGCCCGCCTCGACGACTCGTCCAGCGGCAGCGCGGACCGCGACCCCGATCCGGCGGCGCACGCGACCGAGAAGTTCGCCGACCTCCTTCAGGAGCGGGGCATCAGGACGAAGACCGAGGACTCCGGCCGGGCCCCGAAGGACGCCGAGGAACTCGCCGCTGTCTCCTCCCCGCCGCTGTCGACCCTGGTCGAGCGCATGCTCACCAACAGCGACAACGACATCGCCGAGGCCCTCGCCCGTCAGGTCGCGCTCGCGACGGGCGAGCAGCCGAGCTTCGAAGGCGGCGCGGCGGCCATCAAGAAAGAACTCAAAACGCTCGAAGTGCCGCTCGAAGGTGTCGAGTTCGCGGACGGCAGCGGCCTCAGCCGGGGCAACCGGCTCACCCCCGCCCTCCTCACCGCCCTCCTGGCCGAGTCCGCGGCCCCTTCCCACCCCGAACTCCGCCCGGTCCTCACCGGCCTCCCCGTCGCCGGTTTCACGGGCACCCTCCGCACCCGCTACTCCACCGACGCCACCGGCACCGGCATCGTCCGCGCCAAGACCGGCACCCTGAGCAACGTGAACACCCTCGCCGGCACGGTCGTGGACGCGGACGGCCGCCTCCTGGCCTTCGCCTTCCTGGCCACGGAGACAGAACTGGCGAACACGGACCCGGCCAAGAAGGCCCTGACCGACGCCACCTCAGCCCTGGCGACGTGCGGCTGCCGCTGAGACGCGCCCTTGAATTGGCCGGAGGCCATGAAAGGGGCGCGGGGAACTGCGCGAGCAACCACGACTCACCCGCGCCCAAGTCACAACCTCACCCACCCCCACCTCGCGGCCTGCCCCCAGCGGCAGCGCTCACGTACGGTTGACAGCATGACTCGTATCGGTGGTGCCGAGATGGTCGACTGGAATCTCGCGGTGGCGACCGCGACCCGGCTCGTGCGGCCGGGCCCCGAGGTGAGCCGCGACGAGGCCAGGGCCATCGTCGCCGAGCTTCGCCGGCACGCCAAGGCGTCGGAGCAACACGTCCGCGCCTTCACGCGGATGCTGCCCGACACGGGCGACGACACCCCCGTCCTCGTCGTCGACCGGCCCGGCTGGGTCCGGGCCAACGTCGCAGGCTTCCGGGAACTGCTGAAGCCGCTGCTGGAAAAGATGCAGGAACGTCGCGGCAACACCCCCGGCGGGGCCGTCCTCGGCGCGGTCGGCGGCAAGGTCACCGGCGTGGAGCTGGGCATGCTCCTGTCGTTCCTCTCCTCCCGGGTCCTCGGCCAGTACGAGACGTTCGCCCCGGCGACCCGCGAACTCCCGGCGGGGGAGAACGGCGGCGGCCGACTGCTCCTCGTCGCGCCGAACATCGTGCACGTGGAGCGCGAACTCGACGTCCAGCCCCACGACTTCCGTCTCTGGGTGTGTCTGCACGAGGAGACCCACCGGACGCAGTTCACCGCGGTGCCCTGGCTGCGGGACCACCTGGAGGGTGAAATCCAGTCGTTCCTGGGGGAGACCGAGGTCGACCCCACGACCTTCCTGGAGCGCATCAGGGAGGCCGCCCAGTCACTCGCGGGTGGCCGGCCCGAGGGAGAGGTGGGCGACGACGGTCACTCGATCGTGGAGTTGGTGCAGACCCCCGCCCAGCGCGAGATCCTCGGCCGGCTGACCGCCGTCATGTCCCTCCTGGAGGGCCACGCCGACTACGTGATGGACGGGGTCGGCCCGGCCGTCGTGCCCTCGGTCGCCGAGATCCGCGAGAAGTTCCAGCAGCGACGCGCGAAGGGCGCCTCCCGCCTGGACCTGGCCCTGCGCAAGCTGCTCGGCCTGGACGCCAAGCTCAGGCAGTACAGGGACGGCGAGCGGTTCGTACGGGCGGTCGTCGAACAGGTCGGCATGGACGGTTTCAACCGTGTGTGGACCTCCCCGAACACCCTGCCGACCAAGGCGGAGATCGCCAAACCGGCGGACTGGGTCACGCGGGTGCACCACAGGGCGGAGTCGTGAGCCGCGCGCGAGCGTGGTGAACGAATTCGGCCGACGGCAGGCAAACGCTCCTCCAATCACCCGTCCGAGGGACCGTGAGCGAGGGGTAGGCGTGCAATGCTCGGGGAACGGCCCGGTTCTGTCACCATCTACACACTCTGAGTGACCGAACCCGGGCTCACCCCCCGACAATTTCATGAAGGGAACCGGACATGGGTCCCCACCCCGCGGTCGCGGCGATACGCCTGGCGGTCCGCCGCGTACTCCACGACCTCCTCACCGAACACCACACGAACACCCCCCAGCACGCGCCCGCCTGCGCGACCCCCGGCGCGCCTTCTGGCACGGGCGCACAACCCCTGCAAGCGCCCCCCACGGCCGTACCCCCCGCGGCCGTGCCCATCGGCGTCAGGCGCAACGCGTCCGCGCGCGCGGGTTCCCCGCACCCGGGGACCGCACACGAGCGGCCGCTCGTGCTCGTGGCGTGCTCCGGCGGCGCCGACTCCATGGCGCTCGCCTCCGCCCTCGCCTTCGAGGCGCCCAAGCTCGGCGTCCGCGCCGGCGGCATCACCGTCGACCACGGTCTGCAGCCCGGCTCCGACCTGCGCGCCGAGGAAGTCGCCCTGCGCCTGCGGGAACTGGGCCTGGACCCGGTCGAGTCCGTGGCCGTGACCGTCGGCCGCGACGGCGGCCCCGAGGCCGCCGCCCGGGACGCCCGCTACGGCGCCCTCGACGCCGCGCTGGAGCGCCACGGAGGCACCGCCGTCCTGCTCGGCCACACCCGCGACGACCAAGCCGAAACCGTCCTGCTCGGCCTGGCCCGCGGCTCCGGCATCCGCTCCCTGTCCGGTATGGCCGCGGTCTCGGGGGCCGACGGCCGCTACCGCCGCCCCTTCCTCCAGCTCGACCGGCAGACCGCCCGCAAGGCCTGCATGGTGCAGTCGCTGCCCGTGTGGGACGACCCCCACAACGCCGATCCCGCCTACACGCGGTCCAGGCTCCGGCACGAGGGCCTGCCCGCCCTGGAGAAGGCGCTCGGCAAGGGCGTCGTCGAGGCCCTCGCCCGTACGGCCCAGCTCTCCCGGGACGACGCCGACGCCCTCGACACCTGGGCCCGCCAGGCCGAGCCTGCCGTCCGGGACGCCACGGGCCTGCTGGAGTGCGCGAAGCTCTACGCCCTGCCGCCCGCCGTACGCCGCCGGATCCTGCGCCGGGCCGCCATTGAGGCCGGTGCTCCGGCGGGTTCCCTCTTCGCCCGGCACATCGAGGAGGTCGACCGTCTCATCACCGGCTGGCGCGGTCAGGGAGCCATCAATCTCCCCGGCCGGGTCGTCGCCCAGCGCCAGGGTGGCAGACTGGTGATTCGGCAAGGCTGATTCCGGACGCCGAAGGGGCCCCTCACACGGGCCCCGAACCCCCGCACGGGACGCGGGCGTCCGGGAGCGGCCCCGGGACGACCGACCGAAAGTGATGCGGGTGGACGCGAAAGACATGGGTGCCGACCTCAAAGAGGTACTCATCACCAAGCAAGAGATCGACGCGAAGCTGGCCGAGCTGGCCGCGAAGATCGACGCGGAGTACGCGGGCAAGGACCTGCTGATCGTCGGAGTCCTCAAGGGCGCGGTGATGGTCATGGCGGACCTCGCCCGGGCGCTGTCCACCCCGGTCACCATGGACTGGATGGCCGTGTCCTCCTACGGGGCAGGCACCCAGTCCTCGGGCGTGGTGCGGATCCTCAAGGACCTCGACACCGACATCAAGGGCAAGCACGTCCTGATCGTCGAGGACATCATCGACTCGGGGCTGACCCTGTCCTGGTTGATCTCCAACCTCGGCTCCCGCGAGCCCGAGTCCCTGAAGATCTGCACCCTGCTGCGCAAGCCCGACGCCGCCAAGGTCGCCATCGACGTGGAGTGGGTCGGCTTCGACATCCCCAACGAGTTCGTCGTGGGCTACGGCCTCGACTTCGCCGAGAAGTACCGCAATCTCCCGTTCGTCGGTACGCTCGCGCCCCACGTCTACGGCGGCTGAACAACCCCCGTAAGACGCTCGGGAACCCCAGCGGGTTTCGCGCCGTTGGAGCATGCGAGGACGGGATTGCCGACAGTCCCCTGCGACTTCGGGTGACAATGCTGGGGTACCGTCCGAAGAACAGTCTTTTATCAAACTCACTATGGCAGGAGGGACGGGGCGGCACCGCTCCGTATGGATGGACGTGAAGCGATACTTCCGTGGGCCAGTCATGTGGATCGTACTGGCCGTCCTTGCCGTGGTCGTGTTGATGCAGGTCGTCGGCTCGTCCGGCGGCTACAAGACGGTGGACACCGGCCAGGTGGTCCAGGCGATCAATGACAACAAGGTCAAAGAAGCCAAACTGACCACCGGCGAAGAGCAGCTCCTCAAGGTTCAGCTCAAGGACGGCCAGAAGATCGAGGGAAGCTCGAAGATCCAGGCGAGCTATATCGGCGACCAGGGCGTCACCCTCGCCAACACCCTGCAGGACAAGTTCCAGAACAAGCAGATCCCCGACGGCTACACGGTCTCCCCGACCAAGCAGAACGCTTTCGTCGGCATCCTGCTGTCCCTGCTCCCCTTCGTCCTCATCGTGGTCGTCTTCCTGTTCCTGATGAACCAGATGCAGGGTGGCGGCTCCCGGGTCATGAACTTCGGGAAGTCCAAGGCCAAGCTCATCACCAAGGACACCCCGAAGACGACGTTCTCGGACGTCGCCGGCGCGGACGAGGCCGTCGAGGAACTCCACGAGATCAAGGAGTTCCTGCAGGAGCCCGCCAAGTTCCAGGCCGTCGGCGCCAAGATCCCCAAGGGTGTGCTGCTCTACGGCCCGCCCGGTACGGGCAAGACGCTGCTGGCGCGCGCCGTCGCAGGCGAGGCGGGCGTCCCCTTCTACTCGATCTCCGGTTCCGACTTCGTCGAGATGTTCGTCGGTGTCGGTGCCTCCCGGGTCCGTGACCTCTTCGAGCAGGCCAAGGCGAACGCCCCGGCGATCGTCTTCGTCGACGAGATCGACGCGGTCGGCCGCCATCGCGGCGCCGGCCTCGGCGGTGGGCACGACGAGCGCGAGCAGACGCTGAACCAGCTGCTCGTCGAGATGGACGGCTTCGACGTCAAGGGCGGCGTGATCCTCATCGCCGCGACGAACCGGCCGGACATCCTCGACCCGGCGCTGCTGCGCCCGGGCCGCTTCGACCGCCAGATCGCCGTCGACCGCCCGGACATGCAGGGCCGTCTGGAGATCCTCAAGGTCCACCAGAAGGGCAAGCCGGTCGCGCCCGACGTCGACCTCGGGGCCGTCGCCCGCCGCACCCCCGGCATGACGGGTGCCGATCTGTCCAACGTCCTGAACGAGGCCGCGCTCCTGACGGCCCGCAGCGACCGGAAGCTGATCGACAACCACATGCTGGACGAGGCGATCGACCGCGTGATCGCGGGCCCGCAGAAGCGGACCCGGATCATGTCGGACAAGGAGAAGAAGATCACCGCGTACCACGAGGGCGGTCACGCCCTGGTCGCGGCGGCCTCACCGAACTCCGACCCGGTCCACAAGATCACCATCCTGTCCCGGGGCCGCGCCCTCGGTTACACGATGGTCCTGCCGGACGAGGACAGGTACTCGACCACCCGTAACGAGATGCTCGACCAGCTCGGCTACATGATGGGTGGGCGCGCCGCCGAGGAGCTGGTCTTCCACGACCCGACCACCGGCGCCTCGAACGACATCGAGAAGGCCACCAGCCTGGCCCGTGCGATGGTCACCCAGTACGGGATGACCGAGCGTCTCGGCGCCATCAAGTTCGGCGGCGACAACTCGGAGCCGTTCCTCGGACGTGAGATGGGTCACCAGCGCGACTACTCGGAAGAGGTCGCCGCGCTCGTGGACGAGGAAGTCAAGAAGCTCATCGAGAACGCGCACAACGAGGCCTGGGAGATCCTGGTCGAGAACCGCGACATCCTCGACAACCTGGTTCTTCAGCTGCTGGAGAAGGAGACGCTGGGCAAGGAGCAGATCGCCGAGATCTTCGCCTCCATCGTCAAGCGCCCGGCCCGGCCCGCCTGGACCGGCTCCTCCCGCCGCACCCCCTCCACCCGTCCGCCGGTGCTCTCTCCCCGGGAGCTGGCACTGACGAACGGCACCAACGGCGCGACGCCGGCGATCACCACCAAGGCGCCCGTCGACGCCACCCCGGAGGAGAGTCAGGAGAGCTGACGCCGAATCCGGTGAGAACCGGCCACCGGGAGCCCCGGCTCCCGGACCCGGCCGCCTCATCAGGCCCGGAATGGATGCCGTGCCCCCCTGGTTCTAGCCTGGGGGACACGGCATTTTCGTATGACCGGAACATGGCCGAAAGATGAGACGCGTAGTCCGTGCGCGTCGCAGGCTCAGGAGCGAGGCACCACATGACCGACCCCGTGACGCTGGACGGTGAGGGCACCATCGGCGAGTTCGACGAGAAGCGCGCCGAGGACGCCGTACGGGAGCTGCTGATCGCGGTCGGCGAGGACCCCGACCGGGAAGGGCTCAAGGAGACGCCGGCGCGGGTGGCGCGGGCGTACAGGGAGCTTCTGGCGGGTCTCAGGCAGGAGCCCGAGGACGTCCTGACGACGACGTTCGATCTGGGGCACGACGAGATGATCCTGGTGAAGGACATTTCGATCGTGAGTCTGTGTGAACATCATCTTCTGCCGTTCCACGGCGTGGCGCACGTCGGCTACATCCCGGCCGATTCCGGGAAGATCACCGGGCTGTCGAAGCTGGCCCGGCTGGTCGAGGTGTTCGCGCGTCGCCCGCAGGTGCAGGAACGACTCACCACGCAGATCGCGGACTCCCTGATGAGGATTCTCGAGGCGCGGGGTGCCATCGTGGTCATCGAGGCCGAGCACATGTGCATGTCGGTGCGCGGTATCCGTAAGCCGGGTGCCAAGACCACGACGTCGGCGGTGCGGGGCCAGCTGCGGGACGCCACGACCCGTGCCGAGGCGATGAGCCTGATACTGGCGCGCTGACCCGATCGTCGGTGCCGCCCGAGACGGTCCTCGATCAGCGCAGAGGCGCCTGCGCCGGTTGAGGGAGCCACGTCGGCCGGCGGGCGGCCAGGGCGCCCCTACGTCGCCCGCGCGGCCCCGCCGTTGGTGTCGTCGTCCTCCGGGAGCTTGCAGACGCGCTCCAGGAAGAAGGCGGCCACTATGACGGCGAGGCCCGCGAGGACGGAGGACCCGGCGTAGATGGCCTGGTCGCGGCGGGCCGGGATGTCCAGGGACTCCAGGAGGAAGACGCCGACGCCGCCGTACATGCCGGCGACGAGGGCGGCGACGAGAGCGCTGGCCTGGCCGAAGACGACCGCGCGGGCGGCCATCAGGGGCTCGACGCCCTTGGCGCCGGGCCGGCGCTCCCGCTGGGCCTTGAGCCGGTTGCGGAGGGACAGCGCGGTGGCCGTCAGGACGGCGGCGATCAGGGCGAGCACGATCGGGGCCGCCAGCGGGACGCTCGGCAGCGTGCCCACCGAGTTCCACAGCCGGGCCCCTGCCCAGGACAGCACCCCGGCCACGACGAACACCGCGGCCAGCGTCCTGATGCGCAGCTCTTTCACGATGCCCCTTCGACGAGCCCGATGGTCCACGGACGTCGGGATCCACGGCGCCGGGTGGTCGGCCCGGCCGGTGATCCCGACGGTGTCGGGGGATGATCCCGACCCGGTAGACCTTAACGACTACTCGGGCAGGTGGAGTTCCAGGTCGGCGCGGGGCGACACACCTTCACGGGTGATGCCGTCGAGGAGCAGGGCGACCGGGCCGCGGCCGCCGAGCCGGGCCTCCGGCTCGACGTCGTGCCAGGGGGCGAGGACGAAGGCCCGCTCGTGGGCGCGCGGGTGGGGCAGGATCAGCGCCGGGTCGTCGGAGACCACGTCCGCGTACGCCACGATGTCGACGTCCAGGGTGCGCGGCCCCCAGCGCTCGTCCCGTACCCGGTGGAAGGCCTCCTCGACGGCCTGGGCCCGCTCCAGCAGCGAGGAGGGCGGCAGGGTGGTCTTCAGGACGACGACCGCGTTGAAGTACGAGGGCTGGCTGCCCGGTGCCACACCCCACGGCTCCGTCTCGTACACCGGCGACACGGCCTTGACGCGGACGCCCGGGGTGTCCTCCAGCGCGTCGATGGCGCCCTGGAGGTTCTCCAGCCGGTTGCCCAGGTTCGAGCCGAGGGAGAGCACGGCCCGGCGGGGGTTGTGCAGGGTGGTGTCGGCCTCGTCCACCTTCTGTACGACGGAGGCGGGCACCGGCTGTACGGTCGGGTCGCTCTGACCCTCGGTGAAGAACGCGGTCATACTCGGCTCCGGGTGATGGTGACGGTCACGTCGTCGAAGGGGACCGTGATCGGCGCGTTCGGCTTGTGGACGGCGACCTCGACCTCCTGGACGCCGTCGTGCTTCAGACACGCCTGGGCGATGCGCTCGGCGAGCGTCTCGATGAGGTTCACCGGCTCGCCCTCGACGACGGCGACGACCTCCTCCGCCACGATCCCGTAGTGCACGGTCTTCGCCAGGTCGTCGTCGGCCGCCGCCGGCCGGGTGTCCAGACCGAGCGTGAGGTCCACGACGAAGGTCTGGCCCTCCTCGCGCTCGTGCGGGAACACCCCGTGGTATCCACGGGCCCTGAGGCCGCGCAGCGCGACACGATCCACGCGAATCACTCCTGCAGTCGTCGGGAACGGCCGATGCATCCGTGTGCGGTCGGCACACCGGCCACCTTCGAATCTACCTGCGAGCACTGACAGCGCTCACTCACGGAGGCTCGGGTCCACCCCCTGTACGGGCAGGGTTCATCGAGCGCTTCCCTCAGGGAACACGGCGGCTCACGGGTCGGAAGCCGCGCATACCCGCGGTCCCGTGTTCCCAATCACCCCTTGGCCCTTGCGGGCCGCCCACCCACTCAGGAGGGTGAGTCGTCACCCTCGTCGTCGTCGGACTCGGTCAGCACCGGGGAGCCGTGGTGCGACCAGAGCTTCCAGCCGTCGGATGTGCGACGGAACACATTCGTGGCGACCACCAGCTGCCCCACGAGCGGCCCCAGCCCGTCACCGCCGTCCGGCGCCGGACCGCCGCTGAGGATGTTCTCGGTGCAGGTGACGAGCGCGGTGTCACCGGTGACCGACACATGTATGTCGGTGAGGAAGAACTGGATGTACTCCGTGTTCGCCATGATCAGCGCGTACGACCGCAGCACCTCGCCGCGGCCGGTGAGGACCGGCCAGCCCGGGTGCACGCAGGAGATCACACCGGTCTCGGCGGGGTCGTGGTACTCCTCGTCCACGCCCACGTCCGCCGGGGTCAGCCAGAGTGAGGAGAGTGTCTCGAAGTCGCCCTGTTCCATCGCCTCGTAGAAGGCCCGGTTGGCGAGTTCGACCTGTTCGACGTCGGTGTGGGGAGCGCTCACCGCTCACGGGCCCCTTCGATGGCGCGGGCCACGCGGACCGCGTCGGCGGTGGCGCGGACCTCGTGCACCCGGACCGCCCAGGCGCCCTGCTGGGCGGCG
>NZ_LRTR01000237.1 GCF_001550375.1 Streptomyces europaeiscabiei | reverse complement strand
GTCGCGGCGTCCCGTTCGCGTGCGGGCGGCGGGGCGCCCTCCGGCCCCGCCAGGACCCGGCCGAGGAACCGCTTGCGGGAGGCGGCGACCAGCAGGGGGTGGCCGAGGCCGTGCAGTCGGTCGAGGTGGGCGAGGAGGGTGAGGTCGTGCTCGGCGTCCTTGGAGAAACCGAGGCCCGGGTCGACGACGACGCGGTCCGCGGCGACACCGCCCTCCAGGACGGCCTCCACGCGCGCGTGCAGCTCGTCCGTCACCTCGGCGACGACGTCCTCGTAGACGCCCTTGACGTTGCCGCCCTCCAGGAAGCCCCGCCAGTGCATCACCACGAAGGGGGCGCCCGCGTCGGCGACCACCGGGATCATCGCGGGGTCGGCGAGGCCGCCGCTGACGTCGTTGACGAGGGCGGCACCGGCGGCGAGGGCCTGCTCGGCGACGGCGGCGCGCATCGTGTCCACGGAGACGGTCACCCCCTCGGAGGCCAGTCCCCGCACGACGGGGATGACACGCTTGAGCTCCTCCGCCTCGTCGACGCGGGCGGCGCCGGGGCGGGTCGACTCACCGCCCACGTCCACCAGGTCCGCGCCCTCCCCGACCATGTCCAGGCCGTGCTTGACCGCCGCCGTGGTGTCGAACCAGCGGCCGCCGTCGGAGAAGGAGTCCGGGGTGACATTGACGACCCCCATGACCGCGCAACGATCCCACACGGGCATTCCGGCCACCTGACCGCGCCGGTTCTGCTTGCTCATGCGTCAAGCCTAGGCCCCCGGCGCCGCGGGCCATCACCCGAGCCGGAGCCCCGGGGCGCGAGGGCGGCCGGGGCCTCGCCCAGGCCGGCTCCCAGCGGTGGCGGCGTGCTCGGGCAGGCCCTCTCCGAGATCTTCATGAGCCTCCTAGGCCGCGCGCACGTCCTGTTCGGTCATGCTTCGCTCCGCCGCCCGATGGGCGCACGGCGCCGGGGCCTTGGCACGGCGCCTCAGGAGGCGGGGCAGGGCGAGGTTGACGAAGCCCTCGGCCTGCATCGCGGCGAAGCCGATGCGGGGCAGGTCGCGGGAGGTGGCGTAGACGACGAAGCGCGGTTCCCATCGCGGGCGGAACTTCGCGTTGAACTTGTACAGCGACTCGATCTGGAACCAGCGGGAGAGGAAGACCAGCAGTCCGCGCCAGGCGCGCAGTACCGGTCCCGCGCCGATCTTCTCGCCGCGCGCCAGGGCCGCGCGGAACATCGCGAAGTTCAGGGAGACCTGCCTGACGCCCAGGCGGGGGGCCGCCTGGAGGGCCGCGACGATGAGGAGTTCGTTCATGCCGGGGTCCGCCGCGCGGTCGCGGCGCATCAGGTCCAGGGAGGCGCCGTCGGGGCCCCAGGGCACGAAGTGGAGTACGGCCTTCAGGTCGCCGTACGCCCCCGGGACCTCGTCGGCCTTGTGGGCGGTGGCGATGAGGCAGTCCCCGTCGGCCGGGTCGCCGACGCGGCCGAGCGCCATGGAGAAGCCGCGCTCGGTGTCGGTGCCGCGCCAGTCCTCGGCGGCGCGGCGGATCCGGTCCAGCTCCGCCTCACCGAGGTCACGGACGCGCCGGACCCGGGTCTCGTAACCGAGCCGCTCGATGCGCTTCACCATTTGACGCACGTTGCGCATCGCGCGTCCGGCGAGGGAGAAATCCGCGACGTCCACCACCGCCTCGTCGCCCAGTTCCAGGGCGTCGAGGCCGGTCTCGCGGGTCCATACCTCGGCGCCCGTCTCCGAGCAGCCCATGACGGCCGGGGTCCAGGAGTGGGCCTTCGCCTCGTCCATGAAGCGCTCGATCGCGCCGGGCCAGGCCTCGACGTCGCCGATCGGGTCGCCGCTGGCCAGCATCACACCGGAGACGACGCGGTAGGTGACCGCCGCCTTGCCGCTCGGGGAGAAGACGACCGCCTTGTCGCGGCGGAGCGCGAAGTGGCCGAGGGAGTCGCGGCCGCCGTGCCTGTCCAGCAGGGCGCGCAGCCGTGCCTCGTCGTCGTCCGTGAGGCGGGCCGCCGGGTGTTCGGGGCGGAAGGCCAGGTAGATGGTGGTGATGGCGGTCAGCAGACCGAGGGCGCCGAGCGAGAAGGCCACCGTCCAGGACGTGTTGCCGGCGTAGTCGACCGGGCCCTCGAAGCCGAACAGGCCGTAGATGACGTGTTCGAGCCGGTCGGCGAGGCTGGGGTCGCCGACCATACGCCCGGGATGGGCGCTGACGACGAGCAGGCCGAGGAGCAGCGAACCGGCGCCCATCAGCACGAAGTTGGCGAGCGCCCGCCAGCGGCTGGTCGGGTCGGGCAGGGCGCGGAACTCGTCGCGGTGGCGCAGCAGCGGAATGAGCAGCGCGAGCGAGACGAGGACACCGACGAGCGAGTGACGGTAGGTGAACTGGGCGATCGCCCCGGCCGGCAGCAGGATCACGGCCGCGCGCCAGGCCCGCCGTTTTCGGCGGCGCAGGCCGTGGGCGAGCAGGAGCAGCAGGACGCCCGCGCTCAGTGAGAGGGCCGCCGCGAACGGGCCGAGTGCGCCCGGGAGCACCTCGGCCAGCGTGTGCATACGGCTGTTCCGGAAGCGAGGGAACACGCCCGCGGCGACGTCCACGAGCCCGACGAGCATGCAGGCCCTGGCGACCAGGGCGGGCACGGCCTCGGGGCGCGGCCCGCGCAGTGCGCCGCGCACGGCGCCGTATCCGCGCCCGACGGCGCTCGTCGGGAGCCGGTCCGACCGGACCGGAACCCCGCCCGACATTTCACCATCTGTCCTGACAGACATCGCATCCCGTTGTTCCGCGAGTGAGCTTGGATCCGGCGCCTTTTCCGGCATCCGGCGACATTGCGCCCTCTAGGACGGTGCCTTGGCGAGGGAGGTTCACTCTCCACCGGAAAGCTGAACCAAAGGACAAGGAAAGACAAGCAAAGAAAGGGCGGCGGGGGACAACCCGATGGGTCTTACGAGCAACAAGGTGCTGGTGCTGGCGGTTCTGTCCGCCGTGCTGCTGTTCGTCGGCACGGTGGGGCTGTGGCCGCGGCTGGCACGCCGCGGCTGGCGGGCGGTCGGCGGCCGGATCGCCGTCCTGCTGGCCACGCAGGTCGCCCTCTTCGCCTCGGTCGGCCTCGTCGCGAACCAGGCCTTCGGGTTCTACGCCAGCTGGGCCGACCTCTTCGGCCGGGAGAACGGCCAGGGTGTGGTCGTCGACCACGACGGCGCCGACACCGGCGGGCCGTTGCGGGTCGTCGACACCCAGCAGGTGAACGTGTCCGGGGGCGCCCGCCCCCAGGTCGGCGGCCAGATCCAGAAGGTCGAGATCGTCGGCCGTACGACCCGGATCGCGAGTCCGGCGTACGTGTATCTGCCGCCGGAGTACTTCCGGCCCGAGTACCGCACCCGGACCTTCCCCGCCGCCGTCGTCCTCACCGGCTACCCGGGCACCGCCGAGGCGCTCGTCAAGGGCCTCCACTTTCCGCAGACGGCCCACAGGCTGGCCCGCGACGGCAAGGCGCAGCCGATGATCCTGGTCATGCTGCGGCCCACCGTGGCGCCGCCGCGCGACACCGAGTGCGTGGACGTCCCCGGCGGACCGCGGGCCGAGTCGTTCTTCGCCGAGGACCTGCCGGACGCGGTCGGCCACCACTACAGGGTCGGGAAGAAGCCCGGGAGTTGGGGGATCATCGGCGACTCGACCGGCGGCTACTGCGCACTGAAACTCGCCATGCACCACCCTCGGGTGTATGCCGCAGGTGCGGGTCTCTCGCCGTACTACAAGGCGCCTGCCGACGCGACCACCGGTGATCTCTTCCAGGGGAACAAGACGCTGCGGAACGAGGCGGACCTCTTCTGGTATCTGAAGCACCGACCGGCGCCGGACACCTCTCTGCTGGTCACCAGCAGCAAACAGGGAGAGGCCAACTACAAGGCCACGCTGAAGTTCATCGAGCAGGTGAAGAAGAAGCAGCCGACGCGGATCTCGTCGATCATCCTCGACAGTGGCGGGCACAACTTCAACACGTGGCGGCGGGAGATCCCGGCGACCCTGCAGTGGATCAGCGGGCGGTTGAGCGACCGCTGAAGGGCGGCTCGGGGCGGCCGCTGAGGGGTGGCTCGGGGCGGCCGCTGAGGGGTATGGCGGCTGGAGTCGGCGCGGGTCGGCATTCCGAGGAATTCCCCGGCCGGGGGAATGAGGCAGATGTGGCCAAGGCGTATCTGGATTCCCTCGGGTTGATCCAGTAGAGGAGTCGCCGGTGAGCGCATTGGTGCACCGGCGGTGAGGGAGCTTGTGAGGGCTTGTGAGAGCTGAGAGGGACGGCTGAGTTTTTACGGCCCGGGGCTCCATCATTCGCCTACGCGCGGTAAGTTTCTGGCCATGCCACGTGGACGTCACCGCCATTCACCGCCTCTGCACAGGCTGCTGCCCCCCACGGCGATCGCAGGCGTTTCGCTCGTCTGCGCCCTCGGGCCCTGGCTGTTCTCCGAGCCGTCGGTGCTGCGGGTCACCGCCGCCGTCGCGGCGGCGACCGCAGCCGTGGGCGCGGCGGTCATGCGCCGTTGGGACGTCGAGGCGGGCAAGCGCGTCGCCGACCTCACGCGCGCGCGGGCGAGCGACGAGTGGCGTCACGAGGAGAAGGCCGCCGAACTGGAGACCGACCTCGACGAGTCGCGCGAGCTGCGCACCAAGCTGGAGCACAAGCTTCGCGCCAAGCGCACCGAACTCGCGGGCCTCCGCAACGAGCACGCCGCGCTGCTGCGCCGCTACGCCACCGCCGAGACCGAGCGGGCCAGTGCCCTTGAGGGCCGCCGCCTGCTGGAGATCGAGGCGATCGCTCCGGAGGAGGCGCCGGAGCTGCCGGCGGCCGGTGCGGGCGAGGACTCGGGCGAGGGCGACGAGGCCACCACGGCGGTTCAGGCTTCCCCGGTGCCGCCGCAGGGGGTTCCGGCGGCGGGGGCGCCCTGGGCTTCGTGGGAGACGGCCTCCAAGGCCGCGGCGACGGCGGCGAGGTCGGCTCAGGCACCGAAGGGCAGGGCTGTGGCTCCCTCGGCCGAAGCGGGTGCGGATGCCGCTGTCGCTGCCGAGGGTGGTGTCGACGACGGCGCCGAAGCGGAGGCCGGGGCCGACGTGGACGGGGACGGCTCCGGGGCGAAGGAGTCGGGCCCCGCGGTGTTCTCGCCGTCCGGTTCCGCGCTCTTCCTGCGCGCGAACTCGGCGTTGGACCGGATCATCACCCAGCGGGGCTCGGTGAAGGGTTCGGGCGACGCGGAGGCCGAGACGGAAGCCGGGGTCGGGACCGGGGTCGAGGCAGGGGCCGAGGCCCAGGCCGGGATCGGGGCCGCGAGCGAGGGTGCTGCTGAGGCCGACGCCGACGGAGTGGTCGACACCGACACCGACACCGACACCGAGGCTGTTGCTGTGGCTGAGGATGGGGCCGCGCCTGCGGTTGAGGTCGGCGGCGAGTCCGTGACTGCGGGCGGGTCCGAGGCTGGATCCGAGACGGAGACCGTGTCCGCCACCGCTACCGCGCCCGGGTTCGAGCCCGCGCCCGGGTTCGAGCCCGAGCCCGGGTCCGAGCCCGAGCCCGAGCCCGAGCCCGAGCCCGAGCCCGAGCCCGAGCCCGAGCCCGAGGCCGGTGCCGAGGCGGACGCTCGTGGCGACGCCGCGGAGGCCGATGCCGCCGCGGAGGCCGGTGTCGAGTCCGAAGGCCCCGGTACCGAAGGAGAGAACGCCTCCGAGGTCAGGGCCGAGTCCGCCGGCCACGCCGTTGCCGACTCCGCCGACGTACAGACCGAGGAGGCGGGCGACGCGACGGGCGACGCGAAGGGCGACGCGAAGGGCGACGCGACGGGCGACGCGACGGGCGACGAGCCCGCCCCGGCCGAGCCCGCCAAGGGGCAGGCGCCGAAGGAGGGCTCCCCCAAGGGCCCTTCCCCCAAGGGCGACCCGGACGGGCCGACCGACGGGGGCACCCGGCAGGGACGTTCCGCGCAGGCGGCGGAGGAGCCGGTTCCGGTGCTCACCGCCGAGGAGGACGGGGCCGCGGGGAAGTCCGTGGCGGTCCGCGGGCATGAGCGCGCGGCCGCCTCGCCCGTACCCGTGGTTTCCGCTCCGGCGCTGTCGACGGGTGCGGGTGAGCTGACGCGGGTGGAGCCGTCGGGGCGAGTCGGGCACGTGCAGCAGGCGGAGCCGGCCGCTCCGCCGATGCTGCCCGCCCTTCCGCCGGCCGGTCACTTCACGGTGCCCACCGCCGTGGCCGTGGTTCCGGCCGCGCCGCAGCGGCGGGCGGCCGTCGAGGGCGGGTTCGACTTCTTCGGTACGCAGAACGGTGCGGACGCCCTGGAGGCGATGCAGAACGAGGACCTCGCCGACGTGGTCGGCCAGGAGGCCCTCGCGCTCCACAAGGCCGAGTCCGAGGCCCAGTTCAAGCTCGCCGACGAGGCGACCCGTGGCATCGGCCAGGTCATCGACCTCACGGCCCACGACGAAACAGAACAGATCGACGTACAGGGCCTGCGCACGGCAGCGTCCTAGCCGCCGGGCGCCCTGGCCCACCGCCAGCGCCCACCTGTACCCGGCCGCGGGCCATCGTGCCGCCGGGGCGATGGGGCAGAGGGCGCGCAGGCACCCGGCAAGCGCCGGTGCGTGTGAACCCACCCCCGCCCAGCCGGAGCCACGGGGCGCCCCACGCACGACCGTCGCCCGCGCCCGGCGCTACCCCATCCACCGATCCGGCAGAGCCTCCCGCCGCCCCGTCCGCGACCGTTCCGCCTGCGCCCGCAACAGCTCCGCCGCCTCACCCGCGTCCCGCAACCGCGCGGTCACGGTCTTGTTGGCGCCGGTGTCGACGTGGACGTCGGCGAGCCCCTTGTACCGCTCCCAGGGCCCCTGCGACAGCCGTACGCTCTGCACCTTCGCGTGCGGCACGAGGTCGAGCCGGCGCCGCAGCAGCCCGTGCCGCGCCGCGAACACCGTGTCGCCGACGGCCAGCCCGTACCCCCGCCACCACATCGGCAGGCACCACCGTGCCCGGCCGGGCGGCCGTACGAGCGCCGCCGCGTCCGGCACGCTCACCCCCGGCAGCACCCGCGCTATCACGGCCTCGGCCACCTCGCGCGGCGCGACCGGCACCAGGACGGAGTTCGAGGAGCCGGCCACGTCCAGCTCGACCCGGACCCACCCGCGGCGCCGCCACAGCAGCGGTTCGACGATGCGTACGGTCTGCACGCGGCCGGGCGGGACCGTCTCGTGGGCCCGGTCGAGGAGCCCGTGGTCGATGCGGAGCCCGTCGGGGGAGTCGCCGACCGTCCAGTCGTACTCTCCGACGAACCGTCCGACACTGCTCGCCCCGGCCGCGCCGAGGAGCGGCAGCGCGGACGCGAGGACGGTCCACACACTCTCCGTGGCGAACCACAGCACGGACGGCACGACGACCGCGGCCACCAGGGATGCCCAGGTGGCGCCGGTCAGGACGAGGGACACGGCCAGCGCCCCCGCCGGGACCTTCAGCAGCTCCCGTACGGGCGCCTCGCCGACCTCGTGCGCGGTCTCCGGCGCGAAACCGGCGGCGCGGGCGAGGAGTTCGGCCCGCAGGGCACCGGCGTGCGCCTCGCCGAGGTAGGCCAGCTCGTCCTTCTTGTCGGTGCCGACGACGTCGAGTCTGAGTTTGGCGACGCCCGCGATCCGGGCCAGCAGCGGGCGGGTGACGTCGATGGCCTGAATGCGTTCGAGGCGGATGTGGGCGGTGCGGCGGAACAACAGGCCGGTACGGATGCGCAGTTCGCTGTCGGTCACGGCGAAGTGGGTGAACCACCAGGTCAGGAAGCCGTAGAGGGCGGCGGCCGGGATGAACACCCCGAGCCCGATCAGCAGGGTCGTCGTGTCGAGCCGCATCAGGTTGCGCTGGGCCCCGTCCGGATCGTGCACGGCCCACCCGATCAGCACCGCCACCGGCGCCCAGGCCCGCCGCAACGGCGTCACCGGATGCAGCCGCTGCTCGACGACCGGCTTCCCGCCCGCCCTGCCTTCGTCCCCGGCCCCTGCCTCCACCGCCTCGCGAGGCCTGTCCCCGGCCTCGGGCGCTTCACCCGGCCCGTTCACCGCCACGGGGTCCGGCTCGCGCTCGGCACCATCCTCCGGCCGCTCCGCCCGTACCGCGTCGTCCGCGTCCTGGGCCACCCTCACAGCCCTGCCGATCGGGCCTCGCCCAGTTGGGTGAGGTGGTCGCGGAGGCGTTCGGCCTCGGCCGGGTCGAGGCCCGGGATGCGCGCGTCCGTGGCGGCCGCGGCCGTGTGGAGCTGCACGCTCGCCAGGTTGAAGTGGCGCTCCACGGGCCCGGAGGTCACCTCGACCAGCTGCATGCGCCCGTACGGCACCACGGTCTCCTCACGCCAGAGCACACCCCGGCTGATCAGCAGGTCGTCCGCCCGCTCGGCATACCGCCAGGACCGCCAGTTGCGGCCCAGCATCGGCCAGCCCCACAGCAGCAGGCCCAGCGGCAGCAGCGCGAACGCCGCCCAGGCCATGCCCGCCAGCCAGCCCAGCAGCACGGCCGTACCGACGGTTATCGGCCCCAGCCACACCACCAGCAACAACCGTCTCATCCGCAACAGTCCGGGCGGCAGTCCCGTCCAGACCGGTTCACCCTCCGCGCGCTCGGCGCCGTCCTCCAAGGTCCCCGTCTCCATCCCGTCAGCGTACGTACGACAGACTGTGTTCATGACTCCCCCGACGGAGACCCGAGAGACGACGGTCGGTATCGGCGGTGCCGCCGAGAGCACGGACATGGTGCTCAACATCGGCCCGCAGCATCCGTCCACCCATGGTGTGCTGCGGCTGCGGCTCGTCCTCGACGGAGAGCGCATCCGGCACGCCGAACCGGTCATCGGCTATATGCACCGGGGCGCGGAGAAGCTCTTCGAGGCGCGCGACTATCGCCAGATCATCATGCTCGCCAACCGCCACGACTGGCTCTCCGCCTTCTCCAACGAGCTCGGCGTCGTCCTCGGCGTCGAACGCATGCTCGGCATGGAGGTCCCCGAGCGCGCGGTCTGGATGCGCACGCTCCTCGCCGAGCTGAACCGGGTCCTGAACCACCTGATGTTCCTCGGCTCGTACCCGCTGGAGCTGGGCGGTATCACCCCGGTCTTCTATGCCTTCCGGGAGCGCGAGGAGCTCCAGAACGTCATGGAGGAGATCTCCGGCGGGCGCATGCACTACATGTTCAACCGCGTCGGAGGCCTCAAGGAGGACCTCCCGGCGGGCTGGACCTCACGCGCGCGGACGGCGGTCGCGGACGTCCGCTCCCGCATGGGCGTCTTCGACGACCTGGTCCTCGGCAACGAGATCTTCCGGGGCCGTACCCGGGACGTGGGCGTCCTCTCCCCGGAGGCCGTGCACGCGTACGGCGTCAGCGGCCCGATCGCCCGCGCCTCGGGCGTCGACTTCGACCTGCGGCGCGACGAGCCGTACCTCGCGTACGGCGACCTCCAGGACGTCCTGAAGGTCGTCACCCGTGACGAGGGCGACTGCCTCGCCCGCTTCGAGTGCCTGCTGGAGCAGACCCACAACGCCCTCGCCCTCGCCGACGCCTGCCTCGACCGCCTCGCCGACCTCCCGCCCGGCCCGATCAACCAGCGCCTCCCCAAGGTCCTCAAGGCCCCCGAGGGTCACACCTACGCCTGGACCGAGAACCCCCTCGGCATCAACGGCTACTACCTCGTCAGCAAGGGCGAGAAGACCCCGTACCGCCTGAAGCTCCGCTCCGCCTCGTACAACAACATCCAGGCCCTCACCGAACTGCTGCCGGGAACCCTGGTGGCCGACATGGTGGCGATCCTGGGGTCGCTGTTCTTCGTGGTGGGGGACATCGACAAGTAGGGACCGCCGCCCGGCGGTGTCAGCCGCGGTCGCCGAGCGGGTCCGGGACGCCGACCGGCTGGACCAGCCATCCGAAGTCGCCCAGCCCGCCCGGCGCGGTCACCTCGGCGGCATCG
>NZ_LRTR01000236.1 GCF_001550375.1 Streptomyces europaeiscabiei | reverse complement strand
ACGGCGGCGGCCCACGCGTGGTCCCGGGGCAGCCCGATCTCGGCCCGCCGCCCCTCCTGAGGGTCCAGCGGCCACCACCGGTCCAGCCACCGGGCGTCCTCCCCGCCGACGGGCTCCCCGAGCAGCTCGCTCCCGTCCTCCCGTACGAGCACCAGCCGCGCCGCGCCCGCCGCGTCCACCTCGACGACCTCCACGGGCACGTTGTCCAGCCACTCGTTGGCGAACAGCAGCCCGGTGATTCCCTCCGGCGCGGCCGCGACCCACTCGACGCGGTCGTCGAGGCCGACGGGCCGGTCGGCGAGTTCGACGGCGTACGCGCGCGTGCGCTTCGCCACACCGGAGGGGAGCGCGGCCAGTACCCCGCTCACCAGTTCGCCCCGCCCGGCGGCCATGTCCACGAACCCCAGCCCGTCCGGCCGTCCCAACGCCTCGTCCACCCGGCACAGCAACCGCGCCACGGCCGAGGCGAAGAGCGAGGACGCGTGCACGGAGGTCCGGAAATGCCCGGCGGGCCCCTCCGGCCGCAGGTAGAAGCCGCCGGGCCCGTACAGGGCCTCATGGGTCGCCGCGCGCCAGCAGCGCCAGGGCCGCGCTTCACCGGGGGCGCGGCCGGCCGCGGACGACCCGCAGTCGCACGACGAGAGGTCCTCCCGAGCTGTTGGGCGATCCATCATCACGTCAGGCTAAGCGGAACGGGTAACACGACCTCCACCTTGGGGAGTACGTGGCCCGGTCACGGATCGACCCTCCGGTTGACCCCGGCACACCGCGCGCATCCCTACGCTGGGTCACGTGCAGCGCCTCTATGACTTCTTCCGCCGACATCCGACATGGGTCGACAGCTTCTGGGCCGTCGTCCTGCTCGGGACGACCCTGGTCAGCGGAGCGATCGACCGAAACTATGCGGACGGCATGAACGAGACCGCGTTCGCGGTGATCTCGCTCGCCCTGTGCCTGTCGATCGCCCTGCGGCGCCGCATGCCCGAGAAGATGCTGATGCTGGCCGCCGCGGCGGGCTTCGCGCAGCTGATCCTCGACGTGCCGAGAATCCCGGCCGACTTCGCGATGCTCGTGGTCATCTACACGGTCGCGGCGAACGGCGCCCGCTGGGCCTCCTGGTTCGCCCTGGGCGGCGGCCTCTGCGCGGCGTCGCTGGCGCAGCTGCGCTGGACCGAGCAGCAGACGAGCACGCTGGGCAACGCGGTGCTCGCGGTGGTCCTGACCGTGCCGTTCGCCCTGGCCTGGGTGCTCGGAGACTCCCTGCGCACCCGCCGCGCGTACTTCGCGCAGTTGGAGGAGCGCGCCGCCCGGCTGGAGAAGGAGCGCGAGGCACAGGCCAAGGTCGCGGTCGCCGCCGAGCGCGCCCGGATCGCCCGGGAACTGCACGACGTCGTAGCGCACAACGTCTCCGTCATGGTCGTCCAGGCCGACGGCGCCGCCTACGTCCTCGACGCCGCCCCCGACCAGGCGAAGAAGGCTCTGGAGACCATCTCCTCCACCGGCCGGCAGGCCCTCGCCGAGATGCGCCGCCTGCTCGGCGTGCTGCGCACCGGTGAGCACAAGGAGGTCGGCGAGTACGTCCCCCAGCCCGATGTCGAGCAGATCGACGACCTCGTCGAGCAGTGCCGGGTGGCCGGCCTGCCCGTCGACTTCAAGATCGAGGGCACCCCGCGCCCGCTGCCCAGCGGTGTGGAGCTGACGGCGTACCGCATCGTCCAGGAGGCCCTCACCAACACCCGCAAGCACGGCGGCCCGAACACCGGTGCGAGCGTCCGGCTGGTCTACTTCGACGACGGCCTCGGTCTGCTCGTCGAGGACGACGGCAAGGGGGCGCCCCACGAGCTGTACGAGGAGGGCGGCGCCGACGGTCAGGGGCACGGCCTCATCGGTATGCGCGAGCGCGTCGGTATGGTCGGCGGCACGCTGGACGCGGGCCCCCGCCCCGGCGGCGGATTCCGGATCAGCGCGCTGCTGCCCCTGAAGCCCGCACACTGACACGGGCATGCCACTCGCTGGCACCTGTAGACCTGCTGTAGACACGGAAGAGGACCCGATGGCGATCCGCGTAATGCTCGTCGACGACCAGGTGCTGCTGCGCACCGGGTTCCGGATGGTGCTGGCGGCCCAGCCGGACATGGAGGTCGTGGCGGAGGCGGGCGACGGTGTCGAGGCCCTGCAGGTCGTACGGGCGACCGACGTGGACGTGGTCCTCATGGACGTCCGGATGCCGAAGCTGGACGGCGTCGAGGCCACCCGCCGCATCTGCGCCGACCCGAACCCGCCGAAGGTGCTCATCCTGACCACCTTCGACCTCGACGAGTACGCCTTCTCCGGGTTGAAGGCGGGTGCCTCCGGCTTCATGCTCAAGGATGTGCCGCCCGGCGAGCTGCTGGCCGCGATCCGTGCCGTGCACAGCGGCGACGCGGTGGTCGCGCCCTCCACCACACGGCGCCTGCTCGACCGGTTCGCCCCGATGCTCCCGAGCACCGGAACGCAACCCCATCACAAGGAGCTGGAGCGGCTCACCGAACGCGAACGCGAGGTCATGATCCTCGTCGCCCAGGGCCTCTCCAACGGCGAGATCGCCGCCCGCCTCGTCCTCTCCGAGGCCACGGTCAAGACCCACGTCGGCCGCATCCTCACCAAGCTGGGCCTCCGCGACCGCGTCCAGGTGGTCGTCCTGGCGTACGAGACGGGGTTGGTACGGGCGGGCGGCGGACAGGGTTGAGGACCCCGGAGCCCGCCGGTCCCGGCCGAGCCACAGGAAGCCCGGCCGCTGGAGAGCGTGACCCTGGCGTGATCACCGCGCACCAGGGTGCGCGCATGCTCTTGTGGATCAACGGCCCTTTCGGGGGCGGCAAGACACAGACCGCGCACGAGCTTCGGCGGCGGCTTCCGGGCAGCGTCGTCTGCGATCCCGAGCACGTCGGCTTCGGTCTCCACCGGATGCTGCCGCCCGAACTGCGCGCGGACTTCAAGGACCTGGCCGCCTGGCGGCAGGGCGTGGTCGAGGTCCTGGACCTCGCCCTCACCGAGCGGGACGGTGTGGTGATCGCCCCCATGACGGTCACCAGCCCCGTCCATTTCGCGGAAACCGTCGGCCGCCTGCGCGAACTCGGCCACGAGGTACGCCACTTCACGCTCCTCGCCCAGCGCGAGACCGTGCTGAAGCGGCTCCGTGAACGCGGCTTCGGGCATCTTCTCCAGTACGTCGCCGGGAAGAACGCCCCGCTCCGCCGGGAGAGCTGGGCCGTCGGACAGCTCGACCACTGCCTGGAACGGCTGCGCGAACCGGAGTTCGCCGAGCACCTGTGGACCGACCGCACGACCGTCCCGAGGACCGCCGACCGCATCGCCGCCCTGGCCGGCCTCCGGCTCAGGCCGAACCACGAGGGCGCCCTGCGGACCCGGCTGCGACAGGCGGCGGTCGGCGCCCGGCACATCCGGTTCGACTGACGTCAACATCGAGTACGAGGACACCGAACTCGGCCGCGATACCGGTCCCTGTCCCGGTCGTCGGCCCTACCTGAGCAACCCTTCCAGGACGTCGCTCCCCAGGCGGGCCACCACCGTCACGTCCAGCTGGTGCAGCACGTACCGCCCCCGTCGGCGGGTCGTCAGGAGGCCCGCCTTCTTGAGGACGGACAGATGGCGGGATATCTCCGGCGGTGTCATGCCCAGCATCTGGGCCAGCTCGCCCGTGGTGTTCGCGCTGCGGGCCAGATTGCGGCACAGGCGCATGCGGACGGGGTGGGACAGCGCGGTCATGCGCAGGGCCAGCTGCTCGACGGAGAGCGGGGCGGCGGGCTCGGCCGCGCTCACGGGGTACTGGATCACCGGCTGCCAGCCGAACCGGTGCAGGACGGTGAGATGGGGCCGCCCCAGGCTGGTCGGCACGAGCAGCAGGCCGCCGTCGCCGGTGTGCGTACGGCCCTCGACCAGCTTGTCCACGACGATCCGCTCCGCCGCGCTCCCGACGCCGTCCAGGGCCATCGAGGGCGACACGGCGGCCAGCGCCTCGGCCAGGCCCCTGTGGCGCAGCAGCTCCGTCTTGTGGCGGGCGTCCGCCGCGAGCGGGTGGCACAGCCGGGACCAGGTCTCGGCGAAGAAGGCCTCGTCGCAGTCCTCCAGGAACTGCCGCAGCCAGGCCCGCACGCCGGGCGGATCCTCCAGCAGCCGCCGGGCGAACCGCAGTTGCTGCGGGCCGCGCGCGGCGGCAAGCTCCAGGGCGCGCCGCCGCATCTCCGCGTCGGACAGCGCACCGGGCCGCTGCGAGTCGTACGCGTAACCGGGGGTGCAGACGAACTCCAGCCCGGCGTCGACGAACTGGTCGTCCGTCAGCTTGTCCAGCAGATCGAGGTCGTCGGCGAGCGTCGCACCCGGGAGGGTGTCCCGGCCCGGGATCCCGGCGAACGGCATGAACAGGTCCGAGAACGACGTGCGCCACAGGAAGTCCGCTTCGGACAGCCGGTCGGCGAGATGCGCGTCGAGCCGGGCGGTCACCCCCGTCGCCCAGCCCCGCAGCCCCGGATGGTGGCCCGGCTCGGACAGCACGTGCAGCGCCATGCCCAGCTCGGCCAGTGGCGAGGGCACGACGGCCACCCTCTCCCGCCGCAGTCCGGTGATGCCGATGCGCACGCTCATGACCACATGGTGCATCCGACCACTGACAACGCCCCCCCGCGCCTATTCGCCCGCGACCTTCTCCACCAGAGCCACGAAGTCCGCCACGGCCCTGTGCACGTCCGCCGCCGTCCACTCCAGCGCGGCGGCCCGTACCTCGATCTCCGTGACGGCCAGCCCCGGCCCACCGCGGTCCCAAGGGCGGGCGAACAGCAGCGCGGCCGTCTGCTCGCCCTGGCGGACGGCGGCCTCCGCGACGACGTCGACCTCGTACGGCAGCCAGACCTGGAACTCGTTGGTGTGGGGCTCCTCGGGGTGCACACGGGCCCACGGCACCCCCGCCGCCGCGAACCCCTCGCGCAGCGCGGCGGCGACCACGCGCGCGTGGCGGACGTACTCCGGCAGCCGGGGCAGCTCGCGCTCCAGGCCGACGAGGGCCGACAGCGCGGTGGGGAACTGCTGGAAGAGCTGGCCGCCGTACCGGTGCCGCCAGGCCTTCGCCTCGTCGATGAGGGTCCTGGGGCCGGCGATCGCGGCACCGCCGTAGGCGCCGAGGGACTT
The DNA here is from genome assembly GCF_001550375.1 of Streptomyces europaeiscabiei. Classification (GTDB taxonomy): domain Bacteria; phylum Actinomycetota; class Actinomycetes; order Streptomycetales; family Streptomycetaceae; genus Streptomyces; species Streptomyces europaeiscabiei. The sequence goes on along the minus strand of NZ_LRTR01000236.1, from coordinate 1,064 downwards.
GTAGTACGACACGTAGACGCTGTCGGCGAGGGCCGCGATCTCGTCCACGGGGCGGCCGAAGTGGGTCGCGGCCTCCCACAGGCGGGCCCCGTCGAAGTGGACCACCGCGTCCCGCTCGCGCGCCGCCTCGGTGAGCTCCGTCAGCTCCTCCCAGGAGGGCAGCACGAAGCCGGCCTCCCTGAGGGGCAGTTCGAGCATCAGCGCCCCGAAGGGCTCGTCGAGACCGCGGACCTCGTCGGCGGTCGGCAGCCGCGGCTCGCTCGTCAGCCGGACCGGGCGCAACCCGCTGACCTGGCTGAACGCATGCCGCTCATACATCTCGGGGTGGGCGAGCGCGTGCAGGGCGACGGTCGGGTTCCCGGTGCGGGCCGCCCAGCAGCGCAGGGCCACCTGCTGGGCCATCGTGCCGGTCGGGAAGAACGCGGCGGCCTCCATGCCGAGCAGCGCGGCGGTCCGCTTCTCCAGGGCCTCGACGACCCCGTTGCCGTACATGTCCGCCGTCTCGTCCAGGTCGTACACGTCCCCGGCCGCGTCCAGCAGCGCCAGCCGCTCCCGGAGCGTCGCCAGCGCGCTGGTCCGCGACAGCACCCGCTCGGCCGCCCGATGGGCGGCCTGCCGCCGTTTGTACCGCAGAACCGCCGGGGACTCCTCGGTGGCCGCCTGTTCCGCGGTGGTCTGCGCCGTCTCCGCCGACCCAGTCGTCTGCGCCGTCTCCGCCATCTCGCTCATCCCGGGATCATCCCCCGGCCCGTCCCACCCGGCACCGGGTTTTCGCACCGGTGTCCGTGCTCTCGGACCGCGCTCCCGGCCCTCGCCCCCCACCCGTGGAGGCGACCTGCGGAAACGGCTCGTGACGGCTCGCGACCGCCCACAGCCTGTGGACAACCGGACGCCCCTCGAACCAATCGCGTTAACATGACGAGAAATCGTCCGGTACCCAGAGCGGACTGGAACGGGAAGGCCACCACCGAGTGAGTACATTCCAGCAACCAGAGCCGAAGGACCGCCCCGCGCGGCTCGCCGTCGGTGTCGTGGGCGCCGGGCGCGTCGGCCCCGCGCTGGCG
>NZ_LRTR01000235.1 GCF_001550375.1 Streptomyces europaeiscabiei | reverse complement strand
GCCATGTCCAAGGCCGCCCCCGGCGGCCCGGCCGCCGTCCGCGGCGCAGCCCGCCTGGTCCTCGACGAGGCCCTGCGCATGCAGCCGCCGCTCGCCCTGGACTACCTGGCTCTGGTCGACCCGTCCGACTTCACCGACATCCCCGACGGCTTCACCGGTGAAGCCGTCCTCGCCGTCGCGGCCCGGGTGGGGACGACCCGGCTGATCGACAACATCCCCCTGACCTTCGGAGCCGCCTCGTGACCACCACAGGCATACGACTGCACGCGCCCGCCCCGGGATGGTCCGTCGCCGCCGACGTCGTGGTCGTCGGCTCCGGCGTCGCCGGCCTCACCGCCGCGCTGCGCTGCGAGGCCGCCGGCCTCCGTACGGTCGTCGTCACCAAGGCCCGCCTCGACGACGGCTCCACCCGCTGGGCCCAGGGCGGCATCGCCGCCGCCCTCGGCGAGGGCGACACCCCCGAGCAGCACCAGGACGACACCCTGGTGGCCGGCGCGGGCCTGTGCGACGAGGAGGCCGTACGGCTCCTCGTCACCGAGGGCCCCGACGCCGTACGCCGCCTGATCGAGACCGGCGCCCACTTCGACGAGTCGGAGGAGGGCGGCCTGGAGCTGACCCGCGACGGCGGCCACCACCGCCGCCGCATCGCCCACGCGGGCGGCGACGCGACCGGCGCCGAGATCTCCCGGGCCCTCGTCGAGGCCGTACGCGCGCGCGGGCTGCGCACGGTCGAGAACGCGCTCGTCCTGGACCTCCTGACGGACGCCGACGGCCGCACCGCCGGTGTCACCCTGCATGTCATGGGCGAGGGCCAGCACGACGGCGTGGGAGCCGTCCACGCCCCCGCCGTGGTCCTCGCCACCGGCGGCATGGGCCAGGTCTTCTCCGCCACCACCAACCCGTCCGTCTCCACCGGCGACGGCGTCGCCCTCGCCCTGCGCGCGGGCGCGGAGGTCTCCGACCTCGAATTCGTGCAGTTCCACCCGACCGTGCTGTTCCTGGGCGCGGACGCGGAGGGCCAGCAGCCGCTCGTCTCCGAGGCGGTACGCGGCGAGGGCGCCCACCTGGTCGACGCCGAGGGCATCCGCTTCATGCTCGGACAGCACGAACTGGCGGAGCTGGCGCCCCGCGACATCGTCGCCAAGGGCATCATGCGCCGCATGCAGGAACAGGGCACCGAGCACATGTACCTGGACGCCCGGCACTTCGGCTCCCACATGTGGGAGCACCGCTTCCCGACGATCCTCGCCGCCTGCCGCGCCCACGGCTTCGACCCCGTCACCGAGCCCATCCCGGTCGCCCCGGCCGCCCACTACGCCTCCGGCGGCGTCCGCACCGACGCCCAGGGCCGGACCACCGTCCCCGGCCTCTACGCCTGCGGTGAGGTCGCCTGCACCGGCGTCCACGGCGCCAACCGGCTCGCCTCGAACTCCCTCCTGGAGGGCCTGGTCTACGCCGAGCGCATCGTCGCCGACATCGCCGCGGCCCACGCCGGGAACGGCCTCCACGCGCCCGTGCCCCAGCCCGTCCCGTACGCCGAGAAGCCGGCGCACCCGCTGCTCGATCCGGAGATCCGGTTCGCGATCCAGCGGACCATGACCGAGGGCGCCGGTGTCCTGCGTTCCGAGGCCTCCCTCGCGACCGCCGCGGAGGCCCTGGACCGGCTGCACGCGCAGGCCCGCGACGCCCTCGCCGAGCACGGCAAGACGGCCGAGCCGGGCGTCGACACCTGGGAGACCACCAACCTCCTGTGCGTGGCCCGCGTCCTGGTCGCCGCCGCCCGGCTGCGCGAGGAGACCCGCGGCTGCCACTGGCGCGAGGACCGCGCCGAGCGCGACGACGCCGCCTGGCGCCGCCACATCGTCGTACGGCTGAATCCGGACCGGACGCTCGCCGTACACACCACGGATACCGCAGACTTCCCCCCGACCCGGCCGCATCACCAGGAGCAGTGACAGACGTGAGCACCCCCGAACTTCCCCTCGCCTCCGGCGGCGGCTGCGGCGACGGCTGCGCCTGCGGCGCCGACGACGGGTTGACCGAAGAGGAGTACCTGGAGTGCGGGCTCGACCCCGCGCTCGCCCAGCTCCTGGCCGACGCCGGACTCGACCCCGTGGAGGTCGAGGACATCGCCAACGTCGCCATCCAGGAGGACCTCGACCACGGCGTGGACGTGACCACGGTCGCGACCATCCCCGAGGACGCCCGCGCCACCGCCGACTTCACCGCCCGCGAGGGCGGCGTCGTGGCGGGCCTCAGGATCGCCGAGGCGGTCCTCTCGGTGGCCTGCACCGACGAGTTCGAGGTCGAGCGGCACGTCGACGACGGCGACCGCGTCGAGGACGGCCAGAAGCTCCTCAGCGTCACCGGCGCCACCCGCGACCTCCTCACCGCCGAGCGCAGCGCCCTGAACCTGCTGTGCCGCCTCTCCGGCATCGCGACCGCCACGCGCGCGTGGGCGGACGCCCTGGAGGGCACGAAGGCGAAGGTGCGCGACACCAGGAAGACGACGCCGGGGCTGCGCTCCCTGGAGAAGTTCGCGGTCCGCTGCGGCGGCGGGGTCAACCACCGCATGTCCCTCTCGGACGCGGCCCTCGTCAAGGACAACCACGTGGTCGCCGCGGGCGGTGTCGCCCAGGCCTTCAAGGCCGTGCGCGAGATGTTCCCCGAGGTGCCCATCGAGGTCGAGGTCGACACCCTCCACCAGCTCCGCGAGGTCCTCGACGCGGGCGCCGACCTGATCCTCCTGGACAACTTCACGCCGCTCGAGTGCGAAGAGGCCGTGGGGATCGTCGCCGGCCGAGCCGCCCTCGAGGCCTCGGGCCGCCTGACCCTCACCAACGCGAAGGCGTACGCGGACACGGGCGTCGACTACCTGGCCGTCGGGGCCCTGACCCACTCGGCCCCGATCCTGGACATCGGCCTCGACCTGCGCGCGGCCGAGTAGGGCGGGGACGGGTCATGCTGCTGACGATCGACGTGGGCAACACCCACACCGTCCTCGGTCTGTTCGACGGCGAGGACATCGTCGAACACTGGCGCATCTCCACGGACGCGCGCCGCACCGCCGACGAACTGGCGGTTCTCCTCCAGGGCCTCATGGGCATGCACCCGCTCCTGGGCGACGAGCTGGGCGACGGCATCGACGGCATCGCGATCTGCGCCACCGTCCCGTCCGTCCTGCACGAGCTCCGTGAGGTGACCCGCCGCTACTACGGCGACGTCCCGGCGGTCCTCGTCGAGCCCGGTGTGAAGACGGGCGTCCCGATCCTGACGGACAACCCCAAGGAGGTCGGCGCCGACCGCATCATCAACGCCGTCGCCGCCGTCGAGCTGTACGGCGGCCCGGCCGTCGTCGTGGACTTCGGTACGGCCACGACGTTCGACGCGGTCAGTGCGCGCGGCGAGTACGTCGGCGGCGTCATCGCACCCGGCATCGAGATCTCCGTCGAGGCCCTCGGCGTCAAGGGTGCCCAGCTCCGCAAGATCGAGGTCGCCCGCCCCCGCAGTGTGATCGGCAAGAACACGGTCGAGGCCATGCAGTCCGGCATCGTCTACGGGTTCGCCGGCCAGGTCGACGGGGTCGTGAGCCGCATGGTCCGCGAACTCGCCGACGACCCCGAGGAAGTGACGGTGATCGCTACGGGTGGGCTGGCGCCGATGGTCCTCGGCGAGTCCTCCGTGATCGACGAGCACGAGCCGTGGCTGACGCTGATCGGGCTGAGGCTGGTGTACGAGCGGAACGTGTCGCGCCTGTGAGGCTTGTTCCGCCCCCGCCCCCGCCCGTCCCATCCTCGGGGGCTCCGCCCCGGACCCCGTTCGCGCAGTTCCCCGCGCCCTGAAAAAAAGGGGCGCGGGGAACTGCTCGACAAGCCCACCCATCCGCAGCTGGGGGTGGAAGGGGCGCAGCCCCTGGAGGATGGGACGGGCGGGGGCGGCGGGGGCGGAAGAAAACCGTCCACGCGGGTGGAACCCCGGCGCCACGCGTCGTCAGGGCATCTCTTTTGTCTGATTAGCGCGTATCGTCGCCGCATGCCCACGCCCCACGGAACCCGCGGCGGCATGGCGTTCGGTGCGGAGGAGCTGCGTGTGCTCCGTCGTGCCCTCGCCCTCGCCCTCAATCCCAGCCCCGCCTCCGCGGAGGAGGTGCAGGACTGCCTCCGGCTCGCCGAGTCCGTCGACGAGGCGACCCGCGAGGACGCCCGCCTGAGGGCCTTCCTGCTGGCCGACCTCGCCCGCTACCGTGCCGCGCTCCCCGGCACGGTCACGGGCTACGCCGCACTCCTCACGGAGGCCCTGGACACCGGGTACCGACCCCACCCGGACGACCTCGCCGCCCTGCGCGCGCTGCGCGGCAGCCCCGCCGCCGCAGCCCTCCTGGAACGCTGCCGTCCGCTCGCCGAACAGGACGTGCGCGCCCGCTTCGCGGGGCGCGCGGCCACATCGGTGGTGGTCGTCCCGGCCTCCCGCTCCGGCTCCGGCCGCTCCCGGCTCCGGCTCACCGCTCTCCCCGGCGGCCTGTCGGAACAGGGCACACACGCGCGCGGCGTCGCCGGAGAGCCCGCCGAGCCGA
>NZ_LRTR01000234.1 GCF_001550375.1 Streptomyces europaeiscabiei | reverse complement strand
GCCGGGCCCGGTCCCCCGGCCCGACGCCCCGAGCCCGGCCCGCCGTCCCGTCCCCACCCCCGGCGAGGTCTTCCCGCCCAAGCGCCGACCGGCCGCCCCGCCCACGAACCCGCCCCAACAGCTGGCCGCCGTCTAGCCCTGGCTACCCTGGCCCCATGGACTACGTCTCCGCGCTGCTGCCCCCCTTCGTGATGGCCGTGCTGTTCATCGCCGTCATCAGAGTGATCGTGAAGACCCAGGGCGGCCCCAACAAGGCCAAGGAGGACGCGGTCGTCGACGCGGCACTGGCCCGCGCGGAGAACGCCCGCCAGGCCGGCGACACCCGCCCCAAGGGCACCGGCGCCTGACGCGACCCACCTCATCGGCGTACGACTCGTATGTTTTCGAGTCGTACGCCCTTTTTGTTCTGTTTCCTGGGATTTCTTCGGATATCGTGAGGAACTGTGCCTCGCCCATTGGGAGAACTCGAAGACGCGGTCATGACGCGGGTGTGGAAGTGGAACCGCCCGGTGACCGTCCGGGAAGTCCTGGAAGACCTCCAGCAGGAACGGTCCATCGCGTACACCACGGTGATGACCGTTCTGGACAATCTCCACCAGAAGGGCTGGGTGCGCCGGGAGTCGGAAGGCCGGGCCTATCGTTATGAGGCGGTCTCCACCCGCGCCGCCTACGCGGCCGCACTGATGAACGAAGCCTGGTCGCAGAGCGACAACCCCGCGGCCGCGCTCGTCGCCTTCTTCGGGATGATGAGCGAGGAACAGCGGCAGGCGCTCACCGACGCCGTGCGCATCGCGCAGGGTCCCGACCCCGTCAAACCGGATCCGGCCGCGCCCGCCGCCCCGGTCGAAACCCCTGTTGAAACCGTCGGAGAATCCGCCGAATCGTCCGGCGAAACACAGGGGACCCCCGGCGAATCCCCGGATCTCCCCGGGCGATAGCGTCCGCTCATGCCAGCAACGCGTCCCGGAGTCACCGCAAAAGCCATCACCGTCAGGCGGGCCCGGACCAGCGATGTCCCGCACGTGCGCCACCTCCTCGACTCGTTCGTCCAGCGCCGCATCCTGCTCGACAAAGCGACGGTCACGCTTTACGAGGACATCCAGGAGTTCTGGGTCGCGGAACGGGACGACAACGCCGAGGTCGTGGGCTGCGGCGCGCTGCACGTGATGTGGGAAGACCTCGCGGAAGTCCGCACTCTCGCGGTGAACCCGGACGCCAAGGGCCTCGGGGTCGGTCACCAGTTGCTGGAGAAGTTGCTCCACACCGCTCGCTGGCTGGGTGTTCGCCGGGTTTTCTGTCTGACCTTCGAAGTCGAGTTCTTCGCGAAGCACGGCTTCGTGGAGATCGGGGAGACTCCGGTCGACACCGATGTCTACGCGGAGCTGCTGCGTTCCTATGACGAGGGCGTCGCTGAGTTCCTCGGTCTCGAACGGGTGAAACCGAACACCTTGGGCAACAGCCGGATGCTTCTGCATCTGTGATCGTCAGGGATCCGCAAGGAACCTCGAGGTTCATCGGGGAACCTCGCCCCTTATTCCACCGGGGCCGCCTTGCCCGGGTGCCCTATGTCCGAAACGCGCATGTTTCCGGTCTTCCTCGGGCTCCTCGCCCTCTCCGCAGCCTCTCCTCGGTCTCTCCCAGGGGTTTGTGTTTTTCCTGGAAAAGCGGTTTGCTTTCCGACGTACTGCAGTACTGCATATAACAGGGGACGTGAAACAGCGGCGCACGCCGCGGCCCTCGGTCCTGAAGTTATCGATGAAAGGAAATCCAGTGGCACAGAAGGTTCAGGTCCTTCTTGTCGACGACCTCGACGGCGGCGAGGCGGACGAGACCGTGACGTTCGCGCTGGACGGCAAGACGTACGAGATCGACCTCACGACCGCCAACGCGGACAAGCTTCGCGGCCTTCTCGACGCCTACGTCAAGGGTGGCCGACGTACCGGAGGCCGTGCTTCGGGCGGGCGCGGCAAGGTCCGTGCCGCCACCGGCGGCAGCCAGGACACCGCGGCCATCCGCGCCTGGGCGAAGGAGAACGGCTACGAGGTCAACGACCGCGGCCGCGTCCCCGCCTCCATCCGCGAGGCCTACGAGAAGGCCAACGGCTGAGATTCCGACGGCCCGGTGCTCGCGCGCCGCAGCCGGACGCGGTGGCAGTGCGTCGCCACCGTGTCCACCACTCGCACGAGGTCGGGGGCGACCCCACCGCCTCCCAACGCCGACATGCTCGGCAGCGAGGGTTCCACCTCGCACCCCGGCTCGGGGGGCCGCAGCCAGTCGGCGGCCCCCTGTGAACCGGCCTCCCCGCGTCCGCCCACGAGCCTTCCGGCCCCGCCCGGAGGCGTCGGCGCCACCATGTGACCGCCCGTTCCGACGGCAGTGAGGTCCAGGTCGAGGCCGCCCCAGTCCAGCCACTCCAGCAGACCCGGCAACTCCTCCGCGCAGCCGGCCGCGACCAGCAGCAGCATCCGCCCGCCGCGCAGCGCCACCGGCGAACCCGGACCGGGCACCGGCCCCAGATGCCTGAGCGCCGCGACCCCCGCTTCCGCCGGTACGTCGAGCACATCGAAGCGCAGGCCCGTAAGGAGTTGTACGGGCGTCCCGGGCGCGGTCGCCCAGCCGAGATCGTTCTCGTACCACCGCCGCACCGCGTCGCACGCGATGTCGCCCGGAACATCGCGCGGGACGGCGCCCGGGTCGTCGCTCGGGTCGAGCGGTCGGCGAGGAAGGGGGACGATGGCCATGTCAGGAGCAACCGTGCGAAGGACCCCAGAGTTACGCTGGGTATCGGAGCGTGTGCGAAGGGTGCCGGGAAAGGGGGCGTTCCGTGGGGTGCGACGACGCAAGGGTGTTCGCCCTTAGCGGAGGGAACTGGTGCATCCGGCATGGAGTGTCAGTGCCTACGGGTAAGACATCCCTAGTGGGAGGGGGCGACACGCAGGAAAGGCCGTCTCACGTTCGCCATCGGCGTACTGATGGTGGGGGTAACTGCCTGGCCTGCGGGAACATCGTCTCGCACCATCGGGTTGAGCAGATGTCGGCGTTCGGGCGGCAGGAAGCAGTAACTTCTGTCTCCGCGAGAGCGGAGGTGAACCGGACGGTGTCGGCAGTTGGAATGAGCGGTCCCCGCTTGCGGGACTAAGCTGCGGAAGGACAGAGAGGGGAGCGTCCCCTAACTGCCTGACCGCTCTGAGGAGCGATTAACGATGTTCGAGAGGTTCACCGACCGCGCGCGGCGGGTTGTCGTCCTGGCTCAGGAAGAAGCCCGGATGCTCAACCACAACTACATCGGCACCGAGCACATCCTCCTGGGCCTGATCCACGAGGGTGAGGGTGTCGCCGCTAAGGCCCTGGAGAGCCTCGGGATTTCGCTCGAGGCGGTCCGCCAGCAGGTGGAGGAGATCATCGGGCAGGGGCAGCAGGCCCCGTCCGGGCACATCCCCTTCACCCCCCGTGCCAAGAAGGTCCTGGAGCTCTCGCTCCGCGAGGCCCTTCAGCTGGGCCACAACTACATCGGCACGGAGCACATCCTGCTCGGCCTGATCCGTGAGGGCGAGGGCGTCGCCGCCCAGGTCCTGGTCAAGCTGGGCGCAGATCTCAACCGGGTGCGGCAGCAGGTCATCCAGCTGCTCTCCGGTTACCAGGGCAAGGAGACCGCCACCGCCGGCGGCCCCGCCGAGGGCACCCCCTCGACGTCCCTGGTCCTCGACCAGTTCGGCCGGAACCTCACCCAGGCCGCTCGTGAGTCCAAGCTCGACCCGGTCATCGGGCGCGAGAAGGAGATCGAGCGGGTCATGCAGGTGCTGTCCCGCCGCACGAAGAACAACCCGGTCCTGATCGGTGAGCCCGGCGTCGGCAAGACCGCCGTCGTCGAGGGCCTCGCCCAGGCCATCGTCAAGGGCGAGGTGCCCGAGACCCTCAAGGACAAGCACCTCTACACCCTCGACCTCGGCGCGCTGGTCGCCGGCTCCCGCTACCGCGGTGACTTCGAGGAGCGCCTGAAGAAGGTGCTCAAGGAGATCCGCACCCGCGGCGACATCATCCTGTTCATCGACGAGCTGCACACGCTGGTCGGTGCGGGTGCCGCCGAGGGCGCCATCGACGCCGCGAGCATCCTGAAGCCGATGCTGGCCCGTGGTGAGCTGCAGACCATCGGTGCCACCACGCTCGACGAGTACCGCAAGCACCTGGAGAAGGACGCCGCGCTGGAGCGCCGCTTCCAGCCCATCCAGGTCGCGGAGCCGTCGCTGCCGCACACCATCGAGATCCTCAAGGGCCTGCGGGACCGCTACGAGGCGCACCACCGCGTGTCCATCACGGACGAGGCCCTGGTGCAGGCGGCGACGCTCGCCGACCGGTACATCTCGGACCGCTTCCTGCCGGACAAGGCGATCGACCTGATCGACGAGGCCGGTTCCCGGATGCGCATCCGCCGGATGACCGCGCCGCCGGACCTCCGCGAGTTCGACGAGAAGATCGCCGGTGTCCGCCGGGACAAGGAGTCCGCGATCGACTCGCAGGACTTCGAGAAGGCCGCCTCCCTCCGCGACAAGGAGAAGCAGCTCCTGGCCGCCAAGGCCAAGCGGGAGAAGGAGTGGAAGGCCGGCGACATGGACGTCGTCGCCGAGGTCGACGGCGAGCTGATCGCCGAGGTCCTCGCGACCGCCACCGGCATCCCGGTCTTCAAGCTGACCGAGGAGGAGTCCTCGCGTCTGCTGCGCATGGAGGACGAGCTCCACAAGCGGGTCATCGGCCAGATCGACGCCGTCAAGGCGCTGTCGAAGGCGATCCGTCGTACGCGCGCCGGTCTGAAGGACCCGAAGCGTCCCGGTGGTTCGTTCATCTTCGCGGGCCCGTCCGGTGTCGGTAAGACCGAGCTGTCCAAGGCGCTCGCCGAGTTCCTCTTCGGTGACGAGGACGCGCTGATCTCCCTCGACATGTCGGAGTTCAGCGAGAAGCACACGGTCTCGCGTCTCTTCGGTTCCCCGCCCGGATACGTGGGCTACGAAGAGGGCGGCCAGCTGACCGAGAAGGTCCGCCGCAAGCCGTTCTCCGTCGTCCTCTTCGACGAGGTCGAGAAGGCCCACCCGGACATCTTCAACTCGCTGCTGCAGATCCTGGAGGACGGTCGCCTGACCGACTCCCAGGGCCGGGTCGTGGACTTCAAGAACACGGTCATCATCATGACGACCAACCTCGGCACCCGGGACATCTCCAAGGGCTTCAACCTGGGCTTCGCGGCCTCGGGCGACAAGAAGACCAACTACGAGCGCATGAAGAACAAGGTCTCGGACGAGCTCAAGCAGCACTTCCGGCCCGAGTTCCTCAACCGTGTCGACGACGTCGTCGTCTTCCCGCAGCTCACGCAGGCGGACATCCTGCAGATCGTCGACCTGATGATCGGCAAGGTCGACGAGCGCCTCAAGGACCGGGACATGGGCCTCGAGCTCTCCCAGTCCGCCAAGGAGCTGCTGTCCAAGAAGGGTTACGACCCCGTGCTGGGCGCCCGGCCGCTGCGCCGGACCATCCAGCGCGAGGTCGAGGACACCCTCTCCGAGAAGATCCTCTTCGGCGAGCTGCGCCCCGGCCACATCGTGGTCGTGGACACCGAGGGCGAGGGCGACGCGGCCACCTTCACCTTCCGGGGTGAGGAGAAGTCGGCGCTGCCGGACGTCCCGCCGATCGAGCAGGCGGCCGGCGGAGCCGGGCCGAACCTGAGCAAGGACGCGTAACCGCTGCGCTCGGCCTGAGCGAGAGCGGGAGGGGCTGCCCCGGGACTTCGGTCCCGGGGCAGCCCCTTTTGTATTTCCGGCGGTTCTCCCGGCCGCGGTTTCGGTTCTCCCGGCCGTGCTTGCGGTGCGGCGAACCGCGTCGGTCCTCTCGATGACGGGAGCCGTCGGGGGGAGTTCGAGGACGTGTTCGGGTACGTCGGTGACCTCGGGAGCGAGACGAATGGTGACCCGGCGCAGGTCCGGAAGGAGGCCGGGGAGTTTCGAGACGTCTTCGGTGCCGGAGAAGTGGTCGAGCCGCAAACCGGTGATGCCCGGCAGCACCGGCGCGGCTTCCCAACCGGTCGCGCCCCGGTTGGCGCGCAATTCCGTGAGTGCAGGCATCCGGGAGATCTCCGTGAAGTCCTCGGGGATGAGCTTTTCCGGGAGCTCGGCGAGGCTGAGGTGCTTCACCGCGTGCATACGTGCTGAGGCCGCGTAGTCCGGTGAACCCGCAGCGTCTCCATGCCTAATCGCGGATAGTCCAGCGGCAGGCCCTGGGGAAGCGCTTCGCGGAGGCAATCAGCGTGGAGCGGGAAACTCAGGTCGAGCGCGTCCAAGGTGGTGGATGCCGCGAGTGAATGCAGCGCGCCGGTTTCTCCGGACCCGGCAGGCAGTCCAATGCCGGTCAGGTGAGCGGGAGTTTCGTGAGCGGCCACAGGTTCTTCCGATGGGGGTGCCGCCACCGACGTCCAGATGCCTGATCCGGCCCTGCCCCGAGAGGAAGTCCGGACCGCCGAGCACCCGGTTGTCACGCATCACGAGATTCCGCGGCCGTCCGGCTGCGGCGCCGTTCCGAGTTCGGCGGCACCGAGGTCGAGTGGGCGGTGAAATGGAGGCTCTCTTCCCAAAGAGAGCCGATGACTTCCTCGGCGTACGCCGGGGTGGCGAACCGGTGTCAGGACCGGGCGAGGACCGGGACGGCGACGGAGGTGCCGACGAGGGACGCGCTGAGAAGGACACGAGCACGGCGATCCGCGCCGTCCTGTCGACCAGCCCGTCCCCATGCCCTCGTCCACGAACAGCTTTTTGATCAGCGGCGTCATCGCGCTCGACGCCAGGCGCATGCCTGTCGCTGACGCTTCCGGGTTTCTCCCCTGGGGTCGTATTCGGCCGGGAGGGGGTCATTTCCCCGCGTTCCGAGTGATGTGGGCCGCGTAGTCGGCGTCACATTCCGCCGCTTTCCGATCCAGCGGCCGGTGACATGGCGCACAGGATGTCGACCCTGTACTAGGCGGAATAGTGGAAGACGCTTGAGGGGCAAAACGGACTTTTGGGTTGGGGGGTGTGGGTTTCGGGCGGCGAGGTGCAGGTGGGGATGTGTTTTGGGGTGACTGTCAAGGAGTGGGGTGATTTAGGACTGTGTACGACGTTCGGTCGTAGGTCACACGTTTGGGGGGTTTCGGGACGTAGGGGTACCAAGGGTTATCCCATTCGGCGGTCGCAGAGATGCGCCGGGTGGGGTTCGTGTCCGTCGAGGCACAGTCCTTGTCTCCGTCCCCCGTGAGGTAACCCATGTCGCAGCGTGTTCGCACTTCCCGCACCCGTATGTCCCAGCTCCGTGTCCGGGCCGCCGTGATGGCCGTCGGGATGGGGGTCTCGGGTGTGCTGGGGGCCGGGGTCGCGGCCGCCGCCGGTGGGGCTCAGGCCTCGGGTGCCGTGCAGGCCGCGAGCACCGGCACCGTCCAGGCCGCCGCCGCGAAGAAGGCCACCTCCTGGGTCAGCCCGGTGAAGGGCTACAAGCTGAGCGCGCGGTTCGCACAGGCCGGCAACATGTGGTCCGCCAAGCACAGCGGGCAGGACTTCGCCGTCAAGAGCGGTACGAAGGTCGTCGCCGCGCACGGCGGCACCGTCGTGAAGGCCGGTGGCAACGGCGCCGGTGACGGCCCCGCGTACGGCAACGCGGTCGTCATCAAGCACGGCAACGGCACGTTCTCGCAGTACGCCCACCTCTCGAAGGTCGGCGTGAAGGTCGGGCAGGTCGTCAAGACCGGCCAGCGCATAGCCTTCTCCGGCAACACCGGTAACTCCAGCGGGCCGCACCTGCACTTCGAGATCCGTACGACCGCCAACTACGGCTCCGCCGTCGACCCGGTCGCCTTCCTGCGCACCAAGGGCATCACCATCTGAGCCGTCTGAGCCGTCCGCGCCTCTGAGACGTCCGGGTCGGCCGATCTGGCCGATCTGGCCGATCTGGCCGGTCCGACCGAGCCGTCCACGGCTTTCGCGTGTGGGTGTGCGGTGTCAGCACGGGCCGTGGTCCTGGCCCGTGCCGCACATCGGGGTGTCGCCGTAGTGGTCGATGAGGACGAGCATGACCAGGAACATCACCACTGTCACCGCCGCCGTGACAGCGAGGGCGACGACGTGGCGGCCGCGCAGGAACTCGGCGCGTTCCTCCTCGGTCATGCGGGTGTATTCGTCGGCGTCCACGGGGGCCTCCTCGCGCGAGTGCCCGGGAGGTTCCCGAAAGCACTGAGGGTTTACCCGGATATCGGGGCCTTCAAGAGCATTGCGGAGGCCCTCAAGGGCTCTGGGTGCCGGCGTGTGCCTGTGTCACCAGATCGATCGCGACCTCCAGGACCGCCTGACGCTTCTCCTCGGGGTCGCCTTCGACGTCCCGGAGGGCGAACATGCCGGCGTGCATGGTGAACAGGGCGCTCGTGCAGCGGACCTGGTCGGTCAGGGCGGCGTCGGGTTCCTTGATGGTGTCGACCAGGCTGATCATGCGGTCCTTGAACGACTCGCCGACGCTCAGCTCGCGTACCGTCGCCTGGTTCTCCTGCATGAAGCGGAACAGGGGCGCCACGTCGGCCAGGGCCACGCTGTAGCGACGCAGGATCTCCCGCTTGGTGTCGAGGGTGCGCGGCTGGGTGCCGGCCCATTCGATCAGCTCGTCGATCGGCCGCTGCAGATCCTGGAAGAGGCCGATGAGGATGTCTTCCTTGGTCTTGAAGTGGTAGTAGAGCGCCGCCTTCGTCACATCGAGGCGTTCGGCGATCTCTCGCAGCGAGGTCTTCTCGTACCCCTGTTCGGCGAAGAGTTCGAGGGCGACGTCCTGGATGCGCTGACGGGTGTTGCCGCGACGCTGCCGCTTCGCCGTCGCGTCCGTCGCGTCCTGCGTCGTGTCGCTCATCCTCGTACTCCTCGCCGTCACGGAAGGCCCGGGTCCGGTCAAGCCTCGGCCAAGCCCGTCGTACTTACTTGACGCCCGGCTAGTTAGGGACCTAGCTTCCCTAAGTGTAGACAACTAGCCGGTCGGCAAGTAAGTGCACGGAGCTCCGGGGGGAGTGGAGGACCGCGATGGATGCGGAAACGAAGAACGAAGTGAGCGGTGGGGCCGAGAAGGACGGGCCCCAGCCGCGCAGTGTGCGGGTGGTGCTGCTCGCGCTCATGATCGCCATGCTGCTGGCGATGCTCGACAACATGATCATCGGCACCGCGATGCCGACGATCGTGGGCGAGCTGGGAGGTCTGGAACACCTCTCCTGGGTCGTGACCGCGTACACGCTCGCGACCGCAGCCTCCACCCCGATCTGGGGCAAGCTCGGCGACCTCTACGGTCGTAAGCGGGTCTTCATGACCTCGATCGTGATCTTCCTGATCGGGTCGGCGCTGAGCGGGATGGCCCAGGACATGGGCCAGCTGATCGCGTTCCGCGCGGTGCAGGGACTCGGCGCCGGCGGGCTGATGGTCGGCGTCATGGCGATCATCGGCGACCTGATACCGCCGCGGGAGCGGGGCAAGTACCAGGGGATGATGGCCGGTGTCATGGCCCTCGCCATGATCGCCGGGCCGCTGGTGGGCGGGTCCATCACCGACCACTGGGGCTGGCGCTGGTCCTTCTACATCAACCTGCCTCTCGGGGTCGTGGCGCTGGTCGCCGTCAGCGCCGTACTGCATCTGCCGAAGCCGTCGAGGGACGGGCGGTCGGCGCGGAACATCGACTACCTCGGCGCGGCTCTGCTGACCGTCGGCATCACGGCGATCGTGCTGGTCACGACGTGGGGCGGGACCGAGTACGCCTGGGGGTCGGCCGTCATCATGGAGCTGATCGCGCTCGGGGTGGCCTCGCTGGTCGGGTTCCTGTTCGTGCAGCAGCGGGTGGCGGAGCCGGTGATACCGCTGCACATCTTCCGCAGCCGGAACTTCACGCTGATGTCCCTGATCGGGTTCTTCACCGGGTTCGTGATGTTCGGCGCGGTGCTGTTCCTGCCGCTGTACCAGCAGTCCGTGCAGGGCGCGTCCGCGACCAACTCCGGGCTGTTGCTGCTGCCGATGCTGGGGGCGATGCTCGCGGTGTCGATGGTGGCCGGGCGGGTGACCACGGGCAGCGGCCGTTACAAGGTCTTCCCGGTCGTCGGGAGCGTCCTGATGATCGTGGGACTGTTCCTGCTGGCGCAGATGGACACCGGTACGAGCCGGGTGACGTCCGGGGTGTTCATGGCCGTGCTGGGCGCCGGTATGGGATGTCTGATGCAGATCACCATGCTGGTCGCGCAGAACAGCGTCGAGATGAAGGACATGGGGGTCGCCTCCTCGACCACCACGCTGGCCCGGACGCTCGGGTCGTCCTTCGGTGTCGCCATCATGGGGGCGCTCTTCAACAGCCGCGTGCAGGACGTGATGGCCGAGCGGGCCGGGGCGCTGGGGTCCAAGGTGACCGAGCAGTCGGCGCAGCTCGACGCGGCGAGTCTGGCGAAGCTGCCGGTGGCCGCGCGGGAGGCGTACCAGTACGCGGTCGCGTCGGGGACGCACTCGGCGTTTCTGCTGGGGGCGGTTGTGTCCGTGGTGGCGCTGGTGGCCGCGGTGTTCGTGAAGGAGGTGCCGTTGCGGGGGGCCGGGGGGCCTTCTACGGCGGAAGCCGCCAGCGAGGCCGGTTCCAAGGAGACGATGGCGGTCTGACCGTCTCCTGATGACCCCCTGAGCGCGCGGGAGAGCTCAGGGGGTTCGGTGCGTTGGCGGGTGCGGGTGCGTCGTGGTTGCCCGCACAGTTCCCCGCGCCCCTACAAGACGCAGGCCCTGCGCGCCTGAAAGACCAGCAGGCCCTGCGGGCCTGACAGACCCCGGCTCTGCGGGCCCGAAAAGCACGGGGCGCAGCCCCTGCTTTTCAGGGGCGCGGGGAGCTGCGCGACCAGCCCCCACCGGACCCGCGGATGACCCACGCCCCCCGGCTCACATCGGCAGCATCGGATAGCTGCCCGTGCTCGTCGGGGCGTGTTCCGGGAGCCACAGCACCGCGACCGCGCCCTCGGCCGGTACGTCGTCCGGGGACCCTGGGGGTCGGACGTTGCGGAAGGTGAGGCGGGCGCCGAGGACGCGGGCCTGGCCGGCGGCGATGGTGAGGCCGAGGCCGTGACCCTGGCCGGCGCGGTCGGAGGCGCCGGTGCGGAAGCGGCGGGGGCCGTCGGCGAGCAGGGCCTCGGGGGAGCCCCGCCC
>NZ_LRTR01000233.1 GCF_001550375.1 Streptomyces europaeiscabiei | reverse complement strand
CCGGTGCAGAAGCCGCGGGGGCCGGCGGCGAGCAGGTCCTCGGGGAAGCCCGGCCCATGGTCGCGGACGCGGATGACGCGCCCCTCGACGGAGACCTCGATCGGCGGCTTGCCGTGCTTCGCCGCGTTGGCCAGCAGATTCAGCAGGACGCGTTCGAGGCGGCGGGGGTCCGTCGTCACCTCCGACTCGTGCACGATCTGTACGCGCACGCCCGCGTCCTTCGCCGCCACCCGCCGGGCCACGAACTCGCCCAGCATGATGTCCTGCAGCTCGGCCCGCTCGGAGGCCCCGTCGAGGCGGGCCACCTCCAGGACGTCCTCGACGAGCGTGCGCATCGCCTGGGCCCGGTCGCGGACCAGCTCGGAGGGGCGGCCCGGCGGCAGCAGTTCCGCGGCCGTGAGCAGGCCGGTCACCGGCGTACGCAGCTCGTGGGCGATGTCCGCCGTCACCCGGCGCTCCGCCTCGATCCGCTGCCGCAGGGTGTCGGCCATGGCGTCCACGGCCCGCGCCAGCTCCGCGGTCTCGTCGCGTACGACACCGCCGATCGCGTCCTGCACCCGTACGTCGGACTCGCCCTTGGCCACCTGGTGCGCGGCGGCCGCCGCCTTGCGCAGCCGGCGGGACATCTGGCCGCCGATGAGCACACCGAGGGCCGAGCCGCCGAAGACGACCGCGATCGAGCCGATGAGCAGGGCCTGGTCGAGGTCACGCATCACCGCGGAGCTGTGGTCGGTGAAGTCGGTGTGCAGGGAGAGGACGCGCTTGTCCTTCAGCGGGACCGCCGCCCAGATGTCGGGCACCCTGTTCTCACCCTCGGAGACGTACGTGGCCCGGCGGCCCTCCCCGACCCTGGCCAGCAGGTCCTTCGGGATGTCGGGGTCGTCGAGTTTCACCCCGAAGGCGCCGGACTTCAGCGGGCGGCCCGACTCGTACATGCGCTGGGCGACCTGGATGCGCTCGTCGGCGAGGTCGCGTGAGTTGTCGAGCATCGACACCCGCGCCGCGTTGTGCACGACCAGGCTCAGCGCGACCGCCACCAGCGCGCCGACCAGCGCGATCGCGGCGCTCAACTGCCACCGCAGGCCGGTACGGATGCCCGAGGCGAGCCCCGTGCCGGACCGGCGGCCGACGGCGCCCGGCTCCGGCTCCCGCCCCCCTCGTGTCCCCCTCATGTCCATGTCGCCCCGCCCCGCTCAGGCCTTGAGCTTGTAGCCGAAGCCGCGGACCGTCTCGATGCGGTCCTGGCCGATCTTCGTGCGGAGCCGCTGGACGTGGACGTCGACGACCCGGGTGTCGCCGCCCCAGCCGTAGTCCCACACGCGTTCGAGCAGCTTGTCGCGGGAGAGGACCGTGCCGGGGGCGGACGAGAACTCGAGGAGCAGTCGCATCTCGGTCGGCGTCAGCGCCACCGGCTCCCCGGACTTCCGTACCTCCATGCCCTCGGTGTCGATCACCAGTTCTCCGAAGGTGAGCACTCCGCCGGTGCTCGCGGCCCCGGCCTCCTCGGCCCTGCCGTCGCCGCCGCTCGCGTGCCCGAAGCGGCGCAGCACCGCGCGGATCCTGGCGACCAGGACGGCACCGTCGAACGGCTTGGTCACGTAGTCGTCGGCGCCCGCCTCCAGGCCCAGCACCACGTCGATGGAGTCGGCGCGCGCGGAGAGCATGATCACGGGCACGGTCGACTCGTCACGGATACGGCGGCACAGGGAGACCCCGTCGAGGCCCGGGACCATGACATCGAGGAGCGCGATGTCGGGCCGGTCCGCGCGGAACGCCTCCAGCCCCGACAGCCCGTCGGGCATGGCCGTGACCGCGAAGCCGTCCCGCTCCAGTGCGAGCTGGGTGGCCTCGCGGATCACGTCGTCGTCCTCGACGAACAGGACATGGGTCTGCTCTGCCATCCGGTGATCTCGCTCGCTCTCGGTCGGGGTCGGTCAGGACCGGTCGGTACCGGCCAGGGTCGTTCGTGTTCGGTGGCGATGGTCGGCGTCGGTGTTCGGCATCGGTGTCAGCTCGGCTCGGGGGTCGCCGACTCCGCGCCGCCCACCGCGCTGCTGTACTCGGTGCGCGTGCTGGAGCGCTGTACGAAGCTGTCCTTGATCCAGCGATAGGTCGTGACTTCCTCGCTGGACGGATAGGAGGACGGGTCGCCATTCTCGTACAGCTGCCGGGTGACCAGGAGGTCGCCCCGGTCGATCTCCGCGTAGACGGGGGGCTGTTCGGAGAGGAAGACGCTCCGGTACCCCCCCTTCTCCGAGCGGTACACGTACGAGGCCACGCCGACGGCGTCCGCGCAGGTCATCACATTCACCACGAGGTCGTCGGCCGAACTCCCGGTCAGGTCCCCGTACGTCACGTCCACCGGGTACTCGTCGGCCACGCACGGCTTCAGGTCGCTCTTCACGGTCCGGCTGACCTCCGGGTCCGCGCGGACCATGCGGACGACCTCGCCGACACTCGGGTGATCGCCGTCACCGTCACCGTCGGCGTCGGCCGACGCGGAGACGGACGGCGAGGCCGCGCCCGCCGCGAGGGAGTCGTTGTCCGCCGGTCCCTCGTCGCGGGCGCCGGTGCCGCCCGTGCCGCAGGCGGAGAGGGAAAGGCCGAGGGCGGTGAGCACGGCCACCGCCGTGATCACCGCCTTCGGGGAATGCCTGGCCCCTGGCCCCGGGCCGGCCGCTGTGCTCAGGCCGCGCAACGCTCCTGCTCCTCGCTCGCTTCGAGCACGCGGGCGGCGCGCTCTTCGATGTCCCGCGACTCCAGCTCCTCGCGGAGCCGGGCCAGCGCACGGTGCAGCGTGCTCTTGACCGTGCCGGCCGACATACCGAGGGCGGCGGCCGTCTCCTCCGTGGACATCTGCTCCCAGTGTCGCAGCACCACGACACTGCGCTGCTTGGGAGCCAGGACCTTCATGATGTCCATGAGGAGGGCGCGGTCCGCGTGCTGCTCGGTGGAGTCGTCGACGCAGGCGTCCGGCAGCTGCTCGGTCGGGACCTCGTCCAGCTTCCGGGCCCGCCACCACTCCGTCCGCGTGTTGATCATGACCCGGCGCAGATAGGCGTCCGCCAGCCGCTTGTCCGCGATGCCGTCCCAGCGGCCGTACGTCCGTGCCAGCGCCGTCTGCAGCAGATCCTGGGCGTCCACCGGGTCCGGCACCAGCCGGCGGGCGCTGCGCAGCAGCGCGTCCTGCCGGGTACGGACGTACTCCTCGAATTCGAGCACCTCGCCGTGCGCCATGATCAACCGCCTCCGTTCCCCGTTTCCGACGTCCGCGCTGTCCGCGCGGTGCCGGCTGTCCGCCGCTTCGTCCCGCTGGTGCGATCCGCTGTGCGTGCCGCTCGTCCCGCCGGATCCGCTGGTTCGTTTCGCGGGTTCCTGCGGTACGCCAATGAAGCTACGGAGGGGTTGTCACGGGGACGTCCGAGACAGCCTGCGGAGAACGCTCGGCTGTCCGTCGGTTGTGTAACAGAAGGAGGAACGGGGTAAAGCGGGCCGGGCTTTGGGGAGGGGATGCGCCGGTTTACCCCGTCGGGCGTGAGTGAGGGCTGTGTTGCGGTGAGGCCTCGGCGATGCGTGGCCTGTGAGGTGAGGGTGCGAGGTGGGGTGACGGTCAGGTGAGGGGGAGGCGGTAGAGGCCGCCCGGGAGGGGTTCCACCAGACCGTCGGAGACCAGTCCGTCGAGGGCGCGGGCGCGCTGTACCGGCTCGTCCCAGACCCGGTCGAGGACCGCCTGCGGCACGGGCGCGATCGCGTCCCTCAGTACGGCCAGCAGCTTGCCGCGGACCTGACGGTCGGTACCGGCGTACGTCTGACCGCGCCGCGCCGGACCCTCGTGCGGGGGCTTCCCGGCCAGCAGCCACGCGCACTGCCCGGCGATCGGGCAGTGCTGGCACGTCTCGTTCTTCGCCGTGCACACCAGCGCGCCCAGCTCCATCGACGCGGCCGCCCAGCGGGAGGCCGTACCGTCGTCCTCGGGCAGCAGGCTGCGGGCCAGTTTCCGTTCGGCGGCCGTGGTCGCGTTCGGCGGGTACTGCGTGCCGGCGACCGCGCGGGCGAAGACGCGCCGCACGTTCGTGTCGAGGACGGCGTGCCGCTGCCCGTAGGCGAACGACGCCACCGCCGCGGCCGTGTACTCGCCGATCCCCGGCAGCGCGAGCAACTGCGCGTGTTCCCGCGGTACGTCCCCGCCGTGCCGTTCCGTTATGGCCACCGCGGCGCCGTGCAGCCGCAGCGCGCGGCGCGGATACCCGAGCCGGCCCCACGCGCGCACCGCCTCACCCGGCGGCTCCTTCGCGAGATCCGCCGGACGGGGCCAGCGCGCCAACCACTGCTCGTACACGGGCAGTACACGGTTGACCGGCGTCTGCTGCAGCATGAACTCGCTGACCATCACCCCCCACGGCCCGGCCTCCGCCCGCCGCCAGGGCAGGTCACGGGCATGCGTCTCGAACCAGGCGATCACCGGGGTGTGCAGTGCGGTCGGGGTTGCGTCGGCAGGACTGTTCTGAGGCTTCGTGGGTGCAGTCATGGCACGGTCGATCCTGCCATGCGGGGGTGGGTGGGGGTGGGTTCTGGCGGGGGGGGTCTGGGGTGGGT
>NZ_LRTR01000232.1 GCF_001550375.1 Streptomyces europaeiscabiei | reverse complement strand
CGGGGGGTGTCTGGGGTGGGTTGGTCGGGTGGGGGCCGGCCGGGCAGCTTGCCCGGCCCCTGAGAAGCAGGGCTGGTCTTTCAGGGGCGCGGGGAACCGCGCGAGCAACCACGAATCACCCGCACCCACCGACGCACAGGTACCCCCGAGCTCATACGCGTCCGGTCTCACCCGGCGGAGCGCCACCCCAGTTCCGGCCCCAGCTTCGTCGCGATGTCGGTCAGAATCTGGACGTAGTCCTCGTGCTCGAACGTGAACGGCAGCGCGAAGGCGACCTCGTCGACCTCACGGAAGGCGGCGTGGGCGTGCAGTCGTCCGGCGATCTCGGCGGACGTGCCCACCAGGTCCGGCGCGAAGAGCAGCCGTCCCGGCCCCTGCGGCGCGGTGGTCCGGGGCAGCCGCTTCGCCGCGTACGCCTCGTACTTGGCGCGCTGCTCCGGCGTCGCCGAGTCGGTGGGGATGACGACGAGCCCCTGCGAGACCCGGGCCCGCTCCCCGGCGGGGTGATGCGCCCGGAACTCCCGGATGTGGGAGAGCTGGACACCGGCGAAGTCCACGGTCCCGGACCCGGCCGCCGACTTTGGCCCCTCCGCCTTCACCACACTGCTGGTCAGGAAGTTCATGCCGTTCTCGCCGGCCCACCGCGCCGACCGGAGGCTGCCGCCGCCGTACCACATACGGCCACCCAGCCCGGGGGAGTGCGGCTGGACCCGGTCGGAGAAGACCTCGAACCCCTCGGTGCCGCTGAAGTCGCTGGCCGCCTCGCCCCGGACGAAGCCGAGGAGCCGCCGGACCCGTTCGAAGCCGAAGTCCTCCGCGTCGGCGGTGTCCGGGTAGAGCGCCGCCTTGACGGTGTCGTAGTGCATCGGCGGCCCGACGCTGATCCCCGGGTTGAGCCGGCCGCCGGAGAGGAGGTCGACCGTGGCCAGGTCCTCGGCGAGCCGCAGCGGGTTCTCCCAGCCCAACGGGATGACGGCGGTGCCCAGTTCGATACGGCTCGTGCGCTGCGAGGCCGCCGCCAGGACGGCGACGGGGGAGGAGATGCCGTACTGCAGATGACGGTGGCGGAGCCACGCGCTGTCGAAGCCGAGCCGTTCGCCCAGCTCGATGATCTCCAGCGTCGACTCATGGCCCCGGCGTGGGTCGGCCTCGTCGAACAGCCCGATGGTCAGAAACCCCAGTTTCCGCAACGGCCTCGATGCCGCTGCGGTGACGCCGGCCTCCACGGATCCGTCCATCGTCTTCTCCAAGTCCTCCGACGCGCTTCGGTGGTGGGGACGATTGTGGCAGGTGGGGACTGGGAGACGGGGAGGGCAGTCGTGCGGGGCAAGGGAGCCTGTCCCGTGCGTGGTGGCCGTGCGCGGATCTCGTGCACATGTTCCGTGAACGGCTCTGCCGGGTCGGGGAGTTCGTGTTCCTCGCCCGGCGCCGATCCGGTCACGGAGGGTGTTCGTCCGGGCGATACGATCACGTACCGCGATCATGTGCCGCCTGGTCGGGGCGGTGGTGGGAACGACCGGAATGATGATCCGGAAAAGTTGAGGTTTCGGGCGGCGGGTGGGGCCGGGGAAGTGCCGGATCTCTCGTACAGTTTGCGCCGTGGGATCTCTGCGCAATCCGATCGGGCCGCTTCCCTCCACCATCTACTGGCGACGGAGGGCCATTCTGCTGACCCTCGTCGGCCTGCTCGCGATCCTGGTCGTGTGGGTCGTCACCGGTGGCGGCGGGAACAGCGGGAACGACGCGGGCGAGCCCGACGGAAAGAATCCCGCGACCTCGATCACTCCCGGGCCGTCCGGGTCCGGCCCCGCGATCAGTGAAGCGCCGGGCGGGCGGGACGAGTCGGGTGACGCATCGAGCGCGGGAGGCGACGGTTCGGGCTCCGGTTCGAGTTCGGGTTCTGGTTCGGGTTCCGGCTCTGGCTCTGGCTCTGGCTCTGGGTCCTCTGGCTCCGGGTCCTCGGGCACCGGTGGTGGGGCCGGTGGCGCGGGTGGTGGTACGTCGGACGACGGCGGTAAGAACGGGAGCAGCTCCGGTGAGCAGGTTCCGGCGGGGTCCAGTCTGCCCAACTGCACTCCCGGGGCCGTGAAGTTGACCGTGCGCAGTGTTCGTAACGCCTACGAGCCCGGGGTGAACCCGACGTTCGAACTCATCGCCCGCAACTCCTCCGGTGGTGACTGCAAGCTCGATCTCGGGCCGGACAACACGGTGGTGACGATCACCACGGCCGATGACGACGACGCGTTCTGGGCGTCCGACGACTGTCATGAGACCGCGGGCAGCCTGTTGTTCAGGGTGCCGGCCGGGGACCGGGTCACCTACACCGTGGAGTGGAACCGGTCCCCCAGCGCGCCCAACTGTGCGACTCCGTCGGCGGGTTCGGCCACCGCCGGGACGTACATCGTGGAGGCGAAGGCGCCGGGGCTGGCCACGGCCCGGACGTCGTTCGTGCTGGAGAAGGACTGACGGTCGGGGCCCGGCCGGGCTTCTCTTCGCCCTCGCCGCCCCTGCCCTTCCCCTCCCCAGGGATGCCGCCCCTTCGACCTCGCGCCTGTGCACGGGGCCCTCTGAGGGCTGCGCCCCCAGCCCTCTGTCGGCTTTCGGCCTCGGCCTCGGCCTCGAACGCCGGACGGGCTGATCGAGCCCGAGCCCGGCGGACGCCCGAGGGGCCTGAGCGTGCCGAGGCCGGCCGCGTCGGACGGGCCGCGTGTGTCCGGGCCGGGCGGTGGTGGTCAGACGTAGCGTTCCAGGATGGACGACTCCGCCAGGCGTGACAGGCCCTCGCGGACGCTGCGGGCGCGGGCCTCGCCCACCCCGTCGACCGTCTGGAGGTCGTCGACGCTGGCGGCGAGGAGTTTCTGGAGGCCGCCGAAGTGTTCGACGAGACGGTCGATGATGGCGCCCGGGAGGCGGGGGACCTTGGCCAGCAGGCGGTAGCCGCGCGGGGAGACCGCGGAGTCCATGCCCTCGGGGGAGCCGGTGTAGCCGAGGGCGCGGGCGACGGTGGGGAGTTCGAGGAGTTCGGCGTGGGCGAGCGCGTTGAGTTCGTGGAGGGCCTCGTCGACCGTGCGGGAGCGTTTGGCCGTCGGCTCGGGGACGTAGTCCCGGACGACCAGTTCGCGTTCCGGTTCGACGCCCGCGATCAGCTCGTCGAGCTGGAGGGCCAGGAGGCGGCCGTCCGTGCCCAGTTCGACCACGTATTCGGCGATCTCGGTGGCGATGCGGCGGACCATCTCCAGTCGCTGGGCGACCGCCGACACGTCCCGGACCGTCACCAGGTCCTCGATCTCCAGTGCGGAGAGGGTGCCCGCCACCTCGTCCAGGCGGAGCTTGTACCGCTCCAAGGTCGCCAGCGCCTGGTTCGCGCGGGACAGGATCGCCGCCGAGTCCTCCAGCACGCGCCGGTTGCCGTCGACGTACAGCGCGACCAGGCGCATCGACTGGGAGACCGACACGACAGGGAACCCGACCTGCTTGCTCACGCGGTCGGCCGTGCGGTGCCGGGTGCCCGTCTCCTCGGTGGGGATCGTCGGGTCGGGGACCAGCTGGACGCCCGCCCGGAGGATCTTGGAGAGGTCCGAGGACAGGACGATGCCGCCGTCGAGCTTGCACAGCTCACGCAGACGCGTGGCCGTGAACTCGACATCCAGGACGAATCCACCGGTGCACATCGGCTCGACGGTCTTGTCGAAGCCGAGCACGATGAGCCCGCCCGTGTTGCCGCGGAGAATCCGCTCAAGCCCGTCGCGCAAAGCCGTGCCTGGTGCCACGGCGCTCAGTGAGGCGCGCATCAGGCCATCGGCACCGGAGCTCCCACCGGACTTTCCGGGAGCTGCTGCCCGGTCGTTGGCTGCCACTGCACTCCTCCGGTCGCAGGTTCTGGAACGCTCCCGTTTCGCACATGTGGTTCGTACGGACGGGCGAGACCTGGGCAAAGTCTACCGGCGGTCCTCCTCGTCCCGTGGGGCCTCTCGCCGACGGGATCGGGGCAGTACCCGGAGGGCGTCTCCCATGTCGGCCACTTCCAGGACCTTCATACCGGGAGGAACCTTGCCGGGATCGGACGGAACGAGCGCGTGCGTGAAGCCGAGACGGTGTGCTTCGGAGAGGCGGCGCTGGACCCCGGTGACCCTTCTGACCTCGCCCGCGAGGCCCACTTCGCCGATCGCCACGAGGTTCTTGGGCAGCGGGGTGTCGGTGGCCGCGGACGCCAGGGCCAGGGCGATCGCCAGGTCCGCGGCGGGCTCCGAGAGCTTCACCCCGCCGACCGTCGCCGAGTAGATGTCCCGCTTGCCGAGGGCGCTGATACGGCCGCGCTGCTCCAGGACCGCGAGCATCATCGAGACCCGGGAGGTCTCCAGGCCGGACGTGGTCCGGCGGGGGGAGGGGAGCTGCGAGTCGACTGTGAGCGACTGCACTTCCGCGACCAGGGGACGGCGGCCCTCCAGGGTCACGGTCAGACAGGTGCCGGGGACCGGTTCGTCGCGGCGGGTGAGGAAGAGGCCGCTGGGGTCGGTGAGACCGGTGATGCCCTCGTCGTGCAGTTCGAAGCAGCCGACCTCGTCCGTGGCGCCGTAGCGGTTCTTGACGCCGCGGACCAGGCGGAGGCGTGCGTGGCGGTCGCCCTCGAAGTGCAGGACGACGTCGACGAGGTGTTCCAGGAGACGGGGGCCCGCGATGGCGCCGTCCTTCGTGACGTGACCCACGAGGAGCGTCGACATGCCGCGGTCCTTGGACGCCCGGATCAGGGCGCCGGCGACCTCACGGACCTGGGCCATGCCGCCGGGGGCGCCGTCGATCTCGGGAGAGGCGATCGTCTGGACCGAGTCGAGGATCAGCAGGGACGGCTTCACCGCGTCCAAGTGGCCGAGTACGGCGGAGAGATCGGTCTCGGCGGCGAGGTAGAGATGGTCGTGGAGGGCGTGGATCCGGTCGGCCCGCAGGCGGACCTGGCTGGCGGACTCCTCGCCGGTGACATAGAGGGTCGGGTGTTCGGCGTCGGCGGCCTTGGCGGCGACGTCGAGGAGGAGGGTGGACTTGCCCACGCCCGGCTCGCCCGCGAGGAGGACCACGGCGCCGGGGACCAGGCCGCCGCCGAGGACCCGGTCCAGCTCCGGGACGCCGGTGGTGCGGGCGGTGGCCTGGCGGCCGTCGACCTGGCCGATGGGGACGGCGGAGGTGGTGACCCGGCCGGGGGCCGTCGTACGGACGGCGGGCGTTCCGTACTCCTCGACCGTGCCCCACGCCTGGCATTCGGGGCAGCGGCCGAGCCACTTGGCCGTCTGCCAGCCGCACTCTGTGCAGCGGTAGGACGGACGGTCCTTCGCGGTCTTCGTACGGGTGGCCATGCACGAACCGTAACGGAGCCCACCGACAGCCTCCGGCGGTCGGGCGGGTTCGGGTGCGCGGCCGGGGACTTCGGGACGGCCGGTCCACCCCGGGCGCGGTGGGCGCCTCTTCGCCGTGGGGGGCGTTCGTGTGAGGCGGCCGCGGGTGGTGTGTGGTGGCTCGCGCAGTTCCCCGCGCCCCTTTCGGGGCGCGCCCCGAAAGGGGCGAATCATGTCTGCCCCCTGCCCAGCCGAAACCGGGCCCCGCCCAGCCTCCTTACGGGCGGCGCCCGATGGTCAGCTCGGCCGGGCGGTACGGGACGTACGCCGCACCGTCGAGGCCGAGGGCGAGCGCGGCGGTCTGGAGGGCGCCCGGGGTCGCGGAGACGCCCCAGCGGCCGGAGTCGAGGCGGGACTCCAGGGCGTGGAGGGCGGCGACGGTCTCGGCGGTGGTGAAGGTGCAGTGGCCCTGCCGTTCGACATAGGCCTGGCGCAGGAGGGGGGCGTCACCGGAGGCGCGGACGCGGGTGGCGAAGCGCGATTCCTGCTCGACCGGGACGAGGTCGTCGGCGACGGTGTGGACGTCGAGGAGCGGCACCGCGAGGCCCTGGCCGGCGGAGGACGTGCGTTCGCCGGCCGCGACGGCGGCCGGGTCGGCGGTGACGGTCGCGTTGGCGGTCAGGTTCCGCAGGTCGGCTCGCAGGTCGAGGCCGGCCTTCTTGTACAGGGCCTTGACCAGGGGAGCGTGCTGGGAGGTCGAGAGCACGCGCGCGTAGTCGACGCCCTTGTTCCCGGAGTTGTTGCCGCCCAGGGCCTTCTCGACGTGGTAGCGGGCGGGCTCGACGCGGGTGAGGATGCCCTGCGCGAGCCACTCGTACTGCTGGGCCTGCTGCTCGGCCCAGTCACCGGCGCCGGGGCGGTCCTTGCCGGGTGACCAGGCGGGCAGGTTGAGATAGGCGGCGGCGAGGGCGATACGGGCGCGGCCCTCGGGGGTCTTCTGGGCGGCGACGACGGCGTCGGTGAGCTGCCGGCCGGTGGCGGCGCCCTCGGCCTCGGAGGCGAAGTCCACCAGCTTCACCGGTGTACCGGGGAGCAGGAGGCGGGCGATCGTGTACTCGGCGTCGAGTTGGTAGGTGTGCAGGTCGTTGGCGCCGGCCACGAGACCGCAGAGGCCCAGGGCGCCGTCGATCCCACCGGCCCCGGAGCGGGCGAGCCGGGCATTGACCAGGCCGCCCATGGACTGGCCGACGGAAAGGGTGCGGGTGGGTTCGCCGATCCTCTCGGTGACCGCCGCGATGGTGGCGACCTGGTCGCGCTCCGCGCTCTCCAGCGCCCAGAGGGTCTCGCTCACGTCGTAGGAGGAGCCGGTGAGGGCGTAGCCCTCTTCGAGGAGACGCAGGCGGACGGCCTCGCGGGGGGCGTTCTGGGGCACGGTGACGCCGAAGCCGTGGCTGAAGACGACCAGGGTGCCGTTCCAGTTCTCCGGGACGTCCGCGATCCAGGCGGCGCCGTCCGGGAGGGTGCCGGTGAGGCGCTCGGCGGCGGGCGCGGCCGCCTGCGGGGCGGCGGCGGTCGAGGCGGAGGCGCTGGTCAGCGAGAGGACGACGGCCGCGGCCAGGGCGACGAGCGTGCGGGGAGAGGACGAGCGGGGGGTGCGTGCGGTCATGAGAGTGGGGCTCCTGACTCGGCGTACCTGAAGGTAACTTGGACCCCTGGGAATGTAGGCTGATTGGTAGCCGTCGTCAATAAAGTGCACAACATTAGGGGAGTGGCCCCGGAGGTCGGAGTTCTCGTCCCCTTATGAGGGATCGTTTCACCCGTACGGAGTAAATGTGCTGAAGGGGTGGGAAGGTGCTGCTTCCGGACGCCTACCGTCCATGAATGATGAGCATCAGTCCGGAAACCTCGCCCCGCACCACCGGCGCACACCGGGCGCACCGCGAGGCGCGCGATCGGGCGGCGGCGCGCGCGGTGGCGCAGCGCCCGCCGACGCGCTACGAGCCGTACCTGGACGGCCTGTTCACCTACTGCATGTCCGTGCTGTGCGACCACGACGCGGCGACCGCGGCTCTCGCGGACGTGCTCGCGCTCGCCGAGCGTCGCCGGGGCCCCGACGGAGCCGACGACCGCCGGGCCCGGCTGTACGCGCTGGCCCGGTGGGCCTGTCTGCGCAGGCTCGCCGAGGTCCGGCAGAAACGTCCGGGCACGCCTGCCTCCGCCCGCCCACCCGCACACGGCGATGGGACCGGGAAACCGCGCGCCGCGAAGACCGCCGCCGGGTCCGCCGCCCTCCCCGAGGACGAGGAGCGGCGGCGCAGACGTGAACTGGCCCTGCTCGCCTGGCCGGAGGCCGCCGGTACCACCCCCGAGCAGCGCGAGGCGCTGGAGCTGGCCGTGCGGCACCAGCTCGCCGCCCACGAGGTCGCCGACGTGCTGGGGATGGACCCGGCCGCCGCGCGCGAGTTGCTGGCCTCCGCCGCCTGCGAGGTCGAGCGTACCCGGGCGGCCCTCGCCGTCGTCGAGACCGGCGCCTGTCCGGGCGTCGCCCGCCTCACCGGCGATCTGCAGCTCGTCCTGAGCGCCACCCTGCGCCGCGAACTCGTCCGGCACGTCGACGAGTGCCCCGTCTGCCGCCGCGCCGCCGA
>NZ_LRTR01000231.1 GCF_001550375.1 Streptomyces europaeiscabiei | reverse complement strand
CCGGCGGGGATTCCCCATGGACCCGAGGGACCACGCGGCCCGCCGGGACCGGCTGCGCGCGCGTGCCGTCACGACGACCGTCGTGGCCACCGTGGTCGCCGCGCCGGTCTTCGCCCTCTGGGCCGCCTACCGGGCCGCCCCCCTCATCGGCGAGGGCGGCGACGGCCGTTCGGTCAGCGCGGGCGAGGAGCAGGGCGACGGCACCGTCGGAGACGGCAGCGGCGACGCCTACGAGAACGCCGCGAGCGCCCGCACCAGGCCCGGCGCCCGCCCGGGCAAGGGGAAACACGCGGCGGACGACGTGTCCGTGGAGGTCACCCAGGGCAAGGGGCGGGGCGCGCTCTCCGTCGCCGCCGCGAACGACGGTGACACCACGCTCATCACCCTGAGAGCGACCGGCGACTCACCCGTCCGCTGGTCCGCCCGCACCGGCGCCGACTGGCTCTACCTCAGCCGGTCCTCGGGCACCCTGGAACCCGGCGGATCCGCGACGATCAAGGTGTACGTCGACCAGCTGAGCGAGCCCGCCGGATACTGGACGGCGCAGGTGTCACTGGCTCCGTCGGGGGCCGTGGTGACGATCGAGGGTTACGGTCCGGTGGCGACACCGCCGGTCGACTCCCGGCCGACGCCACCGGTCCCGGACCCGGGCCCGCCGAGGCCCACCGCCCCGCCCCCGGCACCCGATCCGGAGCCCACGCCCACCGGCCCGGCCCAGCCGGACCCGACGCCGACACCCACCGACC
>NZ_LRTR01000230.1 GCF_001550375.1 Streptomyces europaeiscabiei | reverse complement strand
GACCCCGCCGCCGAGCGACGGCGGAGGCGGCCCCCCGCCGGCCGCGTAGCCACGGCGAGGAGGCGAAGACCTCGGTTCGCCTACGGCCCGACCGGGTCCGCCGGATGCGGAGCCACCAGCGGCAGCCGGGACGCCAGGCGCTGCTCGCACAGCTCGACCAGGCGGTCGTACCCCGCCTTGCCCATCAGCTCGATCAACTCCGGCCGGTACGAGACGTACACCGGGTCGCCCGCGCCGTGCGCCGAGGTCGCCGACGTGCACCACCAGTGCAGGTCGTGCCCGCCCGGACCCCAGCCGCGGCGGTCGTACTCGCCGATCGACACCTGGAGCACCCGCGTGTCGTCGGGCCGGTCGATCCAGTCGTACGTGCGTCGGACCGGCAGTTGCCAGCAGACGTCCGGCTTGGTCTCCAGCGGTTCGCGGCCCTCCTGGAGCGCCAGGATGTGCAGCGAGCAGCCCGCGCCCCCGGCGAAACCCGGCCGGTTCTGGAAGATGCACGACCCCTTGTACGGGCGGGTCTGGCGGTCGCCGTCCTCGTCCTTGGAGACCCAGCCGGTCTTGGTGCCCACGTCGTGGAACTGCCAGATCTCCGGAGTGAGCCTCGCCACATGTCCGGCGACGCGCTTCTCGTCGTCCTCGTCCGAGAAGTGGGCACCGAGGGTGCAGCACCCGTCGGCCGCGCGACCCGCCTGGATGCCCTGGCAGCCGCTGCCGAAGATGCAGTTCCAGCGGGAGGTCAGCCATGTCAGATCACAGCGGAAGACCTGCTCGTCGTCCGCCGGATCAGGGAACTCCACCCACGCGCGCGCGAAATCGAGCCCCTTCTCGTCCGGCGCGGTGGACTCCGCCGAGCCCTTCGTCGACTTCGGTGGCCTGACCGCCGCCTTCGCCCGCGAAGAGCCGCCGCCCGCGGCCGCTCCCGCTGCCGACTTGTCAGCCTTTGCCTTTTTCGTCTTTGGCACCCGTCCAGGGTACGGCGCCGGAGACCGGATCGAGGACGGTGCACGGCTCGGCTGGCAGTAGCGTTCCGCCCATGAGACTCGGTGTCCTCGACGTGGGATCGAACACGGTGCATCTACTGGTGGTGGACGCACACCCGGGCGCGCGCCCCCTGCCCGCCCACTCGCACAAGGTGGAGCTACGCCTTGCCCAACTCCTCGACGAGGCCGGAGCCATAGATCCCGAAGGGGTCGACAAACTCATAGCCGTCGTCCACGAGGCGCTCCAGGCCGCCGAGGACAAGGGCGTCGAGGAGCTGCTCCCGTTCGCCACCTCCGCGGTGCGCGAGGCCAGCAACGCCGACGACGTCCTTGCCCGGGTCCAGGACGAGACCGGCGTCGAGCTGCAGGTCCTCACCGGCGCCGAGGAGGCCCGGCTGACCTTCCTGGCCGTCCGCCGCTGGTTCGGCTGGTCGGCCGGCAAGCTCCTCGTCCTCGACATCGGCGGCGGCTCCCTGGAGATCGCCTACGGCATAGACGAGGAGCCCGACGCCGCCGCCTCCCTGCCCCTCGGCGCCGGTCGCCTCACCGCCGGCTGGCTCCCCAGCGACCCGGCCACCCCCGACGACATCCGCGCCCTGCGTCGCCATGTCCGGGCCCAGATCGCCCGTACGGTCGGCGAGTTCAGCCGCTTCGGCGCCCCCGACCACGTCGTCGCCACCTCCAAGACCTTCAAGCAGCTCGCCCGCATCGGCGGCGCCGCCCGCTCCACCGACGGGCTCTACGTCCAGCGCGACCTCAAGCGCGAGGCCCTGGAGTCCTGGGTGCCCAAGCTCGCCGGCATGACCACCGCCCAACGCGCGGCCCTCCCCGGGGTCTCCGAGGGTCGCGCCAATCAGATCCTCGCGGGCGCGCTGGTGGCGGAGGCCGCGATGGACCTCTTCCAGGTGGAGACGCTGGAGATCTGCCCGTGGGCGCTGAGGGAGGGCGTGATCCTGCGGCGGCTCGATCACATGGGTACGGCGTAGGCGGCGGGGTGGGCGCGTTGGCCGTCCCGCCGCGGGCCTGAAAAGCAGGGGGTTCAGCCCCTGCTTTTCAGGGGCGCGGGTAACTGCGCGACCAGCCTTCACCGGACCCGCAGCCGTTCTCCTGAGTACCCCCGACGGCGCACGGGCGAGGGCCCCCACGCCCGGCCGACAACCAGACCCAG
Source organism: Streptomyces europaeiscabiei (assembly GCF_001550375.1). GTDB lineage: Bacteria > Actinomycetota > Actinomycetes > Streptomycetales > Streptomycetaceae > Streptomyces > Streptomyces europaeiscabiei. The sequence continues at coordinate 8,589 of NZ_LRTR01000230.1, read as the reverse complement.
GCCCACACGACCAAACCCGCCCCGTTAGGCTGTCCCGCGTGGCAGACGTCGTGCGGATCCCGGATGCGAAGGTCGCCCTGTCCACGGCCTCCGTGTACCCGGAGTCGACGGCCACGGCCTTCGAGATCGCCGCGCGTCTGGGCTACGACGGCGTGGAGGTCATGGTCTGGACCGACCCGGTCAGCCAGGACCTGGAGGCCCTGCGCCGCCTCTCGGACTACCACCAGATCCCGATCCTCGCCGTACACGCCCCCTGCCTGCTGATCACCCAGCGGGTGTGGTCCACCGACCCGTGGGTCAAGCTCCAGCGCGCCCAGGCGGCCGCCGAGAAGCTCGGCGCCAGCACGGTCGTGGTGCACCCCCCGTTCCGCTGGCAGCGCCAGTACGCGCGCGACTTCGTCACCGGGATCTGGCGCATGGCGGGCGAGACGGACGTGCGGTTCGCCGTCGAGAACATGTACCCCTGGCGCTACCGCGACCGCGAGATGCTCGCGTACGCCCCCGACTGGGACGTCACGAAGGACGACTACCGGCACTTCACGATCGACCTCAGCCACTCCGCGACCTCCCGCACCGACGCCCTGGAGATGGTCGACCGCATGGGCGACCGTCTCGGCCATGTGCACATGGCGGACGGCAAGGGGTCGGCCAAGGACGAGCACCTCGTGCCGGGCCGCGGCAGCCAGCCCTGCGCCGAACTGCTGGAACGTCTCGCCCTGAGCGGTTTCGACGGCCATGTCGTGATCGAGGTCAACACCCGCCGCGCCATGTCCGCCGCCGAGCGCGAGGCCGACCTTGCGGAGGCCCTCGCCTTCACCCGGCTGCACCTCGCCTCCGCCGTGCGGGTCCCCCGGCCGTGACCTCGGCCACCCCCCGCCGCCGGGGCCGGCCCTCCCGTACGGAGTCGGCCGACACCCCCGCCGCCCGCGACCGCATCCTCGCCGCGGCCCGCGAGGAGTTCTCCGAGCGCGGCTACGACAAGACGTCCATGCGCGGCATCGCCAAGGCCGCCGGGGTGGACTCGGCGCTGGTGCACCACTACTTCGGCACCAAGGACCAGGTGTTCGAGGCGGCCATCACGCTCTCCTTCGCCCCGGCGATGGACGCGCCCCGGATGGTCGAGGAAGGCCCCCTCGACGGTGTCGGCGAGCGGCTCGCCAGGTTCTTCTTCAGCGTCTGGGAGAACCCGGCGACCCGTACGCCCCTGCTCGCGATCGTCCGCTCCGCCGTGAACAACGAGGCCGCCGCCGCCGTCTTCCGCCGCATCGTCGCCACCCAGGTCCTGCGTCGCATCGCCGGCCGCCTGGACGTCCCGGACGCGGAACTGCGCGCCGAGCTGGCCGCCGCCCAGCTGGTGGGCATCGCGATGCTCCGGTACGTGATCAAGGTCGAGCCGCTGGCTTCGGCCGACCCCGAGCAGATCATCGGGAGGGTGGCGCCCGTGGTGCAGGCCCACCTCACCGGACCCGGTCTTCAGGGGCGCGGGGCTGTATAGACGTGCGCTCCACCGCGGGGGCCGGCCGGCCCCCGCCGGAGCCGCAGCCGAAAACCGAGACGGCCATCCCGCATTACGGACAAGCTGTCCAACCCTTGGAGCAACGGGCGTACGCTCGACTCAGTCAGAAGTCTCTGATCGCAGTCTCTGAAGGAGCGAGCGCGATGCCCCAGCTGAGGTCCCGCACAGTCACCCACGGCCGCAACATGGCGGGCGCCCGCGCCCTTATGCGCGCCTCCGGTGTACCGGGCGCGGACATCGGCCGCAAGCCGATCATCGCGGTCGCCAACAGCTTCACCGAGTTCGTGCCGGGCCACACCCACCTCCAGCCGGTGGGCCGCATCGTCAGCGAGGCGATCCGCGAGGCCGGCGGCATCCCGCGCGAGTTCAACACGATCGCCGTCGACGACGGCATCGCGATGGGCCACGGCGGCATGCTGTACAGCCTTCCCTCCCGCGACCTGATCGCGGACAGCGTGGAGTACATGGTCGAGGCCCACTGCGCCGACGCCCTGATCTGCATCTCCAACTGCGACAAGATCACCCCCGGCATGCTGAACGCGGCCCTGCGGCTCAACATCCCGACCGTCTTCGTCTCCGGCGGCCCCATGGAGTCCGGCCGGGCCACGCTCGTCGACGGCACGGTCCGTACGCTCGACCTGGTCGACGCGATCTCCGACGCGGTCAACGACAAGATCTCGGACGAGGACATCCTCCGTATCGAGGAGAACGCCTGTCCGACGTGTGGTTCCTGTTCCGGCATGTTCACGGCCAACTCGATGAACTGCCTCGCGGAGGCCATCGGACTCGCCCTCCCGGGCAATGGCTCGGTCCTGGCCACGCACACGGCCCGCCGGGCGCTGTACGAGAACGCGGGCCGCACGGTGATGGACATCACCCGCCGCTACTACGAGCAGGACGACGAGACGGTCCTGCCCCGCAACGTCGCCACCTTCGCGGCCTTCCAGAACGCCATGGCCCTCGACATCGCGATGGGCGGCTCGACCAACACGATCCTGCACCTGCTGGCCGCCGCCCAGGAGGCGGGCGTCCCGTTCGACCTGGACGACATCAACGAGGTCTCGCGCCGGGTGCCGTGTCTGGCGAAGGTCGCGCCGAACGTCGCCAAGGACCGCACGTACTACATGGAGGACGTGCACCGGGCCGGCGGCATCCCCGCCCTCCTCGGTGAACTGCACCGCGCGGGCCTGCTCAACGAGGACGTGAACTCGGTTCACAGCTCGTCCCTCGCCGACTGGCTGAAGACCTGGGACGTGCGTGGCGGCTCCCCGTCGCCGGAGGCCCTGGAACTGTGGCACGCGGCACCCGGCTGTGTCCGTTCCGCCGAGGCCTTCTCCCAGTCCGAGCGCTGGGAGGCCCTGGACGTGGACGCCGCCGGCGGCTGCATCCGCAGCGCCGAGCACGCGTACTCGAAGGACGGCGGCCTGGCAGTCCTCAAGGGCAACCTCGCCGTCGACGGCTGCGTCGTGAAGACGGCCGGCGTCGACGAGTCGATCTGGACGTTCGAGGGACCGGCGGTCGTCTGCGAGTCGCAGGAGGAGGCCGTCCAGAAGATCCTCATGAAGGAGATCACGGACGGCGACGTCGTCGTCATCCGCTACGAGGGACCCAAGGGCGGCCCCGGCATGCAGGAGATGCTCTACCCGACCTCGTACCTGAAGGGCCGTGGCCTGGGCAAGACCTGCGCGCTGATCACCGACGGCCGCTTCTCCGGCGGCACCTCCGGCCTCTCCATCGGCCACGCCTCGCCCGAGGCGGCCGCCGGTGGCACGATCGCCCTCGTCGAGGACGGCGACCGCATCCGCATCGACATCCCGGGCCGTTCGATCGAGCTGCTGGTCGACGACGCCGAGCTGGCCCGCCGCGAGCAGGCCCTCAACGGCGTCCACGCCCCGAAGAACCGGGAGCGGAAGGTGTCGGCCGCCCTGCGCGCCTACGCCGCGATGGCCACCAGCGCCGACAAGGGCGCGGTGCGCGACATCAGCAAGCTGGGCTGAGCACCGAGCGTCGAGGGCCGCTCCCGTAGGGGGGCGGCCATCAGCCGTGAAGCGGTGAAGCCGTGCGGTGCCGCGGTGGTGCGTCGTCCAGCCGTGCCGGGCCGCGTCACCAGCTGGCCGGGTCGCTCCCGTCCAGCCCGACCACGGTCCCGTCGAGCGCGCCCGCGCAGACGCGGCCGTCGATGATCACGGGCTCGGGCAGCGACCCGGTGACCCGGTCGGAGTCCCCGAGCCGCGACGGCGTGTCCCCGCTGATCCGGCCCTTGAGCAGATCCACCGCCAGCAGTCGTCCGTCGGACGAGGTGAAGTACACATGCCGGTCGTCGGCGACCGGTGCCGAACCCCGCGCGACCCCCGTCTCGGTCCGCCACAGCTGCTTGCGGGCCTTCATGTCGACGGCCACGAGCGAACCCCCCGCGCCGCTCAGCAGGTACACGACGTCATCCCGCACGACCGCGCGGGCCTGTTCGAGCCGCACGGGCAGCGCGAACCGGACCGTCGCCCCGGTGCCGGGGTCGTACCGGACCACGTCGACCGTGTCGGAGAAGGCGCCGCCGATCGCGGTGAGGAAGAGGACGCCGTCCTGGGCCCCCACAGGTTCCAGGCGACCCTCCAGCCGGGTGTCCCACCGCACGTCCCCCGTGTCCGGGTCCACCGCGGTGATCCGTGTCCGCGCCCCCGCCCCCTCACCGGTGACGCTCGCCACGTACGCCGACCGGTCCCCGTCGAACGACGTGAAGTACGCTTCCGGCTGCCCCGGGATCCGCCCGCTCCACAACGTGTCGCCGGTGGCGCCGTCCACGCCGGTGACCGTCCCGTCGGCGGCGGTCAGCAGCAGCGTGCCGCCCACGTACCGCTTGCCGCCGTACGAGGAGATGTCCCGCTCCCACCGCACCTTGCCGGTGCCGGGGTCGAGCGCCTGGACCCGGCGGCCCCGGTCCGTCAGCACCTGCACCAGCCCACCCGACTCGACGGGCGGGTCACCCGTGCCCACCGCACCCGCCCCGTCGACGGTGTGCCGCCACAGCACGCCGCCGTCCGCCGGATCCAGCGCGGAGACCAGCCCCGGCTGCACGCACAGCAGCTTCCCCGCCCCGTACGAGCACTGCGGCGCGCTCTTCTCCTTCGCCGCCGGTCTGGTGGCCCAGGCTTCCAGGGCGGGCGCGGCTGCCGCGGCACCACTGGCCCGCGGCCGGGCCGTATCACCGTCTGACCGCCCCCCGTCACCCTCCAGCGCCCGCACCGAGGCGAACCCCCCACCCACGACGAGCACCAACGAGGCGGCGACCAGCAAGGCTCGCCTGCGCTGCCGGCCACCGGCCCGGCCCCCACGCCCGGAGTGGTCCCGCCCGTCGGACCCGTCACGGCTGCCGCCGGTATCGGCGCCCGTGCCGGGGGCCGAGCCCGCCCCCGTGTCCTTGCCCGCCCATGTGTCCCTGCCCGTGCCCTCACGGGTGTCCTTGTCGGCGGCCTGACCCGGCGAAGACGCCCAACCCGCTCCCTCTCGCTCCCGCCGGGTCGTCACGAAGGTCTGGGTGTCGTACGAGGCGGCCACGGACCGGAGCTCGTGCATCAGCCCGTCAGCCGTGGGCCGGTCCTCGGGCTCCTTGGCGAGGCAGGCGCGGACGAGCGGCGCGAGGTTCTCGGGTACGTCGGTGAGGTCCGGCTCGTCGTGGACGACCTGGTAGGCGACGACGTAGGGGCTGTCGGAGTCGAAGGGCCCGCGCCCGGTGGCCGCGTGCACGGTCACCGAGCCGAGGGCGAAGATGTCGGCGGCGGGCCCGACCTCCCTGGGCCGCCGGAACTGCTCGGGGGCCATGAACGGCGGCGTGCCGATCAACTTCCCGGTCTCGGTGCGCAGTTCACTGTCCTTCGGCCGGGAGATACCGAAGTCGATGACCTTGGGTCCGTCCTCGGCGAGGAGTACGTTGCTGGGCTTGAGATCCCGGTGCACGACACCGGCGCGATGGATGTCGCGCAGGGCCTCCGCGAGCCCGGCCATGAGCCGCCGCAACTGCCCCGGCGGCATGGGCCCGTTCCGCTTGACGTGCTCGGCGAGAGTCGGGCCGGGGATGAAGAGGGTGGCCATCCAGGGCCGGGCGCTGTCGGTGTCGGCATCCACGACCGGCGCGGTGAAGGCGCCGCTCACCTGTCGGGCGGCAGCGACCTCCTGCCTGAAACGCCCTCTGAACTCGGGGTCCTTCGCAAACTCGGCGTGCACCACCTTCACCGCGAGCCGCAGCCCGGAGGTCGAGGTGGCCAGATGGACGACGCCCATGCCACCGGAACCCAGACACGACTCCAGACGGTACTGACCGGAGTACTCGGGAAGTTCCGCTTCCGCTCCCGACCCGGCTCCCCGCTGCGGTGCCATGGGTCCACCCCCGTGCTGTTTCGGCCGCTCGCGCGACGCTCGGAGCCTAGTCGATGACGCGTACGGGACAGAGGCGGCTTGCTAGCCTCCAGGTGCGAAAAACGGACAGGTGTGTGTGTCCTGATTCAGGGGTATCAAAGGGTCCCCATGGCTCGCATGGGGACTAAACGGGGTTTCAAACGGGGGGAGTTCAGCCATGTCTGTCGACCATGTCGAAGAGATCGCGGGGAATGGCGAGGGGGAGGGGATGGCCACGGCGTCGGCCGCGGCTTCGGCCACCGCGGCGACGGTGACGGCAGCCGTTCGCTACTACTCGGTCGCTCCGGGCGTCCGTGTCAATGTCCGCAGCGGCCCGAGCACCAGCTACGGCATCGTGCGCGTCCTCGCCGAGGGCGCCAGGGTGCCGATCTTCTGCCAGACCCCGGGCCAGACCATCAACGGCCCCTACGGCACCACCAACGTCTGGGACAACATCGACGACGGCCAGTACATCTCCGACGCCTACGTCTACACCGGCAGCGACGGCTACGTGGCCGGACGCTGCGGCTGACCCGAGGCGAGGCGAGGCGAGGCGCTGCGACGTGACGCGGCGTGACTGACGTGCTGACGGCGAGACGGTACGGCGCTGACAGCGACGTGGAGCGCCTCTGACGGCGACGCGGCGCGGCGATACGGCGCGGCGGCATGTCGCGACGGCACGGAGATCGCCGCAGTACCCGCGCGGGTACTGCGGCGAAGCCGCCGGGGATCCTTGGGTGGGGCTCCCCGGCACGGGGCCGAGGGCGCGTGGTGTCGCGGTGCGGCGGCCCGACGCCGCCTCAGGGATCACCGCGAAGCCGCCCCGTACCGCCGTGAAGCCGCCGGCCCCGCCTGGCGCCGTCCGATACCCACCACCAGGCCGCCGGACGCCGCTCCCACCTCGCGGCCATAATCGACCCGTGAGCGACATGAACGACACATCGAGGAACAACGAGGCGGAGCTGGAGCAGGAACAGGAGCCGCAAGACACGCAGGAGCTCCAAGCGTCCCAGGCTTCCCAGAAGACCCCCAAGGGCCCTCGCCCCGAACCCATCCGCTTCTTCGGGACGACCTGGCTGAACCATGACGGCAACTACACGGCTCGCCGTGTGACCGTCACCGCCGGCTCGCTCGCCGCCCTGGCCGTTTCCTGCCTGGTGCTGCGCCTGGCCTACGAGGGCCTGCAACTGGCCGCCGTCGGCGGTTTCGTCAGCATCCTGGTCGTCGTCATGTTCGCCACCTGCAGCGCGCTGGCCTTCGGTCACACCTGGGGGGCCTTCACCAAGCGCCCCGACCCGGCCCGCCAGTCCTCCCTGCGAGGCCTCCTCACCATCGGCTTCCTCGGCTCCCTGACCGCCTACTTCCTCCGCTCCCTGAAGGAGGCCCCGGGCGAGTCCCGCAACCGCGAGGAATACACCACGGCCCGCGGGCAGTACGACCGCCGCACAGCCAAGCGCACGAAGAACCCAGCAAAGCGACGTCGGCCCTAGCCGACCGGGGACGCCGCGCCCGACAGGGGCACGGGGAACCGCGCGAGCAACCACGAACCACCCGCACCCGCCACCACACCGCTTCCCCCGAACTCTTGCCGCGCGGGGTCGAAGGGGCGCAGCCCCCGGGGACGGGACGGGCAGGGGCGGAGGGGGCGACCAACCCCTCCCCAACGCCGTCCCACCAAGCCACGATGTTCCCCATGGCCGCCTCCCGCTCCCATCCCTCCCACACCGCCCGAGCCCACTCCTTCAACACCGCCGCAGCCCAGTACGCGGCGAACCGCCCCTCCTATCCACCCACCCTCTTCAACGCCATCGAAGCCTTGGCATCCCGCCCCCTCCCCGGTTCACGCACCGTCGACGTAGGCGCCGGCACCGGCATCTCCACCGGGCTCCTCCACACCCGCGGCGCCCACGTCCTCGCCGTGGAACCCGGCGCCGGCATGGCCGCCCAGTTCCGCCGCACCCATCCCCACATCCCCCTCGTCCGCGGGGACGGCGACGCCCTCCCCGTCGCCACCGCCTCCACCGACTTCCTGACGTACGCCCAGTCCTGGCACTGGACCGACCCCACCCGCTCGGTCCCCGAGGCCCTCCGCGTACTCCGCCCCGGCGGCGCGCTCGCCCTCTGGTGGAACACCCACGCCGTCGACGTCCCCTGGATCGCCGACGCCACCATCCGCATCCACCACTTCCTCGGCGTGGACCCCGACACCCCGATCGAGAAGAGCGGCTCCGGCGCATCCGCCGCCCTCACGGACACAGCGGCCCTCGCCGACACCGCCGGCCGCCTCGACTTCACCCGCCGCCAGATCCGCTGGAGCCGCAGGGTCTCCCTGGACACCCACCTGGCCAACATCGCCAGCCACTCGGGGTTCCTGGTCCTCGGAGAGGAGGCCACCACCGCGTTCCTCACCGAGGAACGAGCCCACCTCCGCAAGCTCTTCCCCACCGAATCCATCGAAGAGACCTACGACGTGGACCTCCTACTGGCCATCCGCCCCTGAACCGTCCCTCCCGACTCCCATCCCCCTCCCGACTCCCATCCCCCGCGATCGCACCCCTGCGCGGTCTCCAACCAGGGGACGAACCCGACGGCGATCACGAGGACACACACCGGGGGCCGCCAGGCGCCACCCGGGCGACATCGCGTGGCACCCCCCCCGCCGATCATCGCCCTCGCAACGGAAG
>NZ_LRTR01000023.1 GCF_001550375.1 Streptomyces europaeiscabiei | reverse complement strand
CCTCGGCCGCCGCGGCGAAGCCGTCGTCGATGGCCACCACCCGCCGGCCGGCCGCGTCCAGCAGTGACGCGGCGATGGCGGCCCGCATGCCTCCGGCGCAGTGGACCCAGACCATGCCGTCGGGTATCTCGGAGAGCCGGTCGCGCAGTTGGTGGACCGGGATGTGCACCGAGCCCGTGATGTGGCCGTCGGCGGCGCGCTCGGAGGCGCGGCGGACGTCGAGGACGACGACCCCGCCGCCCGCGCGGACCTCGGCCAGGCCGGCGAAGGTGCCGCGGGGGAAGGTGCGTGGCGGCTCGCCCTCGCGCAGCCAGTCGGCGGGTGACCCGGTGGCCGCGGCGGCCGGACGGTCGATGCCGACGCGCACCAACTCCCTTTGTGCATAGGCAAGTTGGGTCGGGGATTCGGCGAGCAGTGTCACCGGCCTGCCCCAGGGCAGCAGCCAGGCGAGATAGGTGGCGAGCTGCCCCTCCGCCTCGAAGTTCACGGCCCCGTCGACATGCCCCTCGGCGAACGCGACCCGGTGGCGCAGATCCACCACCCACTCGCCCGCCGCCAGCCGCGCGGCGATCTCCTCGGGGCCGGCCGGGGCGGGCGGCGTCAGATCCACCGGCGCGGGCCCCCGTGCGTTGGCGGGGCCCATGTGCGCGTAGTACGCCGGTACGTCGTCCAGGCCGGCCAGCAGCTCGGCGACGAAGGTGTCCGCGTCCTTGACCAGGGCATCGTTGCCGGCCCGCTCCCGCCCGATGGTCGTCGCGCCGCCCGTCGGCCGCCCGGCGGAACAGAAGCTGCCGAAGCCGTGCGTGGGCAGGACGGCCGTGTCGTCCGGCAGCGCATCGGCCAGCCGGTGCGCCGAGGTGTGCTGCGCGCGGGCCAGCTCGGCCGTGAGCCGGGGCTCGACGAGGTCCGGGCGCCCGACCGTGCCGATGAGCAGGGAGCCGCCGGTGAACGCGGCCACCGCCACGCCGCCCTCCTCCAGGACGTACGCGGTGTGGTGCGGGGTGTGCCCGGGTGTGGCGACCGCGCGCAGCGCCAGGGCCGCGTCGATCTCCACCGTGTCGCCGTCGTGCACCGGCACCCGCTCCTGGGCGACCCGCGCCCCGGCGGGCACCAGGTAGGCGGCGCCGGTCAGCCGGGCGAGTTCCGGTCCGCCACTGACGTAGTCGTTGTGGACGTGCGTCTCGACGACGTACGCGATCCGTACGGCCCGCCGGGCGGCGGCCGCGATCATCCGGTCGATGTCGCGCGGCGGATCGACCGCCACGGCTTCGCCCGGACCGCCCGCCAGGTAGCTGCGGTTGCCCAGACCAGGCACCTCGATGGTGTCGACGAAGTACACGGCAGCGCTCCTCTCCTCGTTCGATGTCCCCCTCGCGGAAATTACCCCCGGGGGTATGTGGGTCACGGTAGCAGAGATACCCAGGGGGGTATCTCTGTCAGGGTTGGAGGCACGACGTTCGAGCCGCTCCGCAGGCCCTACCGGCTGGTCAGTCCGTAGGGTGAGCTCGGGGCGGGCGACCGCCCGATCACGGATCGACGGAAGGGTTCACCATGGCGCAGGAAGTACGCGGCGTGATCGCACCGGGCAAGAACGAGCCGGTGCGGATCGAGACGATCGTCGTGCCCGACCCGGGGCCGGGCGAGGCCGTGGTGAAGGTGCAGGCGTGCGGGGTGTGCCACACCGACCTGCACTACAAGCAGGGCGGCATCAGCGACGACTTCCCCTTCCTGCTCGGCCATGAGGCCGCCGGTGTGGTGGAGTCGGTCGGCGCGGGCGTCACGGACGTGGCACCCGGAGACTTCGTGATCCTCAACTGGCGTGCGGTGTGCGGCGATTGCCGTGCCTGTCGACGCGGGCGCCCCTGGTACTGCTTCAACACCCACAACGCCACCCAGAAGATGACCCTCGCCTCGACCGGCCAGGAGCTGTCCCCGGCGCTCGGTATCGGCGCCTTCGCGGACAAGACGCTCGTCGCCGCCGGACAGTGCACCAAGGTCGACCCGGCCGCCGCCCCGGCGGTCGCCGGACTGCTGGGCTGCGGGGTGATGGCCGGCATCGGCGCCGCGATCAACACCGGCAACGTCGGCCGGGGTGACACGGTCGCCGTCATCGGCTGCGGCGGCGTCGGGGACGCAGCCATCGCCGGGTCCCGACTGGCCGGTGCCGAGAAGATCATCGCCGTCGACATCGACGACCGGAAGCTGACCACCGCCAAGAGCATCGGCGCCACCCACACGGTCAACTCCAAGAACACCGACCCCGTCGAGGCGATCCGCGAGCTGACCGGCGGCTTCGGCGCCGACGTCGTCATCGAGGCGGTGGGCCGTCCGGAGACGTACAAGCAGGCCTTCTACGCCCGCGACCTGGCCGGCGCGGTCGTCCTGGTCGGCGTCCCCACTCCGGAGATGAAGCTCGAACTCCCCCTCCTCGACGTCTTCGGCCGCGGTGGAGCCCTGAAGTCCTCCTGGTACGGCGACTGCCTGCCCTCCCGCGACTTCCCCATGCTGATCAACCTCTACCTGCAGGGCCGCCTGGACCTGGAGGCGTTCGTCACCGAGACCATCGCACTCGACGACGTGGAGAAGGCCTTCGAGCGGATGCACGGCGGCGACGTCCTGCGCTCGGTGGTGACGCTCTGATGGCCGCCCGCATCGAACACCTCGTCACCTCCGGGCAGTTCAGCCTCGACGGCGGCACCTGGGACGTCGACAACAATGTCTGGCTCGTCGGCGACGACCACGAGGTCGTCGTCATCGACGCCGCCCACGACGCCGACGCCATCGCCGAGGCCGTGGGCGACCGACGACTGGCGGCCATCGTCTGCACCCACGCCCACAACGACCACATCGACGCCGCCCCCGCCCTCGCCGAGCGCACCGGCGCGCCGATCTGGCTCCACCCGGACGACCTGCCGCTCTGGAAGCAGACCCACCCCGACCGGCTGCCCGACCACTGGCTGGCCGACGGCCAGGTCATCGAGGCCGCCGGTGCCGACCTGACCGTCCTGCACACCCCAGGCCACGCACCGGGCGCCGTCTGCCTGTACGACCCGGGCCTCGGCACGGTCTTCACCGGCGACACCCTCTTCGCCGGCGGCCCCGGTGCCACCGGCCGCTCGTACTCCCACTTCCCGACGATCATCGACTCGATCCGCGACCGCCTCCTCGCCCTCCCGCCCGACACGGTCGTCCGCACCGGCCACGGCGACACCACGACGATCGGAGCGGAGGCCCCGCAACTGCAGGAGTGGATCGCCCGCGGACACTGAGAACCAGGCTCCCCGCGCCTCGCCCCGAAGAGGCGCGGGGAACTGCGCGACGGGCCACGACGAACCGGCAGCCCCCTCTCACGTGACCGATCGAGCTCTTGGGAGCCGACCGGGAAATCCCGACAGAAGATGTCCGGCTTCCACGACACCCTCGTGTCGAGGACGCCGAAACACCCCCGGCGTCCGTCAAAGTGACACTCGTACGCACAGGAGGTCGGACATGTCGAAGCCGCTGGACGGCAAGGTCGCACTCGTCGCCGGAGCCACACGCGGGGCCGGGCGCGGTATCGCCGTGGAACTGGGAGCGGCCGGGGCGACGGTCTACGTGACCGGGCGCTCCACGCGCGAGCGGCGCTCGGAGTACGACCGTCCGGAGACCCTGGAGGACACCGCCGACCTGGTCACCGAGGCCGGCGGCCAGGGAATCGCCGTACCCACCGACCATCTCGAACCGGCGCAGGTCCGGACCCTGGTGGACCGGATCGCCGAGGAACGGGGCCGGCTCGACGTGCTCGTCAACGACGTCTGGGGTGGCGAGAAGCTCTTCGAGTGGGACGCGCCGGTCTGGGAGCACGACCTCGACAACGGCCTGCGGCTGCTGCGCCTGGCTGTCGAGACCCACGCCATCACCAACCACCTCGCACTACCCCTGTTGCTGCGCCACCCCGGCGGCCTGGTGGTGGAGATGACGGACGGCACGGCCGAGTACAACGGCGCCAACTACCGGCTCTCCTTCTTCTACGACCTCGCCAAGGCGTCCGTCCTGCGCATGGCGTTCGCCCTCGGCCACGAACTGGGCCCGCGCGGGGCCACCGCCGTCGCGCTCACCCCCGGCTGGCTCCGCTCGGAGATGATGCTCGACGGGTTCGGCGTCACCGAGGACAACTGGCGCGACGCCCTCGACCGCGTCCCCCACTTCGCCATCTCCGAGACGCCGCGTTACGTCGGCCGGGCCGTCGCCGCCCTCGCCGCCGACCCCGAGGTCGCCCGCTTCAACGGTGACTCCCTCTCCAGCGGTTCCCTCGCCCGGACCTACGGTTTCACCGACCTCGACGGCAGCAGGCCGGACGCCTGGCGCTACCTCGTCGAGGTCCAGGACGCGGACAAGCCGGCGGACACGACCGGCTACCGCTGAACCGTCCTCATGAGCCACTCGACGGGGACGCGGGCGGCGTAGCCGTGGTCACCGGCAGCCGCCAGCGCGCCGAGTGGCCGGGCGGCAGCGCCAGATCCTCGCGTACGGCGGTGTAGTACCCCTCCCGCCCGGCGCGCTGCCGCTCCAGCAGCACCTGCCAGGCCTGCGGGTCCCGGGTCCCGGCGCGCAGGAACTCCTCCATCCTCATCACCGTGACGACCCAGGCACGGGCCTTCTCCACCACCTCGGGGCTGCCGAGGAGCAGCATCGCCTCGCCGGAGGGGTCCCGGGCGACCGTGGCCTGAGCCATGAGGGGCGCGGCCTCCTCCGGCGACAGGGGGTGCGGATGCGGGTCGTTGCCGAGGTGGGAGGCGACCCGGTAGGTCAGGGTGACGGACTGCTTCAGGGCCCGTGCCCAGTCGGCGTACACCGTGAGCCGCCGCTCCTCCCAGCGGGTCGCCCGCTCACGCCGGAACCGGACCTGCTCGCCCCGCATCACCACCAGATACGAGCCGAGCGCGCCCATCACCACGCCGAGCAGGGCCGGGAGTTGCTGGATGAAGGTCGACATGGGAGGACGGTAGCCGGGGCGGAGATCGCGGCGCACCTGTCCCCGTGATCTGCCGCGCAGTACGTTCTGCCGCATGAATGCGACGGGACGCTTCGAGGGGTACGGGGTTCTCATCACGGGCGCGGCGCGCGGGATCGGTGCGGCGACGGCTCGGCGGCTGGCCGAGGAAGGGGCCCGCGTGCTCGTCACCGACGTGGACCTGCCGGCGGCCGAGAGGACCGTGACGGAGCTGCGGGGCAAGGGGCTGGCCGCCGAGGCGTACCGGTGCGACGTCGGGGACCGGGAGTCCGTCGAGGCGGCGATCACGCACGCGGTGGCGGCCCTCGGCTCCCTCGACGTCCTGGTCAACAACGCCTTCGGCTGCACCCCGGACATGCCGCTCTTCGAAGACACCCCGGACGACACCTGGGCCCGCGACCTCGACCTCACCCTGACCAGCGCGTTCCGCTGCTCCCGCGCTGCCCTGCCGCACCTGGTGGCGTCCGGGCGCGGGGCCATCGTCACCATCGGCTCCGTCAACGGCCTCCAGGACTTCGGCAACCACGCCTACAGCGCCGCCAAGGCCGGCCTCATCTCCCTCACCCGCACCCTCGCCGGCGACGCCGCGCCCCGAGGCGTCCGCGTCAACCTGGTGGCCCCCGGCACGGTCCGCACCCCCGGCTGGGCGGGCCGCGAGTCCCACCTCGACGATCTCGCCGAGATCTACCCCCTGGGTCGCGTCGGCGAGCCGGACGACATCGCGGCGGCCGTGGCCTTTCTGGCCTCCGGGGACGCGGCCTGGATCACCGGCACGACCCTGCGCGTGGACGGCGGACTGCTGGCCGTCAACACCGCTTTCGCCGGGGTGGCACAACGGTGGAGGGAAGACGGAGAGGCATAGTCACGAGGTACACGCAGCGCCCTGAGGGGTGCGGGGCTGTGGGGGACATGCGGCTGCCGCCGCGTGGGCGCGACCAGCCACGGACCACCCGCGGCCGACCGGCGAACGAACCCCCGACGGCGCTCGACTCACCCCATCGCCGCAACGATCCCGTCCCAGAACCGAGCCCGCGCCTCCAACGCCAGCACCGCCGTCTCCACAGCCTCCTCCCACCGCCCGTCCACCCCGCCGCACAGATCCGCCACCATGGCCATCGCCATCGGTGTGTGCTCCTCCCCGTCCACCTCGATGTGCCGAGCGAGGTAGTCGCAGAACAACGGGAACCGCTCCGTGCCCTCCTTCTTGATCACCTGGTCGAACATGTCCGGGATCAGGTCCTCCCGGGAGAACGCGAAGGCGGCGGCCCGGCAGTGCAGCGGCCGTTCCCCGATGATCTCGAACGTCGTGCGGACGAACTCGGCCGCGGGGCCGGGAACCTGGGCGACCCGCAGTGCCGCGGGCACGTCGTGGCCCTCGCCGATGAGTCCGAGGAACGTGTCGAGGCGGGAGGTGTCCGCTCCGGCCTCGGCCATGCCCGAGCGGTACAGCTCGAAGTGACTGGTGAACCCGCCGTTCAGCTCGTCGCTCTCCTCGACCAGAACGATGTCGTTGATGAGCCGCCGGCTGACCTCGGACCCGCGCGGCACCCAGGGGACGTCCACACAGGTCAGGTCCCGTTGGAGGGACTTGAGGAGGGACATGAAGTCCCACACCGCGAAGACGTGGTGCTCCATGAACACCGCCATGTCGGAGCGGCTTTCGATGCGCTGATAGATCGGATGCGCGGTGACTTCTTTCCGTACGGGCTCGATCGCGGAGCGCGCCCGGTCGATTCCCTCGTGGTTCATATCCCAGTCGTACCTGGACATGACTCTCCTTCATTTTCGTGCAATTCCCCCCGATCCTCCTGGCGATGGTGCGCCTGTTTCGCTGGCGCGGGCAACCGCTTCCGAGAATTACCGGAAGTTACCCGAACGTAATACTCGACGAAAGGCGTCAAGGCATCTGAAAGACCGTCATAAACGTACGATCCGGACACCCTGGAAAAGTTCGTTGAAGCTTTGAACGGGGTCTCGGTTGTTCTCGTATTCGACACCGTGAGCAGGAATCCCGTTACCGTCACCGTCGCGTACCAGGTGGTGCCGGGGCGCGAGGCCGACTTCCACTCGTGGGGGTGGGCCGTGCTGCGCAGGAGTGCGCAGCAGCCGGGCTTTCTGGGGGGTGGCGTACTCGTCGACGGAGAGGCGGAGTGGCATGTGGTCTACCGCTTCGACGACGAGGATTCGGCCCGGACCTGGGAGAACTCCGTGGTCTGGGCGCAGTGGTCGGCCCGTGCCGATGAACTGGCCCGGGAGACCGGCCGCCGGAGCATCGCGGGGTCCAGGGCCTGGTTCGACTCCCAGACCTCCCGGGCCCCGACGCCGGCCGGCCCTCCGGGACCGCCCCCGAAATGGAAACTGTGGCTGGTGAATTTGAGCGCGGTCTTCCCGCCTGTGCTCTTATTCAACCTGGTGATACTTCCCTATCTCAACGACCTGAATCCGCTTTTCCGTACACTTCTGCTGTGTCTGGCCGTGACAGCCACCGTCACCTGGATTCTCATGCCGAGACTCCAGCGATTCCTGAAGAAATGGCTGTACCCGCCGCTGCAGGCACTGCGTGGCCGGCACAAACGACGGACCGCCTAGGTCCGAGAACGATCAGAGGGGGGTGGGCGGGTGAAGACCCTGCTCATCGACAATTATGACTCGTACACGTACAACCTGTTCCAGCTGATCGCCGAGGTCAACGGCGAGGAGCCGGTGGTGGTGCTGAACGACGCTCCGGTCGGCGACATTCCGGAGCTGCGGGAATTCGACAACGTGGTGGTGTCGCCGGGACCCGGCCACCCCCTGGAACCGCGTGACTTCGGCATCGCCGCCAGAGTGATCGCCGAGGCCGGGATCCCCGTCCTGGGCGTCTGCCTCGGCCACCAGGGCATCGCGGTGGGGGAGCGGGCCGACGTCGAGCCCGCCCCGTGGCCCCGCCACGGGCACCTGTCGACGGTCCGGCACGACGGCCGTGACCTGTTCCGGGGCCTGCCGCAGAACTTCACGGTCGTCCGCTACCACTCGTTGTCCGTGCGCGAGCCGTTGCCGCCGACCCTGGAGGCCACCGCCTGGTCCGAGGACGGCGTCCTGATGGGTCTGCGCCACCGTGAACGGCCGCTGTGGGGTGTCCAGTTCCACCCCGAGTCGATCCTCACCGACCACGGCCACCGCCTGCTGGTCAACTTCCGTGACCTCACCGAGGAACGGGCCGGCAGCCCGCGTACGCAGAACACCGCGGTCATCCCCCTCAACGGCGCGATCCCCCGCCCCCGGCGGCCCTCGGCCCCCGCCTACCGGCTGCACACGCGCCGTATCGCCGGTGCCGTCGACGCCGAGGCCGCCTTCACGCGCATGTACGCCGACGCGCGGCACGCGTTCTGGCTGGACAGCTCCCGCGTCGAGCCCGGCCTGTCGCGGTTCTCGTTCTTCGGCGACGGCAGCGGTCCGCTCGCCGAGGTCGTCCGCTACGACGTCGACAGCGGCCTGTGCGAGATCGAGCGGGAGGGACGGCCCACCCGACGGGTGCAGGCGAGCGTCTTCGACTACCTGAAGCGGCAGCTGGCGAGCCGCAAGGTCGACGCGACGGGTCTGCCCTTCGACTTCACCGGCGGCTACGTCGGCTACTTCGGCTACGAACTCAAGGCCGACACGGGCTCCCCGAACCGGCACAAGGCCGAAACCCCGGACGCGACCTGGCTGTTCGCGGACCGGCTGATCGCCGTGGACCACGAGGAGGGCTTCACCTACGCGGTCTGCCTGTCCGAGGACACCCCGGCGGCGTCCCGCGAGGCCGGCGACTGGCTCGACACCGCGCTGGCCCAGCTGACCTTCGTCGGCTCGGACGCCACGGTCCCCCTGAGGTCGGCCACACCGCCCTACCCGCGCGCGGCCGAACCCTGGCTCGTCCGCGACCGCGCCACCTACCTCGCCGACATCGAGGCCTGCAAGGCGGAACTGAACGCGGGCACGAGCTACGAGGTCTGTCTCACCGACGCGGTCCGGTTACCCGCCCCCTACGACCCGTACGACTTCTACCGGGTGCTGCGCCGCATCAACCCGGCCCCGTACGCCGCCTTCCTCAGGTTCGGCGACCTCGACATCGCGGGCTCGTCGCCCGAGCGCTTCCTGCGGATCACCCGGGACGGCATCGCCGAGGCCAAGCCCATCAAGGGCACCGCGCCCCGGGGCGGCACCCCGCAGGAGGACGACCGGCTGCGGGACGAGCTGGCGGCGGACACCAAGACCCGCGCCGAGAACCTGATGATCGTGGACCTGCTCCGCAACGACCTGGGCCGGGTCTCCCGGACCGGCTCCGTGAAGGTCACACGTCTCATGGCCACCGAGACGTACGCCACCGTGCACCAGCTGGTCTCCACCGTCGAGGGCAGGCTGCGCGAGGGCACCGACGCCGTCGACTGCATCCGGGCATGCTTCCCCGGCGGATCGATGACCGGGGCGCCCAAGCTCCGCACGATGGAGATCATCGACTCGCTGGAGACCGAGGCACGGGGTGTGTACTCGGGAGCCCTCGGATACCTCGGGTGCAGCGGAGGCGCGGACCTCGACATCGTCATCCGTACCGCCGTGTTCCAGGGCGGCCGTATGCATCTGGGGGCGGGCGGCGCGATCGTCCTCGACTCCGATCCGGCCGCCGAGTACGACGAGATGCTGCTGAAGACCGCTGCACTGATGCGGGCCCACCGGGAGCACGCCTCCGCCCCGGCCGTCACCGAGGAGCCGACGCGATGACGATCACGACAACATCCCAGCCCTTCCGGCTCCGGGCCGACGCCGGCGCCCCGGGCAACCTCGCGGCCCATCTGGCCGCCCTCGCCGAACGCCGCGGCTGGGCCGGCCGCCCCGCCTTCCACCAGGGCCACCGGGCCTACTCCCACGGCGAGGTGCACGACCTCGCGGCCCGCGCCGCCACCGTCCTCACCGACCACGGAGTCCGCCCCGGCGACCGCGTCCTCCTCGCCCTCCCGGACTCCGTCACCTGGGTCACCACGTTCCTCGCCCTGGCCCGCCTGGGCGCGGTCGCGGTCCTGGTCAACCCCGAACTCACCCCGCCCGAACTCCAGTTCATGGCAGAGGACACGGAGGCGGTCCTGTGGGTGACGGGACCGGGGCTCGAAAGCCACTCCCCGGCCCGCGCCACCGTGCCCCGCCAGGGGCGCGGAACCGTGACACATGCGGCTCCGCAGCGTGGGCGCGACCAGCCACGAACGACCCGCACCGGGCGGACGGCCAGGCCCGCGCCGCGCCTGGGCGCCGATCAGCTGAGCGCTCTGTGCGCCACGACCGTCCCCATGGAAACGGCTCACCCGGTCGACGCCCACACCCCGCTGTACATCCAGTACACCTCCGGCACCACGGGCCACCCGAAGGGCGTCGTACACGTCCACGGCGACCCCCGGACGTACCACGACCTCATCGGGCGCCGGCTCCTGCGCATCACCCCGGACGACGTCACCCTGTCCGTCTCCCGGCTGTACTTCGCCTACGGCTTCGGCAACGCCCTCGTCTTCCCGCTCTTCTCCGGCTCCGCCGCCGTCCTCGCCGACCGCCGTCCCACCCCCGCGGCGGTCGACGAACTCGTCGCCCGGCACCGCGTGACCCTCCTCTACTCGGTGCCGTCGGCGTACGCCGCCCTGGTCGCCGACCGGGCGGGCGGCCACCAGGACTGCTTCGCCTCGGTGCGCGCCGCGGTGTCGGCCGGCGAGGGCATGCCCGCGGGACTCGGCAAGCAGGTCACCGAACTGCTCGGCGCGCCCGTCCTCGAACAGATCGGCTCCACCGAGGCCGGACACGCCTTCTGCGCCAACAGCTTCGACCACAACCACCCCGGCACGGTCGGCCGCCCCGTCCCCGGCTTCGAGGTCGAACTCCGCGACCGCGCGGGCGCGCAGGTCGCGGACGGCGAGACGGGCGAACTCTGGGTGCGCGGCCCGACGGTGACGCCCGGATACCTCAACCGGCCCGAGGAGAGCGAGCGCACCCTCGTCGGCGGCTGGCTCAACACCCGGGACCGGGCCGTCCGCGAGGCCGACGGCACCTACCGGCATCTGGGCCGGGCCGACGACATGGAGATGGTCGGCGGCATCACCGTCTCCCCCCTGGAGGTGGAGGCTCTGCTGCGCACCCACCCCGGGGTCCGGGACGTCGCCGTGGCGGCCGTCACCGACGAGCGCGGCGCCAGCAGGCTGCGGGCCTTCGTCATCCCCGTCCCGCCCATCGGGGTGGGCCTGGAGGCCGAACTGATCTGCATGGCCCGCGACCGGCTCGCCGCCTTCAAGGTCCCCCGCAGCGTCAGCTTCGTGCCCACGCTGCCCCGCACCGCGACCGGCAAGCTCCGCCGGCACCTCGTCCGCCAAGGGGCGTGGTGAGCATGGCCGACACCCTCACCCCCGCAGAAAGGTCCGGTCCCATGCGAGACCAGCTCCAGGTCGATCGGCAGCCCACCCTCGCCGGCGGCCGTGGCTTCTACCTGGGCTCGATGCTCAGAGAGGCCGCCGACCGCCACGGCCATGTCTTCGTCACCCTGGACCGGCCTCTCGACGTGAACCCCGGCCTCGGGACCGACCTCGCCTACACGACCCTCGCCGACGTGGTCGACGAGCTCTCCGGCCGCCTCTGGGAAGCGGGCGTGCGCCCCTCGGAGGAGGTGGTCGTGCACAAGACGGACAACGTCGACATCGTGCTGCTGACCTGCGCGGTCTCCCGTATCGGCGCCGTGCCCGTCCTGCTCTCGCCCGGCCTCGCGGGCCCGGTGGTCGGTCAGCTCCTCGAGCGCCTCCACCAGCCCTGGCTGATCACCGACCGGGCCAAGCTCGAAGGCCCCCTGAAGGACGTCGAACTCACCGGCCTCGTACGGCGCACACTCTCCGTCGACGACGCCCCGGGCGCCGAACCCCTGCAGACGTACGCGGGCGCCCCGACCCCGTCCGCCGTCCGCCTCCACCCCCGCGACCCCTCCCTCATCACCCACAGCTCCGGCACCACCGGCCTGCCCAAACTGGCCGTGCACTGCCCGAACACCATGTGGAACCGGCTCGTCCCGCAGAAGGCCATGGGCTGGCCCACACGCGGCGAGACCGCGGCCCTGCACATGTCGTTCGTGCACTCGCGCTTCTACCACCTGCTCGGCGTCCTGCTGCACTTCGGCAGCCCCCTGCTCCTGATCGTCGACCCGGAACCGTCGAACGTGGGCCCGCTGCTCGCCCGCCACCGCCCCGGCATCGTCGAGACCCACCCCAACACCTTCGTGCTGTGGGAGGAGCTGGCCGACGCGCCCGGCGCACCGCTGTCCCGCGTCCGCTCGTACGGCTCCACCTTCGACGCGATCCACCCGCGTACCGTGCAGCGGCTCCTGAACGCGTCCAAGCGGCGCTCGCCGTGGCTCATCCAGCTCTACGGGCAGAGCGAGACGGGCCCGGTCGCCTTCCAGTGGTTCACCCGCCGCAGCGCCGCCAAAGCCGACGGCCGCCGCGTCGGCATCGGCATCCCCGGCTTCACCCGCGTCCGGGTCGCCGACGACGCCGGGCGCCGGGTCGCCCCCGGCACCGCGGGCCGCATCGAGGCCCGCACCCGGGGCCGTATCCTCACCTACCTCGGCGCCCGGGAGCGCTATCTGCGCCAACTCGACGGCGGCTGGTGGCAGATGGGCGACATGGGCTACCAGGGCCGCTGGGGCGCCCTCTACCTCATCGACCGCGAGATCGACCAGATCGACTCCATGCACAGCAACCTGGAGGTCGAGGACACCCTGATGTCCCGCCTGGAGGAACTGCGTGAGGTCGTCATCGTCCCCGGCGTCGACCGCGAACCCGTACCCGTGGTGTGCGTACGCGGTGAACGGCCCCTGGACCTGCGGCGCTGGCACGAGGCCACGGCCGACCTGCCCACCATGTCGGAGCCCCGGCAGTGGCGGTTCGAGGAACTGCCGATGACCTCCACGTGGAAGGTCAAGCGGGTCGAGATCACCCGCATGCTCACCGAGAGCACCCGCGCATGACGCCCCCCGTCCCCGTTCTCGTCGTGGGCGCCGGGCCCGTGGGTCTCTCCGCCGCCCTCGCCCTGCGCGCCCACGACCTCCCCGTCACTCTGCTCGAAGCCGACCCCGAGGGCCGCGAACGCCCCGGCAGCCGCGCCCTGTTCGTGCACCGCGAGACCCTGGAACTCCTGGAGGGCATACACCCCGGACTCGCGGTCAAGATCGCCTCGTACGGCCGGACCTGGCACACCCGACGCACCCTGTACCGGGGCCGCGAGGTCTACGCCCGCACCTTCCCGCCGCCCACCGGCACCCCGCCCTTCACCAGCCTCCGCCAGGTCGACACCGAGCGCTTCCTGCTCGCCGCCTGCAGGGACGCCGGCGTGGAGTTCGTGTGGGACGCGCGGATCACCGGTGTACGGACCGACCCGGACGGGGTGATCCTCACCGGCGAGGACGGCCGCACGTGGACGGGCACCCACGCGGTGGCCGCCGACGGCGCCCGCTCGGCCGTGCGGCGCGAACTGGGCATCCCTCTGGAGGGCAGCCACGGCGAGGGCTTCCACGTCGTCGCGGACATCGCCGACATCCCCGGTGCCGAACTGCCCCTGGAACGGGTCTTCCATTACGAGCATCCGGCGCTCGGCGGTCGCAGCGTCATGCGGGTGCCGTTCACCGGCGGCTTCCAGCTCGACCTGCAGTGCCGCGACGACGACGCGGCGCAGGAGTACGGCACCGAGGAGGCCGTACGGCGCTGGCTGCCGGACGTCGTCGGCGACGGGTACGGCGAGCGCGTCCTGTGGGTGTCCACCTACCGCTTCCTGCGCAAGGTCGCGGCCGTCTTCACCGACCCGCACCGCCGGGTGCTGCTGGCCGGCGAGGCGGCGCATCTCTTCCCGCCGTTCGGGGCGCGCGGCATGAACAGCGGTATCGCGGACGCGGTCGCCGCGGCCCGCGCGATCGCCGACGGCACGCCCGAGGCGGTCGACGCCTTCGCCGAGGTCCGGCGTTCGGCGGGCCTGTTCAACAGCGCCGCCGCCGGCACGGCCCTGGACCATCTGCGGCCCCGGCGCCGTATCGTCCGCGTCAAGCAGCGGGCTGCGGCGGCCCTGGCCCCCGTGGTGCCCCGCTGCGGCGCCTGGCTGGAGCACGCCCCCTACGGACCCCGGCACGGCTCCCCGGCCGTCGCGGGCCGCAAGTACTGACCCCAGGAACGACAGGAGCACCGAGTGACACCACCCGCCATCGCGGAAGGCCTGTCGACCTGGTCACCCGAACACGGCCTCGTCCCCGTCCAGGCACAGGGCGGACGCCTCCTCGTCGCGGACTCGTGGCTGCTGCGCGACGGACGGGTACGCGGCTTCGACCGGCACCGCGAACGGTTCCTGCGGTCCTGCGGCGAGTGCGGCGCACCGCCCCTGGGACAGGTCGTCGACTTCTGGCAGGACATGACCCGTGCCCTGCCGCGCACGGGGGAGTGGTTCCCCCGGGTCGAACTCGCCTCCGGGTCACTTGAGTTGCGGCTTCTGCTGCGCCCCGCGCCACCCCTCACGGCCGACGTGCGGGTGTGGGCGGCCGGTCAGCCCGACCCGCGTACCGTGCCCCGCCGCAAGGGCCCGGACCTGGACGCCCTGGCCCGCGTACGCAGACGCGCGTCCGGCACCGATGCCGAGGAGGCCGTGCTCATCGCGCCCTCCGGCCTGGTGCTGGAGGCCGCCAACTCCAGCCTCTTCTGGTGGGAGGACGACACCCTCTGCCTGCCGCCGCCCCGCCTGCCGCTCCTCGCCGGCGTGACCATGGCCCTCGTCCAGGAGCGGGCCGCCCGCACCGGCGTCCGGGTCGCCCACCGCGAACGCTCCCTGGCCGAGCTGGCCGGCCTCGAGGTGTGGCTCGTCAACGCCCTCCACGGCATCCGCCCGGTCGCTGCCTGGACCGGGCGCCCGATGACCCCGGGCCCGGCCGTCCACGCCCCGGAGTGGCGGAAGTGGCTGGACGGTCTCATGGAGCCGCTGCCGGACCACTGAATTCGCAGCGATATCCGGGCGCGAAGAAGCGCCGGGCCGAAGTGAATACGGCCCGGCGCTGAAAGTCGTTCGTGAATGTCCGGAGAAGAGAATCCCGGAAGTTTCGAGAGTCCGGGAGTGTCGATATTCCCGGGAGTTTCCGGATTACTTCTGGACGGGCTGGTAGGCCCCCGGAACCATCCGTGTGGCGATCGCGATCCGGTTGTACGCGTTGATCACGGTGGCCGCCCAGATCAGCGCCGCGACCTGCTCCTCGTCGAACACCTCGGCGGCCGCCGCCTAGACGTCGTCGGGCACCTGACCGTCGGCGACCAGGGTCACCGCCTCGGTCAACGCCAGGGCGGCGCGCTCGCGGGCGGTGAAGAAGGGGGTCTCGCGCCAGGCGCTGAGCGCGTAGATCCGCTGCTCGGTCTCGCCCTGCGCGCGGGCGTCCTTGGTGTGCATGTCCAGGCAGAACGCGCAGCCGTTGATCTGCGAGGCGCGAATTCTGATCAGTTCGAGAATCTCGGGTTCGACCTTCGCGTCCCGGGCCGCGGAAACGGCGGCACCGTGCAGGGAGCCCATCGCTCCGGACACATCGGGGGTGATTTTCTTGAGGGCCACACGAGATATGGAATCGCTGTTGCTCATGGGGAGAACTCTATATCCGAATTCCCGGCTGTGTAACTGTTTCGTCTCGACGTGGCCCTGCCCACAACCGTAGCCCCCGGTCACCTGTCTAGGCATGCAGAGGCAGGAAATCGCGCGAAGGGGAAAGGTCCGCCATGGGGGACATAGGCAGAAGAGGCGCAGTCGCACTCACCATCACCGGACTGCTGACACCGCTCGCGCTCGCGTTGGGCACCGCGCCCGCGCAGGCGGCGAGTTGTACGGCGTCGACGGGGCCGTACCAGAAGCAGGTGGAGAAGTTCCTCGGCCGGACGGCCGACGGGAAGCAGTCCACCGCCGACTGCAAGGCGATCCAGGCCTTCCAGACCAAGCACGGCATCACGCCGAACATCGGGTACGCGGGATCCGTCACCTGGGGCGTGATGGACCTGATGAACAAGCAGAAGGCCGTGGGCAAGAACCCCAACGCGGCGGGCAAGTGCCCGACGAACAAGGGCCGTATCGCCTGCGTGAACCTGACCCTCCAGCTGAGCTGGATCCAGGACGGCGGCAAGCTCGTCTACGGGCCCGTACCGGTGCGCACCGGCCGCAACGGGTACGAGACCCGCACCGGCCTGAAGAAGATCTACTGGCGGAACATCGACCACGTCTCGTCGATCTACCACGTGCCCATGCCCTACGCCCAGTTCTTCGACGGCGGCCAGGCCTTCCACTCCGTCGGCGTCAGCATGTGGAACCCGCCCGGTTCCCACGGCTGCACCAACATGACCAAGACCGACGCCAAGAAGTACTGGTCGTTGCTGAAGAACGGCGACGACGTCTACGTGTACGGCCGCAAGCCGGGCACCTGACAGGCAACCAGGAGCCCGGCTCGGCGACGACGGTGAATCGTCACGCCTCGGGGGCGTCCCCGAAGTCCGGGATCTCCAGCCTGACCCCGCCCTGCCGCGCGGACTCGTGCGCGACGATGCCCGGCAGGGTGTAGCGGGCCGCCACCCAGGCGTTCACCGACGGCAGCGTCCGGGTGTTGACGGCGGTCACGAAGTCGTCCACCAGGAAGTGGTGGCTGCCCTCGTGCCCGTTGTGCAGCTCGTCGAACTCCCGTGGCAGCCGCGCCCGGTCGTGCACCGGCGCCGACCCGGAGGTGAAGGCGGCCCGCAGATCCGGCGCGATGTGCTGGAGCGAGGGGTCGTCGGGGGACAGGGTGGGCTTCGGCTCGAGCAGCTCGCTGATGTCCGTCACCCCCTTCTTGTCCTGCCAGAACGCCACCGTGGCGAGCTGTTCCATGCTGGCGTCCGTGCCGAAGAACCGGAATCGCGACTCCCGGATCTGCGAGGGGTAGCCGACCCGCCGGAACTCGTTCGTACGGAACGAACCGCCGCCCGCCACCTCGAACAGCGCGGTCGCGTTGGAGAAGTCGTTGCCGAACTGGCTGACCTCCTTGTCGAACACCCCGTCCCCGCGCCCGTCCACGACGCCGATCGCCGACACGCTCACCGCGTGCGTCTGCCAGGCGCCCAGCACCCCGCCCACCGAGTGGGTCGGGTACAGCAGCGGGGGATAGCTGGCGGTCCGCCTCCAGTCCTCGCCGCCGCTGTACCGGTAGGCCTCGTAGAACCCCAGGTCCATGTCGTGGACGTAGTCGCCCTCGGCGTAGAAGATCCGCCCGAAGGCGCCTTCCGCGATCTGGTTGCGGGCGTGCACGGTCGCCGGGTTGTACTGACTCGTCTCACCCATCATGTACGTCAGCCCGGTCGCCCTGACCGCGTCGATGATCGCCGCGATCTCGTCTGCGGTGATGGCCATGGGGACCGCCGAGTAGACGTGCTTGCCGGCGTTCAGTCCCTGGAGCACCAGCGGTCCGTGCGTCCAGCGCTGGGTGAAGATCGCGACGGCGTCGACCGCCTTCGACTCCAGCATGGCCTCGTACGAGGGGAAGGTGCCGGCCAGCCCCTGGGCGGCCACGAGTTCTTCGGCCCGCTCGGGCAGCAGATCCGTGACGTAGACGTCGCCGACTCCGGGGTGGGCCTGGAACAACGTGGCGAACTGACCGGAGAACTGGCCGGCGCCGACGATGCCGAGGGAGAACGTCATGTGACACATGTCCTTCACTGGTCGAGAATGAGGTTGATCTGGTCGTTGGTCTCGTCGAGGCCGCTCACCGGCGCGCCGTTGCCGTAGATGTCCTCCATCGCGGGTTGCATGAGCGCGGTGACATCGGCCGCGTTGGTGGTGATGGGATAGGAGAAGGTCCTGAAGTCCTTCTTGTCGGCCACCGGTTCGGTGAAGGCCGACACGTCGAGGCCCTTCTTCTCGTACGCGGCGACCGCGGCCTCGGTGCCGGCCGGGGTGGCGGGGAAGACGACGCCGTACTCGCCCACGACGCTCTGGCAGGCGTCGGAGGCCAGATACGCCACCCACTTCCGGGCGCCCGCCTTGTTCGCCGAGGCCTTGGTGATGGAGTCGGCGAGACCGTTCATCATGGTGGCGCGCCGGCCGCTCGGGCCGGCGGGAGTGACGGCCGCGCCGATGTCCAGGTCCTTGAAGCCGTCGTAGGTGGAGATCATCCAGGCGCCGTCGAAGGTGACGGCGGCCCTGCCCGCGGCGATCTGGGTGTTGGCCTGGTTGGACTGCACGTTGTAGTCGGCGAAGGGAACCATGTAGCCCTTCTCCGCCAGGCCGAAGTACCACTTGATCACGGACTGGAAGGTCTCGCTGTCGTACTGGTACTTCGTGCCCCAGCGCGCCTTGTCCGTGTAGCTCCACCCCGCCGACCCGGTGAAGGGGCTCCACTGGGTCTGCCCGTCGGCATAGCCGCCGCCGTTGCTCGCCAGGCCGTACACCTTGACGTCGTCCTTGTCGAAGCCGGGCTCGTCGCCCCGCCTGCCCTTGCCGTCGACGGTGAGGTGGGCGACGGCCTTCTCGAAGGTGCCGCCGTCCTGCGGGTTCCAGGAGAGGCCGTTCAGCTCGTCGGCGGTGAGGCCCGCGTCCTTCACCATCTCCTTGTTGTAGAAGAGCGCGACGGTGTCCCAGTCCTTCGGGGTCCCGTAGCGGTGGCCGTCCCGGCCGATCCAGTTGGCGGCGAGACCCGGCTGGTAGTCGGACTCCTCGATGCCCAGGTCGTCGAGCGGTTCGAGGACCTGGAGATCGGCGAACTGGCCGAACTTCTGGATGTGGTCGGTGAACACGTCCGGCTGGGTGCCCGCGATGAACCCGGCGGTGAGCTTGGTCCAGTAGTCGCTCCACCCCAACTGGGTGATCCTCACGTCCAGTCCGGGGTTCTCCTGCTCGAACCCCTTCGCACAGGCCTGGTAGGCGGGCAACTGGTTGGCGTCCCACAGCCAGTACGTCACCGTGTCCGAGGACGCCCCGGTGCCGTCGCCCTGCGTGCAGCCGGTCACCAGGGACAGCGTCAGCGCTCCGGCCCATGCGGTCAGCGTACGAAGTCGCATCAGAGTTCCCTCACTTGATCCCGGTGAAGCCGATGGAGCTGACGATGCGGCGGGCGGACGCGGCGAAGAGCACCAGCATCGGCAGCGCGGCGATCAGCGTCGCGGCCATGAGCCCCGACCAGTCCACGCCGGTCGCCGGGGTCTGCGCCCGGAAGATCGCCAGCGCCACGGTCAGCACCCGGGAGCCGTCGCTGTAACTGACCATGAGCGGCCAGAAGTAGTCGTTCCAGGAGGTGATGTACGTCAGCACGGCCAGGGTGAGGATCGGGGTGGACGCCATCGGCAGGACCACCCGGAAGAAGATCCTTACCTTCCCGGCCCCGTCCAGCAGCGCCGCCTCCTCGACCTCGTGGGGGATGTTCATGAAGAACTGCCGCAGGAAGAAGACCGCGAACGGTGTCATGAAGAGGCTGGGCAGCGCGATGCCGAGCAGCGAGTCCACCAGGTGGAGCTGCTTGATGAGCACGAAGTTCGGCAGCAGGGTGAAGAGGGTCGGCACCATCAGTCCGGCCAGGAACAGCCCGAACACCTGGTCCCGCCCGCGCCAGCGCAGCCGCGCGAAGGCGTACGCGGCCATCGCGGAGAAGAAGATCTGACAGCCGGTGATCAGCGTCGACACGATCACCGAGTTGAGCAGATACCGCCAGAAGTCGAGCCCGCCGCCCGCCCCGCCCTGCGCGATCGCCTCCTCGGCGGACTGCAGACCGAGCGCCCGCTCGAAGCCGCTGCCGGTGAGATCGACGGGCAGCGGGTTGGCGGGATCCGCGTTGAGCCCGGCGTTGGTGGAGAGCGCGGTGCGCAGGATCCAGTAGAACGGAAGCAGGGTGATGAGCACGATCAGGCCCATCGCGGTCCAGGCGGCGGCCCGCCCGAAGGAGAACCCGCGCCTCGCCGGCCGAACAGCCGGAGCCGGGGTCGGTGTCGAAGCCGGTGGAGTCGAGGTCGTCGTCACGGCAGCCATGTCGGAGTCTCCTTCCGTCAGCCGAGATCGCTTCGGCCGGCCCTGGTGAGCCGGTACTGCAGGACGGTGATCGCGCTGAGGACGACCAGCAGGGCGACCGACATCGCCGAGGCGTAGCCGAACTGGAAGCGGCCGAAGGCAGAGCCGTAGATGTAGAACTGGAGCACGTTCGTCGCGTTCGCGGGACCGCCCGCCGTGGTCACCGCCACGGTGTCGAACACCTGGAACGAACCGATCACCGTCATGATCATCACCACCGCCAGCACCGGACGCAGCAGCGGCATGGTGACCCGCCAGAACATCCGCCACTCGCTCGCGCCGTCCACCCTGGCCGCCTCGTACACGTCGTTCGGGATCGCCTGGAGCCCGGCGAAGAGGAGCAGCGCGGTGTAGCCGACGTGCCGCCACACGTTGATCAGGGCGATGGTGGGGATGGCCCAGGTCTCGTCGGCGAGGAACGGGATGCGGTCCGCGCCGAGAGCGCCGATGATCTCGTTGCCGATGCCGAGCTGGGTGTCGAGGATCCACAGCCAGACGAGGCCGGCGACCACGTTCGACATCAGATACGGCGTGAGCACGATGCCGCGGAGCAGGGCCGACTGGGTCAGCCGCTGGAGGAGTACGGCGATGGCGAGCGCGGCGACCGTCTGCACACCGATGTTGAGGACCACGTACTCGACCGTGAC
Organism: Streptomyces europaeiscabiei; assembly: GCF_001550375.1. Taxonomy (GTDB): domain Bacteria; phylum Actinomycetota; class Actinomycetes; order Streptomycetales; family Streptomycetaceae; genus Streptomyces; species Streptomyces europaeiscabiei. The sequence goes on along the minus strand of NZ_LRTR01000023.1, from coordinate 6,984 downwards.
CGCCAGCGAGTCCCAGAAGATGGGGTCGTTGACCATGCGGACGTAGTTGTCGAGGCCCACCCACTCCGCCGGGGTGAGCAGGTTGAAGCGGGTGAAACTCAGATAGATGCCCCGCAGCGTCGGCCAGAGCAGGAACACCAGGAAACCGAGCATCGCCGGGGTGATGAAGACGGCGGCCAGGACGCCGTCGCCTCGCCGACGGATCGGTGGACTGGTGGAGGCGATGGTCATCGGGTGCTCCCTCATCGGCGGCGTTGCCTCAGACTCGGACCACTTACTTTTGTCGCGAAAGAATTGTGACGTCAAGAGGCTGTGCGAACATCTTTTGGGGGGAGTTCGCGGGCGTAGGATGGGCTTGTTGTTTCCGTGACGGAAGAAATATGGTGTGGGAGTCTGACCTTCATGACCGCACTCGCTGCCAGCTGGCTGCCGCTCAGTCCCGGGGAACGCGCGGTGGCGATCGAGGTGCTCGTGCACGGTCCGCTCTCCCGCACGGAACTCGCCGGCCGGCTCGGCCTGTCCGCGGGCAGCCTCACCAGGCTGACCAAACCGCTGATCGAATCGGGTCTGCTGGTCGAGACGTCCGAGGGTGCCGCGCTCCCCGAGGTCCGCCAGGGACGCCCCTCGCAGCCGCTGGACATCGTCGCCGAGTCCCGCTCCTTCATCGGCTTCAAGATCACCGATGACATGGTGTACGGCGTGGTCACCACGCTCCGGAGCGAGATCGTCACTCGCTACGACCGCCCGCTCACCACCCATGAGCCGGAACGGGTCGCGGATCTGCTCGCCGGGATGGCCGCCGAACTCGCCCGCACCCACCCCTCGCTCGCCGGTATCGGCATCGGGGTCGGCGGGTACGTCCGGCGCCGGGCGGTGGTCGGGGAGTCACCCTTCCTGTCGTGGCGCGATGTGCCGCTGGCCGAACTCGTCGAGGAGCGCACCGGGTTGCCCGTGGTCGTCGAGAACGACGTCGCCGCGCTCGTCGAGGCCGAGACCTGGTTCGGCGCGGGGCGCGGCCTCGACCGGTTCGTCGTCCTCACCATCGGCGCGGGTATCGGCTACGGGCTCGTGCTGGGCGGCAAGCGGGTGGCGTACGCCGAGGAGGACCGCGGGTTCGGCCGCCACTGGATCGTGGACCCCGCCGGCCCGCTCACCCCCGACGGGGAGCGCGGCAGCGCCGTCTCACTGCTGAGCATCCCCAGCATCCGGTACCAGGTGCAGGCGGCGACCGGGCGCGAGGTGACGTACGAGGAGGTCCTGGCAGGTGCGGCCGGCGGTGAGCCGATGTGTGTGCGGGTCGTCGGGGAGGCGGGGCGGGCGCTGGGGACGCTGGTGGCCCAGATCGCCAACTTCGTGATGCCGCAGAAGATCCTGCTCGCGGGGGAGGGGGTGGGGCTGATGGGGGTGGCGGGTCAGGCCGTGGACGAGGCCGTCCGCGCTCATCGTCATCCGCTGGCCGCGCCCGTCCCGCTGGAGACGAAGGTGTCCGACTTCCATGACTGGGCGCGGGGGGCGGCCGTGCTGGCCATTCAGGTCCTCGTGCTCGGGACCGTGGAGCCGTAAACGCAGAGTGATCAGCTTCACGGTCCGTAATGTCGGAAGTAGCACCTTTACTCACATCGGCTTCACGTTCGAGGACATATGGTTTACACCATGTCCACTCCCCCTGATGTCGTCCTGGAAAGATCGGAAGTACCGGCGCGAACGGCCGCCGAGGTCAACGAGGAGATCCGGGCGCTCTGGTTCCGGAGCGGTGGGACGTTGAACAGGGAGCAGCGGAGCGAGTACGAGCGGCTTGTCCTTGAGTGGGCGGCGCGCTCCGCCGACTGAACCCGTACGGGTTTCGTCTGCTTTCGTCCGCCGGGTCGGTGGGCGGCCCACCGCCACCTCGTCGTGGCCTGCCGCGCCGTTCCCCTCGCCCCCTTGGGGGCGCGCCCGCCGGGCGCGCCCGATCGTCGCCTCTCAGTTCCAACTCCGTGAGTACTGACGGCGGTATGCCTGCCTGTCCTGCTCCGTGCGGATGAAGCGGGTGGCTGCCAGGGCGACCATGCTGCCGGCGACGACCAGGAGGCCCGGCCCGACGTTGCGGGGGTCGGCGAGGCGGTCGAGGAGGTCGGAGGCGGCGCCGATGGACTCGACGGGCTCCACCGAGCCAGGCTCGGCCCCTCCGGGAGCCGCGGCGCCCTGGGAGTCGTCGTCCGAGGAGCCGTCGGCCGCGGCGGTCGGCTGGGCGGCGGACTGGGGCAGGCCGGTCAGCCGGACGCCGAGGTCGTCGAGGGCGTCGGACAGCGGCTGGAAGAACGTCGTACCGCCCTCCTCGCAGTCGCCGTTGCCGCCCGAGGTCACCCCCAGGGCCACCCCCTCCGAGAACATCGGGCCCCCGCTGTCGCCCGGCTCGGCGCAGACCGTGGTCTCGATGAGGCCGCTGACCGTGCCCTCGGGGTAGTTGACCGTGGCGTCGAGGCCGGTCACCTCGCCGTTGCGGAAGCCGCTGGTGCTGCCGCTGCGGAACACCCGCTGGCCGACCGCCGCCTCACCGACCGAGGTGATGCGCACCCCGCGGCCGTCGCCGACCGAGACGACGTTGGTCTTGTTGCTCGGCGCGTCCTGGAGGTACTGCACGAGCGAGAAGTCGCTGCCGGGGAAGTTCGACTCGGTCGTCCGGCCGATCTCCTGTTGCCCCTGGTTGTCCGCGAACCAGACGGAACCGGCGGGACCGCAGTGCCCGGCGGTGAGCATGAAGTCGTTCTCGCCGTCGGTCACGTTGAAGCCGATCGAACAGCGCCCGCCCGTGCCGAAGATGGGCTGGGCGCCGTTGAGCCGCATCGTGTACGTGCCCTCGGTGCGCTCCATCCGCACGGACCCGCCGATCTCCTCGGCGAGGTCGGTCAGGCTCGCCCAGTCCTTCTTGGAGACCGTGCTGTCGGCCCGCACGACGACCTCGTTGGAGGCGGGGTCGACGGCCCAGGAGGTGCCCGACACCCGGGGCGCCGTACGCAGCGCCTCCGTGGCGGACTGCAGGTCGTCGCCGCTGTACTCGACCATCTTGGGACGGGCGCCCGCCTGCTCGACCTCGGCGGCCGCCTCCTCGTCGGTGACCGCGACGACCGGCTCGCCGTCCTCGGCGATCCAGGTGCCCGCCGTACGCTCGGCACCCAGCTCGTTCACCAGACCGTTCCCGGTGCCGGACGCGGCGAACACCGCACTGCGGGTCGCGGGCGGGGAGGTGGTGGGTTCGGTCGCCATCGCCGCCTGCGTGACCATCAGGGTTCCGCAGATCAGTCCACCGGCTGCCGTCAGCCGCGCCACCCGCTTCACGACTCGTCGTCGTGCGTGCCTCATTGCCTGGCTCCCGAACCCCGTCCGACACGGTGTCAACACCGCCAGGGCGTCCGGTCCTTGAGCGCCCTCCTTTCATACGTGCGGCGGTCGGCACATGTTCACCAGTCCGCGTCGACGTATCCCAACGTCCGGTTCATGGCGATCGCGCGCGCGTTGGCCGGATGATGCACCGTACGGACGATACTCACCCCGCAGATCCCGGCGAACCCGATGCCGAAGGTCTTCATGGCCACCGAGATGCCCCGGCTCCGGTGCAGGACCCGAACCCCGGTCATCTCGTTGAACACGAACCCGGACCCCCGCCGGTCGGAGGTGGCCGCCATGCCGACCCACCGGTCGCCGTCGAGGGCCAGCACGACGCCACGCGGATCGTAGGCGGGCACCTCGAAGCGGAGCCGGTGGTACTCGTCGTACTCGAAGAAGGCACCGCGCCCCGGGATGTCCGCCGAGCACTCCTTGTTGAGTTCGTACAACGCCCGGCGGTGCTCCGGGGTGTCGCCGAGTTCGGAGAGTGTCGTGAGCCGGATACCGGAGGTGCGGCACTTGTCGACGTACGGCTGGAAACGTGCCAGGTCGAAGTCGGTGACGTCCAGCTGGAGCCGGACCCACTCGGTCGCCGTCAACGCTTGCCTCCCACTCCGCAGTACATGGCCACTTCCGCCGGTTCCCCGGAGGCGGGATCGCCGCTGGCCTCCGGCCGCCAGCGTGTGCACGAGACGACGCCCGGTTCGAGGAGGTCGAGCCCGTCGAAGAAGCCGGCTATCACTTCCGGTGTGCGCTGGGTCAGCCGTGGGATGCCGTGTTCGTTCCACCAGGCGGCCGCGATGTCCACGTCGGGCCACTCCGGGCCGGTGATCGTGTGGGACAGCACCAGATGACTGCCGCCGGGCAGGGCGTCCATCAGACGGCGCACGATGCCGTACGGGTCCTCGTCGTCGTGGATGAAGGCCAGCACGTCGAGCAGCATCAGCGCGACCGGCCGGGTCAGGTCCAGGGTTCTCGCCGCGTGTTCGAGGACCGAGTCGACGTTGCGCAGGTCCTCGTCGACGTGGTCCGTACGGCCCTCGGGCGAACTCGTCAGCAGGGCGCGGGCGTGCACCAGGACCAGCGGGTCGTTGTCGACGTAGACGATCCGGGCGTCCGGCGCGATGTGCTGGGCGACCTCGTGGGTGTTCTCCGCGGTCGGCAGTCCGGCGCCGATGTCCAGGAACTGCCGGATGCCCACCTCGGCGGCCAGATGACGCACGGCCCGCCCCAGGAACTGCCGGTCCGCGCGGGCGTAGTCCTCGATGCTCGGATGCAGCCGGCGTATCTCGTCCCCGGCCTTCCGGTCGACCTCGTAGTAGTCCCCGCCGCCGAGCCAGTAGTTCCAGATCCGCGCCGCGACCGGCCGCGTGGTGACGATGCGGCGGTTCAGCGACGAGGAGGGGAAGTCCGAGGCTGCCGGGTTGTCCGTCACGGCGTCAACTCCTGGATCTTCTGTTGAAGGTGCGTGCTTCATCCAACCGGCAATGTAGACCCGCCGGTTGGCCTTTGCCGATACTTCGGCGATCTTCACCTGGGTACCTGCTTGCCGGGCCCCGGTCGCCGCCCGGCTGAACAGCGATCGTCGAGACCCCTCTACTAATCAGTAACTCTTAGGTAGTCTCCCGGCCACCAGTGGGCATGACCATGACGAGTGCGGCGAAGGTTCCATCGACCTCGCCGCTTTGACATGAGAAAAAGGGGACGAACATGACAGCAAGCGGTGTGGGACGCCGCATGACGACGGTCGCCGCGGTGGCCGTACTGGGTCTGGGTGCTTCGGTGACCGCGGCCGTTCCGGCCGCTGCGGCGCCGGTCGAGGCCGCGGTCGGCGCGGCGGCAGCCGCCGAGGTGGACTACGCGACCTGGCAGACGGACGTGAAGGCCGTCGTCGACACGGCCACTCCCTACATACAGCAGCGCACCGCGAACTCCTCGGGGCAGAAGCTCGCCGTCGTCTTCGACATCGACAACACCACGCTGGAGACGCACTACACGCCCTGGTACCAGCTGCCGACCCCGGCGCTGAAGCCTTCCCTGGAGCTGGCCAAGTACGCCAAGTCCCGTGGGGTCGCCGTCTTCTTCGTCACCGCCCGGCCGGGCATCATCGAGAGCGTCACCAAGTGGAACCTGAAGACCGTCGGTTACCCCGTCGACGGTCTCTACGTACGTGACCTGCCCGATCTGTTCGCCGAGGTCTCCGCCTACAAGACCGCCTCGCGCGCGGACATCGAGTCCGACGGCTACAAGATCATCGCCAACGTCGGCAACAACACCACGGACCTCGTCGGCGGTCACGCCGAGCGGACGTACAAGCTGCCCGACTACGACGGGCTGCTCGACTGACGCCGCTCCACCGTTCGTTCCTGGGTGTACGGCCGCCGGTTCCCGCGGGAGGCCGTACACCTAGACTCCCGCCATGGCCGACGACATCTCGCTCGACGCGCTCGGCGCGGGCAGCTACCTGCTGATCACCACCTACCGCAAGAACGGCACGGGCGTCCCGACACCGGTGTGGGTGGTGCGGGACGGTGACACGCTCGGCATCTGGACGGTCGCGGACTCCTGGAAGGTCAAGCGCATCCGGAACCGCGCCGACGTTCTCGTCGGCCCCTGCGATGTGCGCGGCAACCCCACCGGCGACTCCGTCCCCGCCCGCGCCGAGATCCTCGACGCGGCCGGCTCCGCCGCCTACCGCAGGCTCATCGCCCGCAAGTACGGCGTCCTCGGACGCCTCACCCTGCTCGGCAGCCGACTCCGCCGGGGCGCCGACGGCACGGTCGGTATCCGTGTCACGCTGACGAAGTAGGCCTCCGCGAGGCTTCCTTGAGCCTCCCCGAGGCTCCCTGGCGGCCCGTCACGAACGGTCGCCCGCGTGCCCCGTCCGCCACGCCCACGCCGCGATCTCCACCCGGTTCCGGGCGGCGAGCTTGAGCTGGACGCTGCCGAGGTGGGTCTTGACCGTGGAGAGCGAGACGAACATCGAGGCGGCGATCTCGGCGTTGGTGTGGCCCAGCGCGACCAGACGGACGACGCCGAGTTCCCGGTCGGTCAACGGCTCCCGAGGACGCGGGGCTTCGGGGCCGGGCACGGCCTCCTTCTGGGCCGTGAGGTGCTTGAGGAGCCGGACCGTCACCGACGGCGACACCAGCGAGTCGCCCACCGCCGCCGCCCGTACGGCCTCCGCCAGCAGGGTCGGCCCGGAGTCCTTGAGCAGGAAGCCGCAGGCGCCGCCGTGCAACGCCCCGTAGACGTACTCGTCGAGGTCGAACGTGGTCACCACGACCACCCGCAGCGGATCGGCCACATCCGGACCGGCCAGCAGCCGGGTCGCCTCCAGGCCGTCCAGCCTCGGCATACGGATGTCCAGCAGACACACATCGGGCCGCACCTCGCGGGCCAGCCGCACGGCCGTCTCGCCGTCCGAGGCCTCGGCGACCACGGTGATGTCCGGCTGCGCGTCGAGGAAGAAACGGAAGCCGGTGCGGACCATGTCCTGGTCGTCGGCGATCAGAACCCGGATCGGGCTGCGGTCGTTCATGGGCGCATCATGCCTGAGGGGGGAGGGGAGAAGGGGAACCCGGGAGGGCGGTGGAGTGGGGGGTGGGGCGGGGCGAG
>NZ_LRTR01000229.1 GCF_001550375.1 Streptomyces europaeiscabiei | reverse complement strand
CTGCCTTGACGTCCCACCCGCCCTGCGCAATATTCATCGCATGATGAATTATTCGCGGAACGAACCCCCCCCCCAAACCCCCCCCCCCCGCCGATCACCGCCCTCGCAACGGAAGCGCACACACCCGGAACCCCCACCTGCGATCACCCCACCGAGCGCGCCGACGCCCCCCTCGCTCCCGCCGCGCCCCCACGCACCGAAGCCGAGCCGCCCCCTGCCTTGACGTCCCACCCGCCCTGCGCAATATTCATCGCATGATGAATTATTCGCGGAACGAACCCCCACCCCAACCCGCCACCCCCGTCGGCTCCGCTCCCCTCCCCGCCATCCAGGCGCAGGCACTCACCGTCGCCCGCGGCCCGCGCACCGTGCTCCACGCCCTCGACTTCGCCGTCCCCCAAGGCCAGATCACCGGCCTCCTCGGCCCCTCCGGCTGCGGAAAATCCACCCTGATGCGAGCGATCGTCGGAACCCAGGCCAAGGTCACCGGCACCCTGAACGTCCTCGGCCACCCCGCAGGCGATGCCACCCTCCGCTCCCGCATCGGCTACGTCACCCAGGCCCCCTCCGTGTACGACGACCTGACGGTCAGCCAGAACCTCGCCTACTTCGCCGCGATCCTCGACCCCGGTCGTGCCGCCGCCGACCGCCGTCACGAGAACGTCACCCGGGCCATCGCCGACGTCGACCTCACCACCCACGCCGACGCCCTCGCCGGCAACCTCTCCGGCGGCCAACGCAGCCGCGTCTCCCTGGCCGTGGCCCTTCTCGGCGCCCCCGAACTCCTGGTTCTCGACGAACCCACCGTCGGCCTGGACCCCGTCCTGCGCCGCGAACTCTGGACCCTCTTCCACACCATCGCCGCCGAACGCCGGGCCACCCTCCTGATCTCCTCGCACGTCATGGACGAGGCCGAGCGCTGCCACCGCCTCCTCCTCATGCGCGAGGGCGAGATCCTCGCCGACGACACCCCCGAGGCCCTACGCACCCGCACCCAGGCGGAAACAGTCGAAGCGGCCTTCCTCCGGCTGGTCGACGAGGCCACAGCGACCACACCCACACCCACACCCACACCCACGGCCGCGACCCGGACCGACGCACACCACAAGGAGCCGGCGCGATGACCACGACGACGAACACCGACGCGAAGAAGACGAAGAAGACGGAGAAAGGGAAGACGGAGAAGGAGACCGCCTCCACGGCCCCCGAGGCCCTGCGCCCCAAGGCGCTCAGCTACTCCCGTACGACCGCCACAGCCGCCCGAGTCCTCCGGCAACTCGGCCACGACCCCCGTACGATCGCGCTGCTGATCCTCATCCCGTGCGTGATGCTGTTCCTGCTGCGCTACGTCTTCGACGGCAACCCACGCGTCTTCGACTCCATCGGCGCCTCACTCCTCGGCATCTTCCCGCTGATCACGATGTTCCTGGTGACCTCGATCGCGACCCTGCGCGAACGCACCTCGGGCACCCTGGAACGCCTCCTGTCCATGCCCCTGGGCAAGGGAGACCTCATCGCCGGCTACGCCCTGGCCTTCGGCACCCTGGCGATCATCCAGTCCGCCCTCGCCACGGGTCTGGCCGTCTGGTTCCTCGACCTGGACGTCACCGGCTCCCCCTGGCTCCTCCTGGTCGTCGCCCTCCTCGACGCCCTCCTGGGAACCGCCCTCGGCCTCTTCGTCTCGGCCTTCGCCTCGTCCGAGTACCAGGCCGTCCAGTTCATGCCGGCCGTGATCTTCCCCCAGCTCCTCCTCTGCGGCCTGTTCACCCCCCGCCCCGACATGCACCCCGCCCTGGAAGCCATCTCCAACGTCCTCCCCATGTCCTACGCCGTCGACGGCATGAACGAAGTTCTCCTCCACACCGACATGACCGCCACGTTCGTACGCGACATCGCGATCGTCGCCGGCTGCGCCCTGCTGGTCCTCACCCTCGGAGCGGCCACCTTGAAGCGCCGGACGGCCTGACGCCCACCCACCACCTCGTCCACCTGACATCCCGCCCACCGGACAGCGCAGCCGAACCGTCACCCCCGGTGCGAGGATGGCCCCAGGACGACGCACCCCCGGAGGGCACCCGCACCATGAGCCAGAAAGTCGCAGTCCTCGGCACCGGAAAGATCGGCGAGGCCCTGCTCAGCGGCATGATCCGGGCCGGCTGGGCGCCCGCGGACCTCCTGGTCACGGCCCGCCGCCCCGAACGGGCCGAAGAGCTCCGCACCCGCTACGGCGTCACCCCGGTCACCAACGCCGAGGCCGCGAAGACCGCCGACACGCTCATCCTCACGGTCAAGCCTCAGGACATGGCCACCCTCCTCGATGAACTCGCCCCGCACACCCCCGCCGACCGCCTGGTCGTCAGCGGCGCGGCGGGCATCCCCACCTCCTTCTTCGAGGAGCGCCTGGCCGCAGGCACCCCCGTCGTCCGTGTCATGACGAACACCCCCGCCCTGGTCGACGAGGCCATGTCCGTCATCTCCGCCGGCAGCCACGCGAGCGAGGCCGATCTCGCGCACGCCGAAGAGATCTTCGGCGCCGTCGGCAAGACACTTCGCGTCCCCGAGTCCCAGCAGGACGCCTGCACGGCCCTCTCCGGCTCCGGCCCGGCGTACTTCTTCTACCTGGTCGAAGCCATGACCGACGCCGGCATCCTCCTCGGCCTGCCCCGGGACAAGGCCCACGACCTGATCGTCCAGTCCGCCATCGGCGCGGCCACGATGCTCCGCGACAGCGGCGAACACCCCGTCAAGCTCCGCGAGAACGTCACCTCTCCCGCCGGCACGACGATCAGTGCCATCCGCGAACTCGAGAACCACGGAGTACGCGCCGCACTGATCGCCGCACTGGAGGCCGCCCGCGACCGCAGCCGCCAACTGGCCTCCGGCAACAACAGCTGACGGCGCCCGCGGTCAGCCGGCCAGCAGACCGATCGCCCGATACGCCTCATCCACCCTCGGGCGAGCCATCCCTCTGGCCTTCTCCGCACCCAACCGCAGCACCCCCTCGACATACGCAGGATCCGCGCACAACTCCTTGTGCCTCTCCTGTACGGGCCTGAGGAGCTCGACCACGGCCTCTGCGGTGTCCTTCTTCAGTGCTCCGTACGATTCATATACACCGCTCAGGTCCTCGGGGTTCCCACCCTCACAGGCAGCGAGGATCTCCAGCAGATTCGCGAGCCCCGGCCGCTCCTCACGGTCGTAGACGACGTCACGTCCGCTGTCGGTCACGGCCCGCATGACCTTCTTCCGCACCACGTCCGGCTCGTCCAGCAGATAGACGATCCCCGGCCCGACGTCGTCGGTCTTCCCCATCTTCGACGTCGGGTCCTGCAGATTCATCACCCGGGCCCCGACCTTCGCAGGAGTGGCCCGCGGCACCACGAAGGTCTGCCCGTACCGCTGGTTGAACCGCACCGCCAGATCCCGTGTCAGCTCCACATGCTGCGTCTGGTCATCGCCCACGGGCACCTCGTCGGTCCCGTAGGCCAGGATGTCCGCCGCCATCAACACGGGATACGTCAGCAGCGACAGCCGGACACTCCCGCCGCGCTCCCGCTCCCGCGCCGCTTTCTCCCTGTACTGGATCATCCGCCGCATCTCGCCGTCCGTGGCCACGCACTCCAGCAGATACGACAACCGCGCGTGCTCATCCACATGACTCTGCACGAAGACGGTGCACAGCTCCGGATCCAGCCCCGACGCCAGCAACAGGCTCGCCGCCTGCCGACTCAGCCTGCGCACCCGCGCCGGATCGTGGTCCACGGTCAGCGCGTGCAGATCCACGACGCAGAACAACGCGTCCGTCCGGTGCTGATCGACCTCGGCCCACCGCCGTACGGCTCCCAGGTAGTTCCCCAGAGTCAGATGCCCCGTCGGCTTGACCCCGCTGAAGACCCGTGTCATCTCTCCACCTCCTGATCGGGACCGCCGCCACCGGCCGGCCGTCCCTCAGGAGGGAGATACGAAAGCGGCCGCCAGGGGCGGCGGCCGTCGAGTACATACGTGAGTACGGCCGCCTTCAGGCGGCCCACCACTGCTGGTGACACGTACGCGTAGTCATGGACGCCAGGCTACGCCCGCAGGGGACCGCACGACAGCGAGTTGACACACCCCGAGCCGGTACGTAGTGTTCTCCGGGTTGTCCGACGTGAGCGCCGACCTCGGTCGGTCCCCGGACAGCCATTCGCAGGTAACCACCAACAACCGACGACCCGTCGTCGTGTCATTGGCGCGCGTATTTGCGAATGAGGAATCCGCGTTCGAAAGGACGGAGCCCCCGATTAGCTCGGGAGCCGGGAATCCGCTAAAGTCTCACTCGTCGGAACGGCCCAACAGCCGCGAAGACAACGCCCGCTGACTGGGAATCAGGCCCGAAAGGATCTGATAGAGTCGGAACCGCCGGAAAGGGAAACGCGAAAGCGGAAACCTGGAAAGCACCGAGGAAATCGGATCGGAAAACGATCTGATAGAGTCGGAAACGCAAGACCGAAGGGAAACTGCCCGGAGGAAAGCCCGAGAGTAGCTTGGGTGAGTACAAAGGAAGCGTCCGTTCCTTGAGAACTCAACAGCGTGCCAAAAATCAACGCCAGATATGTTGATACCCCGTCCGCCGAAACTTTTCGGTGGTCGAGGTTCCTTTGAAGTAAAACACAGCGAGGACGTTGTGAACGGTCGGGCTTATTCCGCCTGACTGTTCCGCTCTCGTGGTGTCGACCCGATTACGGGTAAACATTCACGGAGAGTTTGATCCTGGCTCAGGACGAACGCTGGCGGCGTGCTTAACACATGCAAGTCGAACGATGAACCACTTCGGTGGGGATTAGTGGCGAACGGGTGAGTAACACGTGGGCAATCTGCCCTTCACTCTGGGACAAGCCCTGGAAACGGGGTCTAATACCGGATACAACACTCTCGGGCATCCGATGAGTGTGGAAAGCTCCGGCGGTGAAGGATGAGCCCGCGGCCTATCAGCTTGTTGGTGAGGTAACGGCTCACCAAGGCGACGACGGGTAGCCGGCCTGAGAGGGCGACCGGCCACACTGGGACTGAGACACGGCCCAGACTCCTACGGGAGGCAGCAGTGGGGAATATTGCACAATGGGCGAAAGCCTGATGCAGCGACGCCGCGTGAGGGATGACGGCCTTCGGGTTGTAAACCTCTTTCAGCAGGGAAGAAGCGAAAGTGACGGTACCTGCAGAAGAAGCGCCGGCTAACTACGTGCCAGCAGCCGCGGTAATACGTAGGGCGCGAGCGTTGTCCGGAATTATTGGGCGTAAAGAGCTCGTAGGCGGTCTGTCGCGTCGGATGTGAAAGCCCGGGGCTTAACCCCGGGTCTGCATTCGATACGGGCAGACTAGAGTGTGGTAGGGGAGATCGGAATTCCTGGTGTAGCGGTGAAATGCGCAGATATCAGGAGGAACACCGGTGGCGAAGGCGGATCTCTGGGCCATTACTGACGCTGAGGAGCGAAAGCGTGGGGAGCGAACAGGATTAGATACCCTGGTAGTCCACGCCGTAAACGGTGGGAACTAGGTGTTGGCGACATTCCACGTCGTCGGTGCCGCAGCTAACGCATTAAGTTCCCCGCCTGGGGAGTACGGCCGCAAGGCTAAAACTCAAAGGAATTGACGGGGGCCCGCACAAGCAGCGGAGCATGTGGCTTAATTCGACGCAACGCGAAGAACCTTACCAAGGCTTGACATACACCGGAAACGGCCAGAGATGGTCGCCCCCTTGTGGTCGGTGTACAGGTGGTGCATGGCTGTCGTCAGCTCGTGTCGTGAGATGTTGGGTTAAGTCCCGCAACGAGCGCAACCCTTGTTCTGTGTTGCCAGCATGCCCTTCGGGGTGATGGGGACTCACAGGAGACTGCCGGGGTCAACTCGGAGGAAGGTGGGGACGACGTCAAGTCATCATGCCCCTTATGTCTTGGGCTGCACACGTGCTACAATGGCAGGTACAATGAGCTGCGAAGCCGTGAGGCGGAGCGAATCTCAAAAAGCCTGTCTCAGTTCGGATTGGGGTCTGCAACTCGACCCCATGAAGTCGGAGTTGCTAGTAATCGCAGATCAGCATTGCTGCGGTGAATACGTTCCCGGGCCTTGTACACACCGCCCGTCACGTCACGAAAGTCGGTAACACCCGAAGCCGGTGGCCCAACCCGTAAGGGAGGGAGCTGTCGAAGGTGGGACTGGCGATTGGGACGAAGTCGTAACAAGGTAGCCGTACCGGAAGGTGCGGCTGGATCACCTCCTTTCTAAGGAGCACTTCTACCGAACTCTTCGGGGTGAGGTCAGAGGCCAGATCATCAGCGAACGTCTGATGCTGGTTCGCTCAGGGTGGAACGTTGATTATTCGGCCGGTTCACGGGCCGGAGGCTGTGAGTACTGCTCGTAAGAGTGTGGAAAGCATGATCTCTGGACGGGGACGGGTCGGGCACGCTGTTGGGTGTCTGAGGGTATGGCCGTATGGCTGCCTTCAGTGCCGGCCCCAGTGCACTCGAACTTCTGGTTTCGGGGTGATGGGTGGTTGGTCGTTGTTTGAGAACTGCACAGTGGACGCGAGCATCTGTGGCCAAGTTTTTAAGGGCGCACGGTGGATGCCTTGGCACCAGGAACCGATGAAGGACGTGGGAGGCCACGATAGGCCCCGGGGAGTCGTCAACCAGGCTTTGATCCGGGGGTGTCCGAATGGGGAAACCCGGCAGTCGTCATGGGCTGTCACCCTTGCCTGAACACATAGGGCAAGTGGAGGGAACGCGGGGAAGTGAAACATCTCAGTACCCGCAGGAAGAGAAAACAACCGTGATTCCGGGAGTAGTGGCGAGCGAAACCGGATGAGGCCAAACCGTATACGTGTGAGACCCGGCAGGGGTTGCGTGTACGGGGTTGTGGGATCTCTCTTTCACAGTCTGCCGGCTGTGAGACGAGTCAGAAACCGTACAGGTAGGCGAAGGACATGCGAAAGGTCCGGCGTAGAGGGTAAGACCCCCGTAGCTGAAATTTGTACGGCTCGTTTGAGAGACACCCAAGTAGCACGGGGCCCGAGAAATCCCGTGTGAATCTGGCGGGACCACCCGTTAAGCCTAAATATTCCCTGGTGACCGATAGCGGATAGTACCGTGAGGGAATGGTGAAAAGTACCGCGGGAGCGGAGTGAAATAGTACCTGAAACCGTGTGCCTACAAGCCGTGGGAGCGTCGCGCATCGAGCTTGCTCGGTGCGTCGTGACTGCGTGCCTTTTGAAGAATGAGCCTGCGAGTTTGCGGTGTGTTGCGAGGTTAACCCGAGTGGGGTAGCCGTAGCGAAAGCGAGTCCGAACAGGGCGATTCAGTAGCACGCTCAAGACCCGAAGCGGAGTGATCTAGCCATGGGCAGGTTGAAGCGGAGGTAAGACTTCGTGGAGGACCGAACCCACCAGGGTTGAAAACCTGGGGGATGACCTGTGGTTAGGGGTGAAAGGCCAATCAAACTCCGTGATAGCTGGTTCTCCCCGAAATGCATTTAGGTGCAGCGTCGTGTGTTTCTTGCCGGAGGTAGAGCACTGGATAGGCGATGGGCCCTACCGGGTTACTGACCTTAGCCAAACTCCGAATGCCGGTAAGTGAGAGCGCGGCAGTGAGACTGTGGGGGATAAGCTCCATGGTCGAGAGGGAAACAGCCCAGAGCATCGACTAAGGCCCCTAAGCGTACGCTAAGTGGGAAAGGATGTGGAGTCGCACAGACAACCAGGAGGTTGGCTTAGAAGCAGCCACCCTTGAAAGAGTGCGTAATAGCTCACTGGTCTAGTGATTCCGCGCCGACAATGTAGCGGGGCTCAAGCGTACCGCCGAAGTCGTGTCATTTCAGCATATAGGGCCAACGCCTGCTGGGATGGGTAGGGGAGCGTCGTGTGCCGGGTGAAGCAGCCGCGGAAGCGAGTTGTGGACGGTTCACGAGTGAGAATGCAGGCATGAGTAGCGATACAAACGTGAGAAACGTTTGCGCCGATTGACTAAGGGTTCCTGGGTCAAGCTGATCTGCCCAGGGTAAGTCGGGACCTAAGGCGAGGCCGACAGGCGTAGTCGATGGATAACCGGTTGATATTCCGGTACCCGCTGTGAAGCGTCAAACATTGAACCAGGCGATGCTAAGTCCGTGAAGCCGTTCCGGACCCTTCGGGGAAAGGAAAGTGGTGGAGCCGACGGACCAGACTTGCAGTAGGTGAGTGATGGGGTGACGCAGGAAGGTAGTCCATCCCGGGCGGTGGTAGTCCCGGGGTAAGGGTGTAGGCCGTGCGATAGGTAAATCCGTCGTACTTGTGGCTGAGACCTGATGCCGAGCCGATTGTGGTGAAGTGGATGATCCTATGCTGTCGAGAAAAGCCTCTAGCGAGTTTCATGGCGGCCCGTACCCTAAACCGACTCAGGTGGTCAGGTAGAGAATACCGAGGCGTTCGGGTGAACTATGGTTAAGGAACTCGGCAAAATGCCCCCGTAACTTCGGGAGAAGGGGGGCCATCACTGGTGAGGGAACTTGCTTCCTGAGCTGGGGGTGGCCGCAGAGACCAGCGAGAAGCGACTGTTTACTAAAAACACAGGTCCGTGCGAAGCCGTAAGGCGATGTATACGGACTGACGCCTGCCCGGTGCTGGAACGTTAAGGGGACCGGTTAGTCACATTTCGGTGTGGCGAAGCTGAGAACTTAAGCGCCAGTAAACGGCGGTGGTAACTATAACCATCCTAAGGTAGCGAAATTCCTTGTCGGGTAAGTTCCGACCTGCACGAATGGCGTAACGACTTCTCGACTGTCTCAACCATAGGCCCGGTGAAATTGCACTACGAGTAAAGATGCTCGTTTCGCGCAGCAGGACGGAAAGACCCCGGGACCTTTACTACAGTTTGATATTGGTGTTCGGTTCGGCTTGTGTAGGATAGCTGGGAGACTTTGAAGCGGCCACGCCAGTGGTTGTGGAGTCGTCGTTGAAATACCAGTCTGGTCGTGCTGGATGTCTAACCTGGGTCCGTGATCCGGATCAGGGACAGTGTCTGATGGGTAGTTTAACTGGGGCGGTTGCCTCCTAAAGAGTAACGGAGGCGCCCAAAGGTTCCCTCAGCCTGGTTGGCAATCAGGTGTTGAGTGTAAGTGCACAAGGGAGCTTGACTGTGAGA
Organism: Streptomyces europaeiscabiei; assembly: GCF_001550375.1. Lineage (GTDB taxonomy): Bacteria > Actinomycetota > Actinomycetes > Streptomycetales > Streptomycetaceae > Streptomyces > Streptomyces europaeiscabiei. The sequence continues at coordinate 10,801 of NZ_LRTR01000229.1, read as the reverse complement.
CCGACGGGTCGAGCAGGGACGAAAGTCGGGACTAGTGATCCGGCGGTGGCTTGTGGAAGCGCCGTCGCTCAACGGATAAAAGGTACCCCGGGGATAACAGGCTGATCTTCCCCAAGAGTCCATATCGACGGGATGGTTTGGCACCTCGATGTCGGCTCGTCGCATCCTGGGGCTGGAGTCGGTCCCAAGGGTTGGGCTGTTCGCCCATTAAAGCGGTACGCGAGCTGGGTTTAGAACGTCGTGAGACAGTTCGGTCCCTATCCGCTGCGCGCGCAGGAATATTGAGAAGGGCTGTCCCTAGTACGAGAGGACCGGGACGGACGAACCTCTGGTGTGCCAGTTGTCCTGCCAAGGGCATGGCTGGTTGGCTACGTTCGGGAGGGATAACCGCTGAAAGCATCTAAGCGGGAAGCCTGCTTCGAGATGAGTATTCCCACCCACTTGATGGGGTAAGGCTCCCAGTAGACGACTGGGTTGATAGGCCAGATATGGAAGCCTGGTAACGGGTGGAGTTGACTGGTACTAATAGGCCGAGGGCTTGTCCTCAGTTGCTCGCGTCCACTGTGTCGGTTCTGAAACCACGAACAACCCCATTCCCTTGTTTGGTCACGGGGGATGGTGCGGTTGAGTGTTTCATAGTGTTTCGGTGGTCATAGCGTGAGGGAAACGCCCGGTTACATTCCGAACCCGGAAGCTAAGCCTTACAGCGCCGATGGTACTGCAGGGGGGACCCTGTGGGAGAGTAGGACGCCGCCGAACAAATATTGCGAAAAGCCCCGCCGGGAAACCGGCGGGGCTTTTCTGCGTTTAGGGTCGAGCCATGCGCTATGACCTCGTGATCTTCGACAATGACGGTGTTCTCGTCGACAGTGAGCCGATCTCCAACCGGCTCCTCGCCGAGTACCTCACCGAACTCGGGCACCCGACCTCGTACGAGGAGTCCATCCGGGACTATATGGGGTCGGCCATGCACCGGATTCACGAGCTCGTTCTGGCGCGGACCGGGACAACGCTGCCGGGGGACTTCGACGACGTCTTCCATCAGCGGGTGTTCGCCGCGTTCGAGCGGGAGTTGGAGCCCGTGCCGGGTGTGGTGTCGGTGCTGGAGAAGCTGGTCGCGGACGAGGTGCCGTACTGCGTCGCGTCGTCCGGGAGTCATGAGCGGATCCGGGTGGGGCATCGGACGACCGGGCTCGACCGGTGGTTCCGGGAAGGGCTCGTGTTCAGTTCACAGGACGTGGGGCGGGGGAAGCCGGCGCCGGACCTCTTCCTGCACGCGGCCGAGCGGATGGGCGTCGCACCGGAGCGGTGTGCCGTCGTCGAGGACAGCCCTCTCGGGGTGCGGGCGGGGCTCGCGGCCGGGATGGATGTGTACGGGTATGCGGCGATGACGCCCGTCGGCAAGCTGGCCGGAGCCAGGGGGTACTTCTCGGACATGAGAGAGCTGCTCGACCTACTGAGTTGAGCAGTATTCAACTTCCTCTACCCATGAGTAGGTCGTGCCCCCTACTGTGCCGCCATGACAGATGTGCTGCGGCGCGGTAGGGCCGCGTTGGCGTTCAGCTTCTTCGCTCAGGGTGTCGCCTTCGCGCTGCTCGTGACGCGAATTCCGGCCATTCAGGACCGGTACGGGGTTTCCGACGCGCTCTTGCCCCTGTTCCTCGCAGCCGTGCCCATCCTCGCGGGGGTCGGCAGTGTCTGCACCGAGCACCTCGTGAAGAAGGTGCCGCCGAGCCGGGTGCTGCGGTGGTCCCAGCCCGTCGTGCTCCTGGCGCTGCTCGGCGTGGGTGCTGGCGAGCAACTGGTCGTCCTCGGTGCCTCGCTGGCGGCCTTCGGGCTGGCGGTCGGGGCGCTCGACGCGTCCATGAACATGCTCGGGGTGAGCCTGCAACGGTCGTACGGGCGGAGCATCATGCTCGGCTTCCACGCCGTGTACAGCCTGGGTGGGATAGCAGGGGCCTCGCTTGCGTGGGTGGGGGCGCACTGGGATGTGCCGCTGCTTCCGCTGTATCTGCCCGTGGTGATCGCGCTGTTGCCGGCCACCCTGGCGGCGAGCCGGTGGTACGTCGACGGGGGTGGCCCCGAGGACAAGGCCCCGACAACCAGTGAGGCGGGCGGGAACGTCGCCTTCAAGATGCTGCTGCCGCTCTGCCTGGTGATGTGCTTCGCGTACATCGGGGACTCGACCGTCTCCAACTGGAGTGCGAAGTACCTGCAGGACGTGCTCGGGAGTTCCGACCAGATGTCGACCGTTCCGTACAACGTCTATATGGTCACCACGCTGATCGGGCGGTCGATCGGGGACCTGGGGGTGCGGAAGTTCGGGGCCGTTGCCGTCGTACGCGTCGGGGCGGTGGTGGCCGCCGTCGGATTCGCCGTGGTGGCGGGCGCGCCAGGGGCCTGGGTGGGCATGCTCGGGTTCACGTTGCTGGGCCTCGGGCTGTGTGTGCTGGTGCCGCAGACGTTCGCGGCGGCCGGCAGGCTGTTCCCCGGAGCTTCGGATGCGGCCGTTGCCCGGCTGAACATCTTCAACTATGTCGGGTTCTTGATCGGTTCTCCGTTGGTGGGGGCTCTGGGAGACCTCTGGAGCTACCGCGGGGCGATGCTCGTACCGATGGTTCTGGTGCTGGTCACGTTGGTGTACGCCCGGTCGTTCGAGACTGAACCGGACCGATACGGTGGCAAGCATGAGCGGCCGCGCACAGCTGATGTGGGACGAGGCAGTAACGGGCTATGACTTCGGGCCGGACCATCCGATGGATCCGGTCCGGCTGGAGTTGACCCGGAGTCTCGTGAGTGCCTTCGGGCTAGACCGGGAGATGGACGTCGTCTCGGCGAAGCCGGCGGGGGAGTCGACCCTGCGGCTCGTGCATCGCGAGGACTATGTGGCGGCGGTCAAGGCCGCGTCCGCCGACCCCCGGGGCGCGGACGGGGCGTACGGGCTGGGGACCGTGGACGATCCTGCCTTCGCAGGGATGCACGAGGTGTCCGCGCTCATCGCGGGACAGTCGGTGGGGGCGGCGGAGGCCGTGTGGCGCGGGGACGTGCTGCACGCGGTGAACTTCGCGGGCGGTCTGCACCATGCGATGCCGGGGGGTGCGTCGGGGTTCTGCATCTACAACGACGCGTCGATCGCCATCGCCCGGCTGCTGGAGCTGGGCGCCGAGCGGGTCGTGTACGTGGACGTCGACGTGCATCACGGGGACGGGGTACAGGCGGCGTTCTGGGAGGATCCGCGGGTTCTGACGATCTCGCTGCACGAGCACCCTCGGACCTTGTTCCCGCAGACCGGGTGGCCGGAGGAGACGGGCGCCTCGCCGAGTGCGGAGGGGTCGGCCGTGAACGTGGCGCTGCCGGCGGGCACCGGGGACGCGGGGTGGGTGCGGGCGTTCCACGCGGTGGTGCCGGAGCTGATCGCCGACTTCCGGCCGCAGGTGCTGGTGACCCAGCACGGGGCCGATACGCACTTCGAGGATCCGCTGGCGCACCTGGCGGTGTCGTTGGACGCGCAGCGGGCGTTGCAGGTGGCCCTGCACGAGCTGGCCCATGAGTACGCCGACGGGCGGTGGGTCGCGCTCGGCGGGGGCGGATACGCGGTGGTGGATGTGGTGCCGCGGTCGTGGACGCATCTGGTGGCGATCGCGGCGGGGCGGGAGATCGCGCCGGAGAGTGTGATTCCCGAGGAGTGGCGCCAGCAGGTGTTCGCTCGTACGCGGCAGTTGGCGCCGGCGCGGATGACTGATGGGCGGTGGCCCGTGGCCTGGGCGGACTGGGAGGCGGGGTACGACCCCGCGGATCGGTTGGACCAGGCGGTGCTCGCTGCGCGGAAGGCCGTGTTTCCGTTGCGGGGGTTGTTGCCGTAGGGGTTCTCTCGCCCCCGCCGCCCCTACCCGTCCCTTCCCCCACTCTCGGCTCCGCTCGAGCGGGAGGTACCCCCATCCAGGGGCTGCGCGACCCTTCTACCCCCGTCAAGGATTCGGGGCTCCGCCCCGGACCCCGTTCGCGCAGTTCTCCGCGCCCCTGGAAGGAAGGGCGTGCTAGGCCAACTGTGTGGTTGGTGGCGGGTTTTCGGGTTCGGGGGCCGGGGGTGCGTCAGCATCGGAGGCGTGGTGAGTGGTGCGGCGTTGCGGGAGCACCTGGTGGCTTCCGGGCTGGCCGGGCGGGTCGGTACCTCTCGGGAAGCGAGTCTGCGGAGTTATCGGTTGTTCGCTGCCCGGGACCCTCGGTTTCTGATCGGTCTTGATCCTGAACTGTCCTGGCGGCAGCGGGATGTGCTCGATTTGATGGCGGAGAAATGTGGGGTTTCGGCCGACCCGGCCTGCACATCAGGGCAGGATGTGATTGATCCGGAGCGCACGATGGGGGCGCTGGACCGCTTCGCGGAACGCGTCGCGGCGGTCGCTCGGAGTGGTGGAGCGGTGCTTTTCGGGACGGGGCATCCGCATCGGCTGATCGGCTTCTACGGCACATTGGCGGACGCTTTGTCGGCGTCGGGATGTGAGGTTCTCACCTCTGCGACGGGTAGACGTGTCGACATAACGACCCGGTTCGGTCTACGCACGCACAACCTCGACTACGTACGGGGCGTCGCTGTCGTCCGCGAGGCGACCGCCTTGCGCTCCGGTTGTGCGACCGGCGTGCACACCCATTCGCCGCTCCCGGTTCGGACGGTTCTGGCGGCCGTGGCGGAGGCCGGCGGGCCGCTCCCGGAACTCGTGGTGGGAGACCACGGATGGGTCTGCGGGGCAGGTCAGCTGGGGTTCGAGGCGATCGGTCTTGCCGATACGGACGATCCGGCACTCTTCGTGGGGGAGGCGGAGGGGCGCGTGTCCGTCGCCGTTCCACTTGATGACGGTGTGCGGTCTGATTACTACCGACCGCTGACCCGCTACGTACTCAATCGGGCGTGTCTGTCACAGTAGGGCGCCGATGGCATCCCCTCTTCCCCACTCGCATCACCCGCCCCTACATTGGGGAGTGAGCACGCAACGACGAAGAGTCACCGGAAGGGGAAGCCGGTGACCGTCGAGTGCGGAAGGTTCAGGTGTGTCATGGCTGCAGCTGGCGAGAGGCCTCTGAACGAGGTTCAGTTCCTGACCGTGGCGGAAGTCGCCTCGGTGATGCGAGTGTCCAAGATGACCGTGTACCGCTTGGTGCACAGCGGTCATCTGCCGGCGATCCGGGTGGGTAGGTCCTTCCGGGTGCCGGAGCAAGCGGTACACGAGTACCTCCGCGAGAGCTATGTGGGGGTGGAGACGGCCTGACGGCCAACGGGGCCGAGGGGCTCCCGGAGGCCCTGCGGGACTTCCGGGAGCCCCCCGCTCCCCCTCGATTACGACCTCAGCGCTCGGACCGGTAGGCTAGCCCCTCGTAGGTCGTATGGGCCCATGGCGCCCAAACGCCGAGTGATGAGAAGTGAGCGAGGGTAGTCGTGGGCTCTGTTATCAAGAAGCGGCGCAAGCGGATGGCTAAGAAGAAGCACCGCAAGCTGCTCAAGCGCACCCGCGTTCAGCGTCGCAACAAGAAGTAAGGCGGTCCGGCCCCGAAACGGGGTCCTGGCCGGCCCCCCTCGCGTAAGGGGGCCGCATGCCTTGCTTTTTTGCGCGAGCGCTGTTGAGAGCGCGTTGCTGCGACCCCCCACCGAAAACGGTGGGGGGTCGCAGTGTTTTCACCGGCCGTTGTTTTTGCCGGTCATTGACGGGGTCGCGGTCACCACAGCGCAACATCGACCCGCTAACGTGGCCGCACACGGGGAACGCGGCAGAGTACGAGCAGAGTTACGCCTCTGTGAGCCGATATCGGGAAGGAAGGCGCTGATCTTGGGCAAGGTCGTGCTCGTCACCGGGGTGGCCCGTCAGCTGGGGGGCCGTTTCGTGCGGCGGATCCAGCGTGACCCGCAGGTCGACCGGGTCATCGCGGTCGACGCCGTCCCGCCGGGGCATCATCTGGGCGGTGCGGACTTCGTCCAGGCCGACATCCGGCAGCCGGCCATAGCCCGTCTGCTGGCCGAGCACAACGTGGACACCGTGGTGCACATGGACGTCACGGGCACCCCGCTGGGCAGTGGCGGCCGGGCCACGCTCAAGGAGACCAACGTCATCGGCACCATGCAGCTGCTCGGTGCCTGCCAGAAGTCCCCGCTGGTCAAGCGACTGGTCGTGAAGTCCAGCACGAACGTGTACGGGTCCGCGTCGCGCGACCCGGCCGTGTTCACCGAGACCACCCCGCCCAAGTCGCTCCCCAGCGGCGGCTTCGCCAAGGACACCGTCGAGGTCGAGGGATACGTACGCGGCTTCGCCCGCCGGCGGCCCGATGTGGCCGTGTGCGTGCTGCGGTTCGCGAACATCCTCGGGCCGAGCGCCGACTCGCCGCTCGCCTCGTACTTCTCGCTGCCGGTGCTGCCGACCGTGCTGGGCTACGACCCGCGGCTGCAGTTCGTGCACGAGGACGACGTCATCGAGGTGCTGCGGATCGCCTCGCACGAGCCGGAGCGGGGCACGCTCAACAGCGGCACGTTCAACATCGCGGGTGACGGGGTCCTGCTGCTCTCGCAGTGCGCGCGGCGCCTCGGCCGGCCGACGGTGCCGCTGCTGATGCCGGCGGTCAGCTGGGTCGGCTCGATGGTCCGCACACTGGGCTTCACCGACTTCTCGCCGGAGCAGCTGCGGCTGCTGACCCACGGCCGGATCGTGTCGACGAACCAGATGCGCGAGACGCTGGGCTACCGGGCCAGGTACACGACCGCGGAGACCTTCGCGGACTTCGCGCGCAGCAGGGGCCCCGGGCTCCTGCCCCCCGAGGCCCTCGCTGGGGCCATCGACCGGATCGCCGCCCTGCCCGTGCCCGTACTGGGCGGCGGCCACCCCCCGACGCAGAGCGCCAACTGAGGAGCGCATCAACGATGGCGGATGCCAAGGTCATTCCGTTCGACGACGACCGGACGCGCGGCGGCGCCGTGCAGCGCCCGCCGCGCCGCCGGTCTGCGGGGAGCCGGCGCACGGGCGAGAGCGCGGTCGTACGAGACGTTCGTGAATCCGGCGAGGTCCAGGCCCTCCCCGGACGGCCGACCAGCACCGATGATGTCCCTGTGACACAGGAGAAGCCGGAGCCGCCGCAGGAGGCCGCAGAGGCAGAGGACAGCGGCGGCCTGGAGCGCCGGATCGCGGGCGGTCTCGCGTTCCTGCGCAAGCGGCTCACCGGTGACTACGAGGTCGACGACTTCGGCTACGACGCCGAACTCACCGACCAGGTACTGATGTCCCTGCTGCGGCCGGTGTACGAGAAGTACTTCCGGGTCGAGGTGAAGGGCATCGAGAACATCCCGACGGACGGTGGCGCCCTGATCGTCGCCAACCATTCCGGGACGCTGCCGCTGGACGGCCTGATGATGCAGGTCGCCGTCCACGACAACCATCCCGCCGGGCGGCATCTGCGGCTGCTCGCGGCGGACCTGGTCTTCATGCTGCCGGTGGTCAACGAGCTGGCCCGCAAGCTCGGCCACACCCTCGCGTGCGCGGAGGACGCCTCACGGCTGCTGCAGCAGGGCGAGCTGGTCGGGGTCATGCCGGAGGGCTTCAAGGGCCTCGGCAAGCCCTTCGGGGACCGCTACAAGCTGCAGCGCTTCGGCCGTGGCGGCTTCGTCTCCACCGCCCTGCGCGCCGGTACGCCGATCATTCCGTGCTCGATCGTGGGCGCGGAGGAGATCTACCCGATGATCGGCAACTCCAGGACGCTGGCCCGGCTGCTCGGCTTCCCGTACTTCCCGATCACACCGACGTTCCCGTGGCTCGGCCCGCTGGGCGCGGTGCCGCTGCCGACGAAGTGGACGATCCAGTTCGGCGAGCCGATCCCGACGGACGGCTATCCGCCGGAGGCCGCCGAGGACCCGATGCTGATGTTCAACCTGACCGACCAGGTGCGGGAGCAGATCCAGCACACGCTGTACAAATTGCTGGTGCAGCGGCGGTCGGTGTTCTTCTAGCCGGTCTTCCAAGGAGGATTGCGGCTGTTGCACGGCGGTGGGGGCGCCCTTCTTCGAGAAGGGCGCCCCCACCGCCGTACGGAGCAGGTCCAGCAGGTCTAGTCCGAGTCGTCGCCGTCGATGCCCAGGCCCGGGATGAGGCCCGGGAGGAGGGGCGGGAGGGTGACGTCGGGCTGTTCGGCCGGGGTGGACCTGCCGGCGGACGGCGAGGAACTGCTGGTGTCTTCCTGGGGCGGGTCGAGGAGGCCGCCGGTGGTGCCGCCGACGAGGCCCTCGCCGTCGCTGTCCGAGGTGGACGGCTTGGGTTTGCCGGTGGTGTCCTCGCCGCCGCCGACGGAGCCGCCGGTGGCGCTCGGGGCCGGGCGGCCGGGGTCGGTGGTGCCGGGTGTGCCGGAGTCCGTGGAGCGCTGTCCGCCGTCGCCGCCCTGGGTGGGGGGCTGCGGCAGGAGCGAGGAGTGCGGCGCGACCTCGTCGTCTATGGCGTCGAAGACCGACGAGACCTGCTGACTCACGTCCCCGAGCTGCACGGGCAGCCGGTCGCGGAGCGCGCCCCAGGCCTCGCGGTGGGACCGGGAGAAGGCCGAGAGCGCCCGGATGGGGCCCAGGGACTCCGGATCCCGAGCGAAGGCCTCGTGGAGCAGGCGGTGGCCCTCGGAGGCGTCGTGCCGCATCCCGGTGAGGGCGCGGCGGATCTCGCCGAGGGACTCGTGGTCGAGCTGTCCGCCCCGGCCGCGCTCCATGAGGCGGCGGGCCTCGCTCAGCCGGGTGGACGCCTGGTCCAGATAGAGCCGGCCCCGGTCGTCGCTGTCGTCGGCCAGGGTGAGCTTCACGTCCTCGATGCCGCGTTTGAGGCCGTAGAGCGAGTCACCCGGCAGGGCGTCCGAACTGGCGGCGGCCACACCGCCGAAGGCACTCGCGGCCACCCCGACGCTGAGCCCACCTGCGGCGAGCCCCTTCGTCAGGCGGGACCGTGGGCGCAGCTTGCCCAGCGGACTTGCCCGGTGTGCGCCTCGCGCCTTGCCCGAACGCTGCTTGGGCAAGGCAGGGTCCTCGCGCCCCGGCAGCGTGCCGTCCCGCAGCATGGCTTCCATCGCGGCCACCAACTGGGCGCGATGAACCACCTTGACCTCGGGGTCGAGCACTGGCTTGGGCAGCTCGTCGAGACCGGTGGTGAGGGCCAGCATGCGGCCCTGCTCGGTCTGTCGCGCTGCCGGAGCCGGCGCCGATCCCTCGGGCTGCTCGGCCGCCGTGCCCCGGTCGGACAGCTCCTCCAGGGCCTGGGCGAAGGCGTTCGCCCGCCGGTGCGCCGATACGTTCGCGATCACTGGCGGCACCTCCTCTCGTCATGACGGTCGACTCCCCAGGGGGTCCTGAGGGTTGCACGTCCCCGACCGATCCACACGATCGAGTGATCGGTGTCGGCCAGGCGCGACCACAGGGAGCCTGTATCCCGCACAACGAGCGGCGTGGCACTTGGGTTACGGACGGCGGATGATCGGGCTGGGAAGTCAACGGACATCGACGTAGGGTGAGTTGAGGATCGCGGAGCGTGTCTGATCGGCCCGCTCGGTGCGGTGTCGCTCAGCGGTGGTCGTCCTGGTCGGCGGGGTTCAGCGGGCGTCGTCCGGGAGAAGGCGGGCGAGGGTGCGGACCGCGCGGTACTGGAGGGTCTTGATCGCGCCCTCGTTCTTGCCCATCACGCGGGCGGTCTCGGCTACGGAGAGGCCCTGCAGGAAGCGGAGGGTGACGCACTCCTGCTGCTGGGGGTTGAGGCGGCGTACGGCCTCGAGGAGGGCGGCGTTGGAGAGGGACTCCAGGACGGAGTCCTCCGGGGAACGCGCGACCTCGTTGGCGTCGAGCATCTCGCCGGTGGTGACCTCCAGACGGAAGCGGCTGGACTTGAAGTGGTCGGCCACCAGGTTGCGGGCGATCGTGACCAGCCAGGCGCCGAAGTCGCGGCCCTGCCAGGTGAACGTGCCGATGCGCCGCAGGGCGCGCAGGAACGTCTCGCTGGTGAGGTCCTCGGCGGTCGCCTTGCCGCCGACGCGGTAGTAGATGTAGCGGTAGACGGTGTCGCTGTACTGGTCGTACAGGCGACCGAACGCGTCGGCCTCGCCGGACTGGGCGCGTTCGACGAGGTCCATCATGCGGGCGCTGTCGCTGTCCGCGGCGGGACGGCGGGTGGTCGTGGCGGTGGATCCCGAACGGCCTCGTCTCCCCACCGCCGCGCTGCCGTCGGCCAGTGCGTAGCACGGGCCGACGGGCGCGGCGGAGGTGGCGAGGGCGGGGACGGCGTACGCGGTGGGGACGAAGCCGCGCAACAGTTGGTTGACCGTCGCGCGCAGCGTAGCCAGGCCCGAGGCGTCAACCCCGACGTGTGGGTACACGGGACTCCCAGAGGCAGAGCTTCCATCACGTGCAGTGCGGAACCTTTCACCCGTCGTAGCGACGGAGGGGTACCGGTTTGCGTTTGAGGAGAATAACGCTTCGTGCAGGCACTGCTACACCCAGTTGCTCAAATCATCGATTACGTCGCTTCTGTTACTGATTGACGGCTGCTCAAGTACCGGTCCGTGATCGGTTATTGATCGATTGAGTTCGTGTTCCGTCTGGGTGTGGGGCGTGTTGTGGTCGGGTGCGGATGGCGTGACTGAGGGGGGCGGAGTGGGGGTAGGACGGCTGGAATGCGAGGCTGCGGGGCCGGACGCGCGAACGCCGGAGGGGCTGGTTTCCCAGCCCCTCCGGCGTTCGAAAAACGACAGACAGTTCAGTTCAGCGGCGACGGCGGTGCAGGGCGATCGCGGCCGCCGTGCCGCCGGC
>NZ_LRTR01000228.1 GCF_001550375.1 Streptomyces europaeiscabiei | reverse complement strand
GCGGCCCCGGACGCCGGGGGGCTGCTCACGGCCGCCGGGCTGCGGATGGACGTACAGGCGCGGCGGGCGTGGCGCGGGGCGCGGGAACTGGAGCTGACCCGGACCGAGTTCGACCTCCTCGAACTGCTCGTCCGTAACGCGGGCATCGTGCTCGACCACGCGACGATCTACGACCGCATCTGGGGCTACGACTTCGGGCCCGGCTCCAAGAACCTCGCCGTCTACGTCGGTTATCTGCGCCGCAAGCTCGACGAGCCCGGGGCGCCCGCGCTGATCCACACCGTGCGGGGTGTGGGGTACGCGCTGCGGGAAGACTGAGGGCGGCGCCCGGTGCCGCCACGTCCCGTCCGGGCGCTGTCCCGCCTGCTCTCCCGGCTGCGGCCGGTCCCCTCACTGCGGGCGACCTTCACCGTGTCGTTCGTGGCGGTGGCGTGCGTCGTCACCGTCCTCGTCGGGATCCTCAGCTACAGCGCGGCGGCGCGGCTGGTGCGGGTCGACGAGCAGACCGTGTTCGCCGAGGTCGTGCGTGATCTGCGGGAGCTGGTCGAGCAGGACCCGCTGACGCCGGAGGACTTCGCGCCGAGCGGCAGCGGCGGTCCGCGTGACGACCTGATCCGCTCCGGTCGTACGGACGTCCAGGTGCTCGGCCCGCACGGGGAGATCCTCGAAAAGGGCGCCCCCGGCCTGCCCGTCCGCGACGCGGACCGCAGTATGGCCGACGCGGCCCTGGCCGGGGTGATGGTCGAGCACGGCGAGGTCGAGGTCGGCGACGACCGCTACCGGGTGGTGACCGTCGCGCTCGGCGGCGGCCGGGGTGCGGTGCAGGTCGCGCAGGAGTTCAGCGACACCGAGGACCTGCTGCGGGAGCTGCAGCAGCGGACCCTGCTGTTCGTGTCCGGCATCGTCATCTCGGCCGGGCTGTTCGGGTGGTGGCTGGCGCGGCGGCAGACCCGGCGGCTGGTGCAGTTGGCGGGGGCGGCGGAGGACGTGGCCCGGACCGGGCATCTGGGCATCCAGGTGCCGGTCGCGGGCCGGGACGAGGTGGGCCGGCTGGGGCGTTCCTTCGACCGCATGCTGGTTCGCCTCGCGCAGTCCGAGGAGGACCAGCGGCGGCTGGTCCAGGACGCCGGCCACGAACTCCGCACCCCTCTCACCTCCCTCCGTACGAACATCTCCCTGCTCCGGCGTATCGACGAGCTGCCGCCCCGGATGCGTGCGGAGCTCGTCGACGACCTCTCCCAGGAGGCCCTCGAACTGACCGACCTGGTCAACGAGTTGGTCGACCTCGCGGCCGGGCAGTCCGGCACCGAGCCCGTGCAGCGGGTCGAGCTGGCCGACCTCGCGGAGGACGTCGCGGGGACCGCCCGCCGCCGTACCGGCCGCGAGGTCGTCGTACGCGTGGCCGGGGACACGACCGTCGAGGGGCGGGTGGGGGCTCTCCAGCGCGCCATCTCCAACCTGGTGGAGAACGCGGCGAAGTTCGACCGCGCCGGGTCGGGGGCGATCGTGGTCGTCGTGGCGCGGGGGTCGGCGGGAGGCCTGGGCGAGCTGGGCGGACTGGAGGAGCTGGGTGGCCCGGGGGACTTCGGGGAACCGGGGGGCACGCGTGGACCGGGCGGGGCCTCGGACGTCGTCCGCGTCGAGGTTCTCGACCGGGGTCCCGGTGTCCCCGACTGCGATCTCGAACGCATCTTCGACCGCTTCTATCGTGCCCCGGACGCCCGCAGTCTGCCCGGGTCCGGGCTCGGGCTGTCGATCGTCCGAGCGGTGGCGGCGGCGCACGGCGGGGCGCCGTTCGCGTTCCGGCGGGAGGGTGGGGGGCTGGTCACCGGGTTCACGGTGCGGGGTGTGGACGGGGGGCCGGGGGCCGGGGGTCGGTGAACGGCGGGAGACGGCCGGGATCATGAGGACGTCGCCGTAGTTCTCCGTGTTCATACGGATCTTGACTTCGGCCTCGTAGT
>NZ_LRTR01000227.1 GCF_001550375.1 Streptomyces europaeiscabiei | reverse complement strand
GGCCGGTCACCGTTCACCGGCGGGGGTGGCCGGTGGGGGTGGTGGGTGGACCGGCGTGGTGGTGGACCGGCGTGGCGGGCCGGTCCGGTCGGAGGCAGGTCCAGCGCCAGGCGTTCGAGCGGTGGGCGCACTCGATCTCCGCGCCGTCCTCGGGGGTGGTGACGGCTCCGTGGCCGGCGGCCGGGCCGGGCTCGGGTGTGTTCCCCGTCAGGCGGTGCGGCGGGTCGCTCCCGCGCTCCAGCGGCCGAGTACCGGTTCGGTGAGGGTGCGGGCCGTTCGGCAGAGGGTCTGGCCGTGGCGTGCGAAGAGTTCGTCACGGTCGTCGAAGTGGCCGAGGTCGGCGACCACTTGGGCGGAGAGGTCGCAGGCGACGCCGGGGGCCGTCCCGCAGGTGTCCCACTGGACGCCGGTACGGGCGATCGCGTCGAAGAGGGTCTCGCCGCCCTTGTTGGCGAAGCCGTCGCCGCCGGGGTCGGGGGCGTCGAAGAGTTCGCCGATCGGGATCCACACGCCGCTGATCCTGAACTCCGGCCAGGCCAGCAGGACCTGCTCCGGCACGAACGGCTTCAGCCGCGGGAACCGTGGATACCAGAAGGTCCCGTCCACGAGCAGCCCGCGCACCCGCGTCCGTACGCGTACGGCACGGGCGACCGCCTCCAGCGCCGCCATCCGCTGACTGCACGAGCCGCGCCCCAGCCGCAGCGTCCGCGACACGCGCCGGCGGTCCTCGACCGAATACACCGGGCGTACGTCCCGCGCGATGATCCGGTGCGCGGCCCGCAGCGCGTCACGCGGCGTCGCCTCGCTCAGCACCCGGCGTGCGACCGCCCCGACCAGCGGGTCGTCGTGGTCCAGGATCGCCGTGGCCCGCGTGGACCCGACCACGCCCGCCGGCTCCCGGGCCGGCACCCCGGCACGCTTGGCCTGCGTGTTGTACGACATGAGCAACCGACTGGTCATGACAGTTCCGTCCCCGTCCCCGTACCCGTTCTGTTCCCGTTCCCCGTGGGAGCGCCGCCCGTCCCCTACGGGCGCGCGCCGCCCATCATCACACGGCGGCCCGGCCGGGCCGCGGGCCACTCAGGGTGAGGGTCGGGCCGGGGCTGCCGGGGGCTCGGCGACGCGCTTTCGTAGTACTTCCACCGACCCCATTGCGGCCGCGCGAACACGCCGACTACGGTCAGTCCTGCGCTCACGGAGAGTGCTCACCTGATTACTCATACGCATTCTGCCTGCATCTCGTCTCGCACTCGGACCCAGCCTCGTCCACAGCCCTCGTCATCAGCCTCGTACTCAGACTTGCCTCGCCGTTCTTTCGCACGTCCGTCCGGAGCCGTCCGCAGCAATCCGCAGCCGTTCGTAATCCGCCCCTGCGTACCGTCAGTTGAAGCGCACCCCGGGCCGTCGACACCCGAGGAGGAGCCGCCGACGCGGTAGGGACCCGAGCAATCCCTCTTCGTCGCAACGGAGTTGATCACACATGACCGAAACTGCCCAGACTCTCCCCGCCCCAATCCCCAGCGCCACCTCCTGGCCCTCGCCCGCGGCGACGACGTACACCCTCTTCTGTCCGCCCCTGGACATCTCCCCGCAGATCGCCCGCGACTTCGTCGCCACGGTCCTGCGGGCCCTCGGCCTCGACACCCTCGTCGACGCGGCCGCCCTGTGCACATCCGAACTGGTCACGAACGCCTGTGTGCACGCCAAGGGCGGAGGATCGGTTCTCTGGCTGGCGGTGGAGGCCTGGCGGGTCAGGGTGATCGTCTACGACGGTGACGAGAACCCGCCGGTCATAAGGGAGTTGACCCCGGGCGGGTGGGAGGAGGGCGGCCGTGGCCTCTATCTCGTGGACGCCCTCACCGAGGGTCACTGGGGAACCGCCGCCGTCCCGAACGGCGGCGGCCCCGTCCACCTCGACGGCAAGGCGGTGTGGTTCGACCTGGCGGCGCCGAGCGGGTCCATGTCGAGCTGACGGTGCGGGACTTCGGGTGAGCGCGACGGCGTACAAACCCGTTTGTGTCCGGTGGCTCCCCGCGTATTACATGCCGGGGGGATTCAGCGGGGCGAGCGGAAGGTGACTCATGCGGAGCAGGGCCGGCTTTGTCGCGGACGTGTACTCCCTCGGTGGCGGGGCGTGGGACATGGTGCCCGTCGCCCGGGGTGCGCTGGGGCAGATCTGGAGGCTGTCGGCCGGGGCCGGGGCCGGGGGCGGTGGTGGGGCCGGTGGCGGCGGGTCGTGGGCGGTGAAGGAGCTGCTGTTCGGGTGCGACGAGGGGCAGGTGGGGCGGGAGGCCGCGCTACGGAACGCGGCCGAGGAGCTGGGGATTTCGGCGCCCCGGTTGTTCGCGGACCGTGACGGGGCGTACGTGTCGCGGCTGCCGGACTCGATGGGCGGGTCGTACGTGAAGCTGTACGACTGGGTCGACGGGAGCGAGGCGGATCCGGCCGATCCGGAGCTTCTGGGCTGGTGCGGGCGGACGCTCGCTCTTCTGCACCGGGCCGGGGAAGGGCCGAGGGGGACACCGAACGACTGGTACGAGCGGTGTCCCGGGGAGGCCGACTGGGCGGTGTTGTGCGAGGGGGTCCGGAGGGCCGGGGTGCCGTGGGCGGATGCGCTGGAGCGGTTCGCAGCCACCTCGGCGGTGGAGTTGGCGCGGTACGTCACCCCGTCCGCGGGCGGTGACGTGGTGACCTCCCATCTCGACATGCGGCCGCAGAACGTGCTGGTGGGGCGGTCCGGGCCGGTCCTCCTCGACTGGGACAACGCCGGGCCCGTGTCGGCGGAGCGCGAACTCGCCCATGCCGTCCATGTGTGGGCCGGTGGTGACGACTTCTGTGCTGATTCCGCCCGGCGGTTGGTGCGGGGCTATCTGGATGCCGGGGGGCGCGCGGTCATCAAGGGGCTGGAGTCGTTCTCCCTGCTCTTCGCGACGGACCTGAACTATGTGCGGGTGCAGGCCGAGTGCGCGATCGACCCGAACGTGACCGCGTCGCAGCGGGAGTTCGCGAGCGCGGAGGTCGTGAGGATGCTGGGGAGGCTGCCGGATCCGGCAGCCGTCTCCCGGTTGGCGGAGGCGCTGGCTCCCGAGTGGTGAGGCCTCCGTGCGCCGCCGCGGGAGGGTTCGTTCAGGTTCGGTCGATGTGTACGTTCGTGGACTTCACCCGGGCCGTGGCCTCCATGCCGACCTCCAGGCCCAGTTCCTCCACGGCCTCCCGGGTGAGCAGCGAGACCAGGCGGTGCGGGCCCGCCTGGATCTCGACCTGGGCCGCCACGTCACCGAGCTTCACCGCGGTGACGATGCCGGGGAAGGCGTTGCGGGCCGACGTGTACGGGGCGTCGGCCTCGTCGGTGGTGTCCGAGGCCAGCTCCACGGAGAACGCCGCGAGGTCCGTCCCGTCGATGAGCCGGCGCCCGTTCTCGTCGCGCCGTGTCGCCACCCGGCCCGCGTCCGCCCATCGCCGCGCGGTGTCGGGGCTCACCCCGAGCAGCCGCGCGGCCTGACCGATTGTGTAGGACTGCATGGACGCCAAGATATGCGGCGCCGGGCGTGCTCCCGACTCCACGTCCGCCGCCAGGCCCACCGTTTTCTGTCCACCGACCGGCCCGGCGCTTCACATGGCACGCGTCGACAGCGCGCGCAAGCGCCGGAGCGTCGGTCGATGCGGGTATCCGTGCGCCCACCACCTGCGTACGCACTGGGTCGCACCCCCTTGACCAGGACTGCGGCCGGACGGTCGCGGCTCACCGCAGTGTGGTCAGGAACTTTCCCAGCCGGGCGATCCCCTCGCGCAGTTCGTCCGCCGAGGCCGCGTAGGAGAGGCGGACGTGGGTGTCGGCGGTGTGTGTGCCGAAGTCCCGGCCGGGGGTGAGTGCGACGTGCGCCTCCCGCAGGGCCCGCTCGCAGAACTGCCAGGACGTGAGGCCGGTCCCGCTGACGTCGAAGTAGACGTAGAACGCCCCGTCGGGCGGCACCGGCACCGGCAGTCCGATCCGCGCCAGCCCGTCCAGGACGAGCGCGCGCCGCTCGCCGAACTCCACCCGGCGGGCCTCGCAGACCGCCAGCGACTCGGGGGTGAAACAGGCGAGGGCGGCGTGCTGGGCGGGGGCGGAGGCGCAGAGGAAGTAGTTCTGGGCGAGGCGTTCCAGGGCCGGTACGAGGGGCTCGGGGACGACGCACCAGCCGAGCCGCCAGCCGGTCATCCCGAAGTACTTCGAGAAGCTGTTGATGACGACGGCCCCGGGGTCGTACGACAGCGCGCTGCGCGGCGGCCGGCCCCGCTCGTCGTGGTCGCCCAGGTCGAGGTAGATCTCGTCGACGAGGCGCCACGCGTCGCGCTCGCGGGCGAGATCGCAGAGGGCCGCCAGCTCGTCGGCGGGGACGGAGGTGCCCGTGGGGTTGGAGGGGGTGGCGACCATGACGCCGCGCGTACGGTCCGTCCAGTGCGCCCGTACCGCCGCCGCGTCCAGCTGGAACCGGCTCGCGGCGGTGGTGGGGACGAGGGTGACCTCGGCGCCGAAGCTCTCCACGATCTGCCGGTTGCAGGGGTAGGAGGGGTCCCCGATGAGTACCTCGTCACCGGGGTCGACGAGCGCGGCGGTGGCCAGCACGAGCGCGGCGGAGGCGCCGGCGGTGACGACGATCCGGCCCGGATCGACCTCGACGCCGTGCTGCTCGCCGTAGAACCCCGCGATGGCCTTCCGCAGGGCCGGCAGCCCGAGCGCCGCCGTGTACGTCATCGGCCGCCCGTCCATGACCTCCCGCATCGCCTCCACGACGGCCGGGGGAGCGCCGAAGTCCGGTTCCCCGAGGCTGAGTTTGACGACGTCGTGGCCCTGGGCGGACAGCGCGGCGGCCTGCTTGGCGAACTCCATGGCGTAGAAGGGGGCGACGGCCTGGGCACGCCGCGAGATGCGCACGCCGCCCGTGACGTCTGTGCCGCCCGGGCCCGTACCGCTGTCGTTCACATTGCTCATGCCGCTCATGCTGCGGCCCGGAGGGGGCTCGGGGCCAGTGGTGACCGGGGTGCTGTCCGGACACGGGGATGCCCAGCGGTGGCTGAGCATCCCCGTGGCGGTCGTCAGCCGCCCGGTGGGGGGTGCTCGCGCGGTTCCCCCCGCCCCTGAAAAGCAGGGGCTGCGCCCCGTACTTTTCGTCGGCCCGACGTCGTCGGCCCGGCCCGGTCGGTCGCGGACGGGGACGGGGACGGCGTGCTCATCGTGCCGTGAGTGCCTGTGCCACCAGCCCCGCCGCCTTGGCCACCAGCGGGTTGTCCGAGGGGCCTTCGGGGGCGTGCTTGGTCGTCAGGACGGACAGGACGAGGGGCGGCCGGAGGGGCGGCCAGACGACGCCGACGTCGTTGGCGACCCCGTACTGCGACCCGCCGCCGGTCTTGTCCGCGAGCGTCCAGTCGGCCGGAAGGCCCGCGCGGAAGCGCTCGACGTTGGTGGTGTTGGCGATCAGCCAGTCGGTCAGCAGTTCCCGGTCCGCGTCCGGCAGTGCCCGGCCGAGGAGGAGTCGCGCGTAGGTACCGCCGATCGCCCGAGGGGTGGTGGTGTCGGTCTTCCGCCAGGGCTCCGCCGAGTTCAGCTGGGGTTCCCAGCGGTCGAGGCGGGTCGTCCGGTCGCCGAGCGAGCGGCAGAAACGGGTGATCGCGGTCGGCCCGCCCAGCTCACGCAGCAGCAGGTTCGCCGCCCCGTTGTCGCTGTGCGAGACGCTCGCGGAGCACAGTTCCCCGACGGTCATACCGGCCGCGACGTTGGCCTCCCTGGCGGTGATGGGGCAGTAGCCCGCCGCCTCGACGTACTCCTTCGTGTAGTGGATCCGCTTGGCGAGGTACTCACCGTCGCGGTCGAGGTCCCGTAACACCGCGCCGGCGCCGAGCGTCTTGAACACCGAGCAGATGGGGAACCGTTCGTCCGCGCGGTACGCCAGCGTGCGCCCCGTGGCCGTGTCGTGGGCGAAGACCCCCAGCCGCGCGGCGTGCTCCCGCTCCAGTTCCCCAAGCTGTCGGGAGAGCCCCGCGTCGGAGGGGGCCGAGGCGTGTGCCGAGGCGTGCGCCGTTCCGGAACCGAGAGCGCCCAAGACGCCCAGTCCTGTCAGGCCGCCGAGGCCGAGCACCGTACGGCGGCGGGGGCGTGATCCCGTGGTTTCCAAGGTTCTCTCCGTACCTGGTCGTGTTCCGTACCTGGTCGTGATCTCTGTCCGGCTCTCTGTCCGGCTCTCTGTCCGGCTCTCCGTCCGGCACTTTCGTGATCTCTGTTCGACTTCGGATCCTGAGACGCCACTGCCGCACCACCGGTTTCCCTTCTCACAGCAGCGCAGGCGCGTGGAACTCCCCGAGGCCCGAGTCGAGGTCACGGTCCAGCCAGTAGCGGCGGGGCTCCGCGAGCATCACGTCGACGCTGACCGTGAGGATGCCGGGGATCTCGGCGAGTTCGTGGTCGATGAAGGCCGCCAGGGCGGAGCGGTCGGTGACCAGGCCCGTGGCGAGGACGGACATGTCGCTGGCCACATGGGCGACGAGGCGGGTCTGCGGGAGCCGGTCGATACGGCGCATGACGTCGGGGGTCTCGCCGGGGGCGACCCGCAGCCGGAGGATGAACGGTGTCCGGAAGCCCAGCCACTCCGACACGATCTCCAGCCGGGGCCGGACCCAGCGTTCGTCCAGGACCCGGCGGACGACGCGGTGCGCGGTGGAGGTGGCCAGCCCCGCGCCCCGCCCGATGCTCGCGGAGGAGGCCCGGCCGTCCAGGATCAGCTGGGCGACGACGGTGCGTTCGACCTCGCTGAGGGGCTTGGCGGGCGGCATCGCGGTCGCGGTCGCGGTGCCCTCCGGCCGCCCGCCGGTGAGCTTCAGCAGCTCGGCCCGCTCGGTGTCGGTCAGGAACTGCGGGTCCCAGGTGATGCCCCGGCGCAGGGTGCTGAGCGCGGGCAGCGCGTTGACGCGGCGCACACCGGGGACGGAGAACATCCGGTCGATCGCCTCGCTGGTGTGCGCCTCGGAGGGGGCGTGCACGACGGCGTAGAGCGGGTAGTCGCCGGAGATCTGCGCCAGGAGCTGGAGGTGGGGCAGGCTCCGGAGCCGGTGCAGGACGGCCAGCGGGGTCTCGCCCGTGATGTCCAGGAAGACGTGGACCGGCATCGCCGTGGAGTGCATGCCCCAGTCGGCCTGCCCGATGACGCGGACCATCCGGGCCTCGTGCAGCCGGTCGTAACGGCGTTTGAGGGTGCCGGCGTCGGCGGACAGGATCCCGCCGATGTCGTCCCAGGTCGCCCGGGGCGCCAGGTGCAGTGCCCCGATGAGGCGCCGGTCGAGCTCGTCGAGGAGAGGGCGGGTCATGTTGCCCCACCTTAGATCCGCCCCATCCGGGATCGCCGATTAATCCCGCCGTCACGTCGAGTGGCTAGGAAATCTCTCACTCGAATGCCATGGTGTGAAGGAACATCCCCCCAGCGCGCGAAGAGGTACCGATGAGTGCCACCTCTGCCCAGTCACAACAGCCCGACCGGACCGACGCGCCCGACCCGGTCGAGAGCCCTGCGCGCCGCGTTCCGGGGTTTCGCGGCGATGGAGAAGGTCGGCAACAAACTCCCCCACCCCTTCTGGCTGTTCTGGATCCTCGCGGGCGTCGTCGTCCTCGGCACCGTCTACGGCCGGCTGACCGGCACCTTCTCCGCCGCCCGCGACACCGTCGCCGCGATGGCCGACGGCACCCCGGTCGATGGCGCCGATCCTCGTCCTGTTCTTCGCGATCTCCCAGTTCCTCGCCTACTTCAAGTGGACGAACATCGGCGACGTCCTCGCCGTCCTTGGCGCGGAGACCCTGCGCGGCCTGAAACTCGACGGCTGGACCGTGCTGGTCGGTATCGCCGTACTGATCACGCTGATGAACCTCCTCATCACCAGCGGATCCGCGCTCTGGGCCCTGGCCGCACCCGTGTTCATCCCCATGCTGATGCTCATCGGCATCGCACCCGAGACCACCCAGGCCGTCTACCGCGTCGCCGACTCCGTCACCAACTGCGTCACCCCGATGAGCCCCTACTTCGTGATGGCGCTCGGCTTCGTCCAGCAGTACCGGAAGTCCGCCGGCATCGGCACCCTCGCCTCCTTCATGATCCCGATCGCCGCCGTCGTCCGGGTCGTCTGGATCGCGTTCTTCGTGGCCTGGTACCTGGTGGGCCTCCCCTTCGGCATCAACTGACCCGCCGGACAGAGCCCTTGAGGAGTCGGCCGAGGCAACTCGGAAGCCGGCCAAGGCAATCGAGAAAGCAGACCATGACCGCATCGCACGCCACCCTCGCCGCCGTCGTGACCGCCCGCGCCCAGGACGTCTCGGCGGAGATCGTCGCCGACATCCTGACCCTCGTCCGCCACGAGACCTGCAGCTACGACCTGCCCGCGCTGGCCTCCGGCCTCGACCTCCTGCGCGATCTGGCGGTCACCCGCCTCGGCCCGCCGGACCACGAACACCGCCACCCCGGCGGCGCGTACGGGGACACACTCACCCTGACCTACACGGGCACCGGCAGCGGTACCGGGCACGTCGCCCTCGTGGGCCACTACGACACGGTGTGGCCGACGGGCACGCTGGCCGGCTGGGAGCAGCCGGAGTCGACGGACGGGGACGGGCGGGCGCGGCTCGGCGGGCCGGGCATCTTCGACATGAAGACCGGCCTGGCGCAAGGGATCTGGGCCCTGAAGCTGGCCCGGGAGAACGGCGCTCCGGTCCCCACCGTCACCTTCCTCTTCAACGGTGACGAGGAGATCGGCTCCCTCGCCTCCCGCCCGGTGATCGAGGAGACCGCCAAGAAGGCCGACGCGACGCTGGTGCTGGAGCCCACGGCGCACGGCGCGGTGAAGACCGCCCGCAAGGGCACCGGGATCTTCAAGGTCACGGCCACCGGCGTCGAGTCGCACGCCGGGCTCGCGCCGCAGGACGGGGCGAGCGCGATCCTGGCCCTGTCCGAGTTCGTGATCGCAGCCGCGGCCGTCGCCGCCCCCGAGCGGGGCACGACGGTCAACGCCGGCCTCGTCAGCGGCGGTTCGGCGGCCAACGTGGTCGCGGGCTCGGCCACCGCCGGCATCGACATCCGGGTCGCCGACGAGGCCGAACAGGCCCGGGTGGACGCCGAGTTCGCCGCCATCCAGGTCACCGACCCCCGCGTACGCATCGAGATCGAGCATGACTGGAACCGTCCCCCGATGACTCTCAACGCCGCCTCCGCCCCCCTGCTCGCCCTCGCCCGCGAGGTCGCCCGCGACCAGGGTCGCCCCCACCTCCCCGACGCCGCCGTCGGCGGCGCCAGCGACGCCAACTTCATCGCCGCCCTCGGCCTCCCCGTCCTCTGCGGCATGGGCGCCGTGGGCGACGGAGCGCACGCCCAGGGCGAGTACATCCACCCCGACACCGTGCCCGCCCAGACGGCCCTGGTCGCCGGACTCCTGACCCGACCGCTGCGCGGCTGACCGGCGGCCGGACACGGGGGAGACGAGCACGGGGGTTCGTCAGGGCTTGCGCGGCGACGGCGGTGGGCGGGCGCGAGGGCGCAGACACGGATCGGGCCGGCCGCCGCCGGCGCGCAGTTCACGTGGACGGCAGCGGACTGCGAGGTGCCGTCACGCGCGATGGTCAGCGCAGTCGCCGCGAAGCCGAACGGCTCGTTCGTCCCCTTCCCGGAGCTGTCCGACCTGAGTGTCCTCTCAGCATCCTGTGCGTAACGCGCACGGGGTCTTGCGCCCGGTCCGTGGCCGCTTACGTCGCCGGAGGGGAAGTACACGATCTCGACGAGACGGAGACCCGCTCGCTGCCCAGGGCACCTCAGGTGCCCCCAGCGAAACTGGTGTGCCTTCAACGTGCCCCGGCCGCCTGACGCCCCTCCCCGCTCATGACGAGGGCGGAGCCCGAAAGCCCCGCCCGAACACCATGAATCCCCGGATCAGGGCCAGACCAGGCAGTACGGCTGATGCCCCGCCTCGTGCAGGCGGTGGCTGAAGTCCTGCCATTCGTGGAGGAGTTGGTAGACGTTGAAGGCGTCGCGGGGGCCGCCGCGGTCCGGGACCGTCGACCAGATGAAGGCGGCCGCGCCGACCGCTTCCTCGCCGATGCCTCTGAGGGGGTCGACGACCGTCATCGGGAGCTTCACGACGGCGTAGTCGGGGTGGAGGACGACCAGTTCGAGCGGGGGCACCTTGTGGAGGGGGACGCCTTCGATGCCGGTCAGCACCATCGCGGCCATCGTCTCCGGCTTGATCTTGGTGAACATGCCGTTCATGCCGAGTTCGTCGCCGCCGAGCTCCTCGGGGCGCATCGAGATCGGGACACGGGCCGCGGTCGCGCCGTCGGGCGCGCCGAAGTATTTGTACGTCACCCCCACCCGGCCACCATTCCCGCTCCCCGCCCGGAGCCGGTTGACCACATGGTCCAGGCCCTCCACCCGGTCCGCGCGGTCCGCACTCTCGATGCGGTCCGGACGGTCCTTGCGGTCCGCACGGCTCCTGCGCTCCGCGCGACTCCTGCGATCCACCAGGTCAGGCCGGTCCATCCGGTCCGTCTGATCCATTCCGTCCACACGATTGACACGATCCACATGATCGGCACGATCCATACGGTCCATACCGTCCATACGGCTGCGCCGCCCGATCCGCTCAGGCCCAGCGCTCTGGATCCGGTCGGAGCCATTGGACGGGACCCGGTCGGAACCGCTCTGGACACGGTTGTCGCCGGTCTCTGACCGGCCGGTACCCGCTTCCGTTCGGTCGGCGTGGTCAGTACGGTCTGCGTCGCCTCGCGGACCGTCTGGGTCGTGTGTGCCGTGTGCACTCTGCGGACCGTACACGCCCGGCTGACCCTGCGGGGCGTGCGGGGGCTGTGACCCCGGCGACGCCGGAGGAACGGGGGGTACCGGTGGGGCCGGCGGCACGGGTGGTACCGGAGGCAGCGGCGGCGACCCCTGCGGGCCCGGCGACGATCCC
>NZ_LRTR01000226.1 GCF_001550375.1 Streptomyces europaeiscabiei | reverse complement strand
ATGGCGCCGAGCCGCCACACCGTGGGGGTGAGCCGGGTGCCGGGCGCGCGCCGCTCCGTGGGCGCCCCGCGGTCCGACGAACTGGCCCGGTCGGTCGACCCGCTCCGCTCCTGCCGGGTCTCCGCGGCCTCCTCCGCCTCGCGTCGGTGCCTGCCCCGCCGGGCACGACGAGGACCGAGGTCACCGGCCCCCTCGCCCAGTCCGCCACCGCGATGCATATCTCCACCCGAACGCATTTCTGGGCCGCGTGACCCCCGCCGCGCAACCCGATCATCGTGTCAGTGACCTCCCCCGCGACCGCCCGCCGAAACGTGCGCGCAAACACCAGTCGGCAGGATCTTCGGAGCCTCTGACACCATGGCCTGTGTGAGCTATCCGTACGAAGCCCCAGTTTCGCAGACTCTCTTCGAGCGCGCGGCGGTCGTCACGCCCGGCGGCGTGAACTCTCCCGTGCGCGCCTTCCGTGCCGTGGGTGGTACGCCCCGGTTCATGGTGTCCGGTACCGGTCCCTATCTGACGGACGCCGACGGTCGCGAGTATGTAGATCTTGTGTGTTCGTGGGGTCCCATGATCCTCGGGCACTCCCGTCCCGAGGTGATCGCCGCCGTCCAGGAGGCCGTCTCGCGCGGCACCTCCTTCGGTACGCCCGGTGAGGGCGAGGTCGCGCTCGCCGAGGAGATGGTGGACCGGATCGGGCCGCTGGAGCAGGTGCGGCTCGTGTCCAGCGGGACCGAGGCCACCATGTCCGCGATCCGGCTCGCCCGCGGCTTCACCGGCCGCGCCAAGGTGGTCAAGTTCGCCGGGTGTTACCACGGTCACGTCGACTCGCTGCTCGCCGCCGCCGGGTCGGGAGTCGCCACCTTCGCCCTCCCCGACACCCCGGGTGTCACCGGCGCCCAGGCCGGCGACACCATCGTGCTGCCCTACAACGACCTCGACGCCGTGCGGGCCGCCTTCGCCGCCCACCCCGGCGAGATCGCCTGCGTCATCACCGAGGCCTCCCCGGGCAACATGGGCGTCGTACCGCCGCTGCCGGGCTTCAACCAGGGCCTCAAGGACGCCTGCGCCGAGAACGGCGCGCTGTTCGTCTCCGACGAGGTCATGACCGGGTTCCGGACCAGCAGGGCCGGCTGGTTCGGGATCGACGGGGTCGTCCCGGACCTCATGACCTTCGGCAAGGTCATGGGCGGCGGCTTCCCCGCCGCCGCCTTCGGGGGCCGCGCCGACGTGATGGCGTACCTCGCGCCCGCCGGGCCCGTCTACCAGGCCGGCACGCTGTCCGGGAACCCGGTCGCGACGGCCGCCGGGCTCGCGCAGCTACGGCTGCTCGACGACGCGGCGTACGACGTCGTCGACACCGTGTCGCGGCGGATCCAGGGGCTCGTCTCGGACGCGCTCACCAAGGAAGGCGTCGCGCACACGGTGCAGAACGCCTCCAACATGTTCTCCGTGTTCTTCACGGACACGCCCGTGCGGAACTACGAGGAGGCCAAGGCGCAGGAGTCGTACCGCTTCAACGCCTTCTTCCACTCGATGCTGTCGCAGGGCGTCTATTTGCCGCCGTCGTCGTTCGAGTCGTGGTTCGTGTCGACCGCGCACGACGATCGGGCGGTTCAGCGGATCGCCGACGCCCTTCCGGCGGCGGCGCGGGCAGCAGCGGAGGCTTCGGCAGCATGAGTGACATCACGGTCGTCCACCTGATGCGGCACGGCGAGGTCGCCAACCCGGACGGGATTCTCTACGGGCGCCTCGACGGGTACCACCTCTCCGACCTCGGCCGCCGTATGGCCGACCGGGTCGCCGAGCATCTGGCGTCCCGGGACGTCACGCACGTCGGCGCCTCCCCGCTGGAGCGGGCGCAGGAGACGGCGACGCCGATCGCCAAGGCGCACGGGCTCGACCTCGCCACCGACGGGCGGCTCATCGAGGCGGGCAACGTCTTCCAGGGCAAGACCTTCGGAGTCGGAGACGGCGCGCTGAAGCGGCCGGAGAACTGGAAGCACCTGGTCAACCCCTTCAAGCCGTCGTGGGGTGAGCCGTACGTCGAGCAGGTCGTCCGGATGATGGGGGCGCTCGACGCGGCGAAGGACGCGGCGCGTGGCCACGAGGCCGTGCTGGTCTCGCACCAGCTGCCGATCTGGATCGTGCGGTCGTACGTCGAGAAGCGGCGCCTCTGGCACGATCCGCGCCGGCGTCAGTGCACCCTCGCCTCCCTGACCACGTTCACGTACCAGGGGGACAAGATCGTGTCCGTCGGCTACAGCGAGCCGGCGCGTGATCTGGTGCCGCCGCATCTGCTGGCCGGGGCCAAACCGGTCAAGGGCAAGGACAAGGCCTTCGGAGCGTGAGCGCTCCGCTGGGGGCGGGCCGGGTGCGGGTGGGCCGAGGCCGTCGGGGAACTGCGGGTCCGTCGTGGCCGATCGCGCGGTTCCCCGTGCTCTCGCTCCGCTGAGGGCCGGGTGAGGTGAGGCCGTCGGGGAACTGTGGGCCGGTCGTGGTTGCTCGCGCAGTTCCCCGAGCCCCTGGAAGGCCTGCGTTCCCCGTGGTCCCGAAGGACCCCTCGGCCCCGCGCCCCGAAGTGACCCGTAGTCCTTCGCGGTGCTCCTGACAGACCCCCGGCCTCCGGGCCCCGGCGACGCCCGGAGGCTCCCGGTGAACCCGGGCGACCCGTTGGCCCCCGCGCCCCCGAAAGGCCCGCCGTCCCCCGTGCCTCCGAAGGCCCGCAGAGTTTTCCGTGTCGGTCACAAGGCCCGCGCAGTTCTCCGTGCTCGTAAAGATTTGCGCTTGTCGGAGATCAATGGGAACCCCCGCGTCCTTTCATGCCTCTAAAGCGGTGTGCTTCACGTGAACTGGTACGTGGAATGACCAAGGGGGATGCAATGCGCGAAATATCGCGGAGGGGGATGCTCGGGCTCGGCATCGGTGCGGGTGCGGTCGCGGGGCTGGGGCTGACCGGGTGCGGTACGGGGCTCGGGGGCGAGCCGGGCGAGGCCGGTGGGTCCGGTGGTGGCGGCAAGGGCCCGGGGAAGAAGGGGAAGCCGGGGAAGACGGCGAAACTGCTGGGTGACGGGTCGACCTCGTACACGGGGAAGCAGCCGAACCAGCCGGGGAAGCCGCAGCCGCTGGCGCCCGGCGAGACGCCGCCGCAGTTCGTGGTGTTCTCCTGGGACGGGGCCGGGGACGTCGGGAACGGCCTTTTCGAGCGGTTCCTGAAGGCCGGGCGGGAACACGACGCCCATATGACGTTCTTCCTCTCCGGCATCTATCTCCTCCCGGAGTCGAAAAAGCGCACGTACCTCCCTCCGAACAACGCCCCCGGCGCCTCCGACATCGGTTATCTGACGGATGAACACATCAAGTCGACGCTGGGGCATGTGCGCACGGCGTGGCTCGACGGGCACGAGATGGGCACCCACTTCAACGGCCACTTCTGCGGTGGCAGCGGCTCGGTCGGGAACTGGACGCCGAAGCAGTGGCGCAGCGAGATCGACCAGGCGAAGTCGTTCGTCAAGGAGTGGAAGACCAACAGCGGGTGGACGGATGTCGAGCCGCTGCCGTTCGACTACGACAAGGAGCTGATCGGCGGCCGGACGCCGTGTCTGCTGGGGCAGGAGAACCTGCTGCCCACCGCGCGCGAGCTGGGCTGGCGCTACGACTCCTCCTCGCCCGGCGGCCTCCAGGTCTGGCCCAAGAAGAAGCAGGGCGTCTGGGACCTGCCGCTGCAGTCCGTACCGTTCCCCGGCCGCAGCTTCGAGGTCCTGTCCATGGACTACAACATCATGTTCAACCAGTCGCAGAACTCCACCCAGGCCCCGCCCGCCAACTACCCGGCCTACCGCACCCAGGCGACCGGCGCGTACGTCGCCGGCTTCCAGCGCGCGTACGAGACGAACCGGGCACCGCTGTTCATAGGCAACCACTTCGAGGAGTGGAACGGCGGGGTCTACATGGACGCCGTCGAGGAGGCCCTCAAGCACATCGCGCGGGCCAAGGAGAAGGCGCCGGACGGGGAGATACGGATCGTGTCCTTCCGGCAGTTCGTGGACTGGATGGACGTCCAGACGCCGGACGTCCTGGCCAAGCTCCAGACCCTCGGGGTGGGGCAGCAGCCGACGGGTGGGTGGAAGGAGTTGCTGGGGGCCGGTTCGACCGCGTGACCTCGCTGCTCCCGGTCGGCCGGTCTCGTCGCCTTCGGCCGCCTGACCTCGCCATACGGTGGCGTCTGACCCCGCCGTAAGCCCCCGAAACGGGCATGCGAAACTTTTCACATGAGTGTCCGTACGAGCCGCAGTCGTGCCGCTTTGCTCTCTGCCGGGGCCGCCGCCCTGGCGCTGACGCTGTCCGCCTGCGCGGGTGGTGGCATCGAGGGCGGAGGCGGTGGGACCGGGTTCGTCACCGGCTCCGACGGCATCGCGACGGTGGAGAAGGGTGACCGGGACGACGCGCCCGCCCTCTCCGGCAAGACCATCGACGGCGACCAGCTCGATGTCTCGTCCGCCTACAAGGGCAAGATCATCGTCCTGAACGTGTGGGGCTCCTGGTGCGCGCCGTGCCGCGCCGAGGCGCCCAACCTGGTCAAGGTCTCCGAGGACCTCGCCGACCAGGGCGTGCAGTTCGTCGGTATCAACACGCGGGACACCAGCACCCGGCCCGCGGTCGCCTTCGAGGAGCAGTACAAGGTCGACTACCCGAGCCTGTACGACCCCACCGGCAAGCTGCTGCTGCGCTTCGAGAAGGGCTCGCTCAATCCGCAGCTGATCCCTTCCACGCTGGTCGTCGACCGCGACGGGAAGCTGGCCGCGCGCACCCAGCAGGCGCTCAGCGAGGAGAAGCTGCGCAAGATGCTCAAGCCGATCCTCGCGGAGAAGTGACGTGCCCGGGACGTCCGTGCTGACCGCGACGACCGCACTGACCACGACCGCCGCCGACGTCAACTCGACCCTCACCGACGGGGCCCTGCTGCTCGCCCTGCCCATCGCCGTCCTCGGCGGGCTCGTCTCCTTCTTCTCGCCCTGTGTCCTGCCGCTCGTACCCGGCTATCTGTCGTACGTCACCGGAGTCGGCGGCACCGATCTGGCCGACGCCCGCAAGGGGCGGATGGCCGCCGGGGCCGGGCTGTTCGTCCTCGGCTTCACCTTCGTGTTCGTCTCCAGCGGCGCGCTGTTCGGCTACTTCGGCCGGACCCTGCTGGAGCACCAGGACGTCCTGACCAAGGTGCTCGGCGGGCTCATGATCGCCATGGGGCTCTTCTTCATGGGGCTGATGCCCTGGCTGACCCAGCGGGAGTACCGCTTCCACACCCGGCCGTCCACCGGGCTCGTGGGCGCCCCGATACTCGGCGCGCTCTTCGGTATCGGCTGGGTGCCCTGCATCGGACCGACGCTCGCCACGGTCAACATCCTCGCCCTCGACCAGGCCAGCGCCGGTCGAGGGGCCCTGCTGATGGTGGCGTACTGTCTTGGGCTGGGCCTGCCCTTCGTGCTCGCCGCGGTGGCCTTCCGCAAGGCGCTCGGCGCCTTCGCCTGGGTCAAGCGGCACTACGTGTGGGTGCTGCGCATCGGCGGCGGCATGATGATCACGATCGGACTGCTCATGCTGACCGGCGCCTGGGACCGCATCATTCAGGAGATGCAGGTCTGGACCGCCGGCTTCACCCCTGGGATCTGAGCCAATGACGACGACCGACTCCGGCAACCGCGAGAACACCCCTGCTCAGCGCGGGAGCGCCGCCGACGACAACGACCTCGGCGCCGCCGGCTCCCAGCTCTCCACCGCCCCGCAGGAGGACGCCCCCAACCTGCCCTCGCTGGGCGTGCTCGGCTGGGCCCGCTGGTTCTGGCGGCAGCTGACGTCCATGCGGGTCGCGCTGCTGTTGCTGTTCATGCTGTCGCTCGCGGCGATCCCCGGCTCGCTGATCCCGCAGTCGGGGCAGGACGAGAGCCGGGTCGCCGACTTCATGAAGCGGCACGACACGCTGGGGCCCCTCTACGAGAAGCTCGGGCTGTTCCACGTCTACGGCTCGGTGTGGTTCTCGGCGATCTACATCCTGCTCTTCATCTCGCTCATCGGCTGCATCGTGCCCCGCACCGGGCAGTTCGTGGGCCAGCTGCGCGGCCGTCCGCCGGGCGCGCCCAAGCGGCTGACCCGACTGCCCGCGTACGCGACCTGGCGCACGCAGGCCGCGCCGGAGCAGGTGCGCGAGGTCGCGCTGAAGGCGCTGAAGCAGCGCCGGTTCCGCGCGCACGGCGCCGGGGACGCGGTCGCCGCCGAGAAGGGCTATCTGCGGGAGGCGGGCAACCTCGCCTTCCATATCGCCCTGATCGTGATGCTCGTCGCCTTCGCGTGGGGCCAGCTCTACCGGTCCGAGGGCAACAAGCTGATCGTCGAGGGCGGCGGCTTCGCCAACAACCTCACGCAGTACGACGACTTCAGGTCCGGCAACCTCTTCACCGCCGAGGGCCTCAACCCGTTCAGTTTCGACCTCAAGAGCTTCCGGGGTACGTACGAGACGAGCGGCCCCAACAAGGGCACGCCGCGCGTCTTCGAGGCCGCCGTCGACTACGTCGTCGGCGCCGACGGCAAGGAGCGGTCGACCAGGATCGAGGTCAACAAGCCGCTGGAGATCGGCGACTCGAAGGTCTACCTCGTCAGCCACGGGTACGCACCCGTGATCACGATCAAGGACGGCAGGGGCAAGGTCGTCTTCCAGGACGCGGCGCCGCTGCTGCCGCTGGACTCCAATGTCACGTCCACCGGCGCGATCAAGGTCATGGACGGTTACACCGATGCCAAGGGCAAGTGGGACCAGCTCGGCAT
Organism: Streptomyces europaeiscabiei; assembly: GCF_001550375.1. Lineage (GTDB taxonomy): Bacteria > Actinomycetota > Actinomycetes > Streptomycetales > Streptomycetaceae > Streptomyces > Streptomyces europaeiscabiei. The sequence goes on along the minus strand of NZ_LRTR01000226.1, from coordinate 2,246 downwards.
CCAGGCCTTCTTCCTCCCGACGTACGGTGGCAAGAACACCGCCGTGGTCTCGCAGTTCCCCGCGCTGCTGAACCCCGTGCTCAACCTGGAGCCGTACCACGGTGATCTCCGGGTCAACGCGGGCATCCCGCAGAGCGTGTACCAGCTCGACAAGTCGAAGCTGAAGGGGTTCAAGGACTCCAAAGGCGCGCAGGTGCGGGAGAACCTGAAGGTTGGCGAGTCCATGACGCTGCCGAACGGCGCGGGCACGATCACCTTCGACGGGGTCAAGGAGTGGGCCGGCTTCCAGATCACCCAGCAGCCCGGCAGCGGGTGGGCCTTGGGTGGAGCGATCACCGCCATCTTCGGTCTTGCCGGGTCCCTGTTCATCCAGCGTCGGCGGGTGTGGGTGCGGGCGGTGGCCGGTCCGGACGGGGTGACCGTCGTGGAGATGGCCGGGCTGGGGCGCAGTGAGTCGGCGAAGGTGCCGGAAGAGCTGGGTGACTTGGCGGCGGTCGTGTACGCCGAGGCCCCTGCTGCCGCTGAACCCGAGTCCGACAGCGAGCCGTCCGCTGCCGCTGAGGCCGACAGCGGTGACGCTGACCGGCGCTCGCAGAGTGCCGCTGCGCCCACCCGTGCGGCCGCCCCGGCGGCACGATTGCCCGCAGACAGTGCGGGCCCGGATTCCCCCACCACCCCTAACCCCCCAGCCGTACCCTCCGAAGGGGCTGAGAAGTGACTCTCGCCGCCGCCACCAACGAAAACCTCGCGAACATCAGCAACACGCTGATCTACTCCGCGATGGCCGTGTACACCCTGGCCTTCTTCGCGTCCATCGCCGAATGGCTCTTCGGGAGCCGGAGCAAGGTGGGTCGTACGGCCGCCGCGCTCACCGCCGGTGCCGGTGCGGCGCAGCAGGCGGACGCGCCCGCGGTGACCGTGAAGACGGCCGGCGGGACCGGTGTGCTGGAGCGGCCGAAGGTGGTCGTGCGGGCCGCCGCCGGTGCCCGGGACGTGCCGGACGGGCCCGGCGCGCACGGCGGGGACGAGCAGGGCGACCTCTACGGCCGTATCGCCGTGTCCCTCACCGTGCTCGCCTTCCTCGTGGAGTTCGGCGGGGTGCTCACGCGGGCCCTCTCGGTGCAGCGGGCGCCGTGGGGCAACATGTACGAGTTCAACATCACCTTCTCCACCGTGGCCGTCGGCGTGTACCTCGCGCTGCTCGCGCTGAGGAAGAACGTCCGCTGGCTCGGGCTTCCGCTCATCACGACGGTCCTCCTCGATCTCGGTCTCGCCGTCACTGTCCTGTACACCGCCAGCGACCAGTTGGTTCCCGCCCTCCACTCGTACTGGCTGTACATCCACGTCTCCACCGCGATCTTCTGCGGCGCGGTCTTCTACGTGGGCGCGGTCGGCACGATCCTGTACCTCTTCAAGGACTCCTACGAGAGCAAGCTCGCGAGCGGCGGCAGGCCCGGCCGGTTCGCGACCTCCGTCATGGAGCGGCTGCCCGCCTCGGCGTCCCTCGACAAGTTCTCGTACCGCGTCAACGCCGCCGTCTTCCCGCTGTGGACGTTCACGATCATCGCGGGCGCCATCTGGGCGGGCGACGCGTGGGGCCGCTACTGGGGCTGGGACCCCAAGGAGACCTGGTCGTTCATCACCTGGGTCGCCTACGCCTGCTACCTGCACGCCCGCGCCACGGCCGGTTGGAAGGGCCGCAAGGCCGCGTACATCGCGATCGTCGCCTTCGCCTGCTGGCTGTTCAACTACTACGGCGTCAACATCTTCGTCAGCGGCAAGCACTCCTACGCGGACGTGGGCCTGGCGGTGCTGCACTCCGTCGGAGGCGGAGCCTGACGGTCCGGTTTCCGCGCCGCCGCTCCCGTACGACTTCCGTACACCGAAGGCCGGTTCCCGTGTGACGTGAGTCACGGGAACCGGCCTTCGGTGTACGGACAGTGGGAGTACGTGGAGACGAATGACGGGGACACGGGGGACCGGAGTGCGCTGCGCGCGCGGATCAGGGACGGGGACGCGGGGGCCTTCGGGGAGGTCTTCGACGCGTACGCGCGGTCCGTCTACAACCATGCCTTCCGGCTGACGGGGGACTGGTCGACGGCCGAGGACATCGTGTCGCTGACCTTCCTGGAGGCGTGGCGGCTGCGCGGCAAACTGGACGCGGAGGGCGGCTCGCCGCGCCCGTGGCTGCTCGGCATCGCCACCAACGTGGCCCGCAACACCCGCCGGGCCGCCCGGCGCCATGC
>NZ_LRTR01000225.1 GCF_001550375.1 Streptomyces europaeiscabiei | reverse complement strand
CCCGTCCTCGCTCCCGCAGGCCGGCCCGTCCTCGCTCCCGCCGGCGCGCGCCTCCGTCCTCCCGCTGGTCCGCGCGTCCGCGCTTCCCCCTGCGTGCGCGACCTCGCTCCGCCGGTGCCGGGCGAGATACGTGCTCCGTGACTCCCAGGCGAGCCCGGCCGCGTCCTCGCCCCCGTCCCGCACCTCGGTCACCACCGTCGCCTCGGTGCCCCGTCGATGGGGTGCCAGCCCGTCGACGTACACGGTGATCTCGTACTCCCCGGTGGCGGGCAGCCGTCGCCGCCGGGTGATCTCGATCGACGTGTGCACGAGCCCGAGGAGGGGCAGCGGGAAGTCCCGGCCGGCCATGATCCGCATGGCGAGCGGAAAGCCGAGGACGTGCGGATACGTCAGCGGAACGGCGTCCTCCCCGGTGGGGAACCCGCAGACACGCTCGTACGCGGCGAGCCGGGCGAGGTCGATCCGCACGCCGGGGAGGACGAGCCGGGTGGCCGTGCCGGGGCCCGTCGCGGCTCCCCGCAGGGCGCGCTCACGGGGCAGCCGGAGGCTCTTGCAGGGGGAGAGGAACGCGCCCCGGGCGAGAAGACGGCCCAGGGCCGGGGTGTCGGTGAGCGTGAGGGTGCGCATCGAACGGTCTCCTCTGCATCCTTCTCGCGCCCGGTCCACGGGACGGATTCCACTCGCTTGCTCCACCATCAGGTTACCCGAGGTAACGGCTCTGGCAAGGTGGTCTCGTAGCCCCGTAGCTGAACGACCCTCAGGTAACTCGTCGGCCCCTTGACCTGCGCATGAGCGGCCAGGGACACTGCACATCCCCAGCCCCGGACCATCTCCGGACCATCGCCACACTCACACGAACCTGTCACACCAACCCCGTACGATCCGGGCACACCGAACGCCCAGGAGTCGCCCGTGTCCAGCCTCGAACACACCGAACCCGCCCTGGTGGAACCCGAGTTGAAGCGGCTGGACGGCACAGTGCGAGAGGCGTACGTCCCGGCGCTCGCCGCGCCCGTGACCTACGGCTCGCTCGCGGACATCCCCTTCGACAACGAGTCCCACGCGCCCGACTCGGTCGTCCTCAGCCGCAAGCACAGTGCCACGGCCACGGCTACGGAGAAGGACGCGGACGACGACGCGCACAGGGACGCCGACAAGGGTGACGGCGAGTGGCAGGACGTGACGGCGGCCGAGTTCGCCGCCGAGGTGCTCGCGCTGGCGAAGGGCCTGATCGCCGAGGGCCTGATGCCGGGCGACCGCATCGCGATCATGGCGCGGACCACGTACGAGTGGACGCTCCTGGACTTCGCGGCCTGGGCGGCGGGCCTGGTGACGGTCCCCGTCTACCCGACCTCCTCCGTCTTCCAGACCCGCTGGATCCTCCAGGACTCCGGCGCGGTGGCGCTGGCCGTGGAGGAGGCGGGCCAGGCGGCCGCCCTCGGCCCCGAGCTGGACCGCATCCCCGACCTGCGTCACATGTGGGTCTTCGAGAAGGGTCACCTGGACCGGCTGGCCGAGCTGGGCCGGGACGTGTCGGACCAGGAAGTGGCCGTACGGCGTGGGGTGCTCGGCCCCGACACCCTGGCGACCCTCATCTACACCTCGGGCACGACCGGCCGCCCCAAGGGCTGCGCCCTCACCCACGGCAACTTCTGCGCCGAGGTCGACAACGCGATCGACCTCCTCTACCCCATCTTCCGCGCGAAGACGGACGAGGAGGCCTCCACCCTCCTCTTCCTGCCCCTCGCCCATGTGTTCGGCCGCATGGTGGCGATCGGCTGTATGCGGGCGAGGGTCCGCCTGGGCCACTCCCCGAGCTTCCGCACGGAGGACCTCCTCGCCGACCTCAAGTCCTTCCGCCCGACGTTCCTCCTGGTCATCCCCTACGTCATGGAGAAGGTCTTCAACACGGCCCGCGCCTCCGCCGAACGCATGGGACGCGCGTCCTCGTACGACCGCGCCTCCGCCGTGGCCCGCCGCTACGGCGAGGCACTCGAAGCCGAGCAGCACGGCACGGGCCCCGGCCCCTCCGCCCTGCTCAGGGCGGCCCGTACCTTCTACGACCCCCTGGTCTACCGCCGCATCCGCAAGGCGCTGGGCGGCAGGGTCCGTTACGCCATCTGCGGTGGCAGTCCCCTCGGCCGCCGCCTGGCCGCCTTCTACGCGGGCGCGGGCATCGACGTCTTCGAGGGCTACGGCATGACGGAGACGACGGCGGCGGTGACCGTCACCCCGCCCAACCGGCCCCGTCTGGGCACGGTCGGCCGTCCCCTCCCCGGCACGCGGGTCCGTATCGCCGCCGACGGCGAGATCCTGCTCCACGGCGGCCAGATCTTCCGCGGCTACTGGGACCCGCAGGCCGGCGGGGTCGTCCCGGCGGGCCCCGACGGCTGGTTCGCGACCGGTGACATCGGCCACCTCGACGACGAGGGCTACCTCACGATCACCGGCCGCAAGAAGGAGATCCTGGTCACCGACAGCGGCAAGAACGTGGCCCCGGCCCCGCTGGAGAACTGGCTCCGCTCCCACCCCCTGATCGCCCACGCCATGGTCATAGGCGACCGCCGCCCCTACGTCACCGCCCTGCTGACCCTGGACCCCGAGGGCATCACGCACTGGGCCCTGATGAACGCCAAGCAGGGCACCCCCCTCGAACACCTCGCCACGGACCCGGACCTGCGATCCGTCCTGCAGCGCGCCGTGGACGAGGCCAACCGCCTCGTCTCGCGCCCCGAATCCATCCGCAGGTTCACGGTCGTCCCCGGCGGCTTCACGGAGGAGGAGGGCCACCTCACCCCCTCGATGAAGCTGCGGCGGGAGGTCGTGGAGCGGTCCTTCACGACGGAGATCGAGGGGCTGTACGAGAAGTAACCCGCGGGGTGGTGAACAGCGGGGTGGTGAACCGCGGAAGCGGCCTACCGCCCGGCGGCCGGATCACCGTCCCCCAGCGCGACCCACCAGTACCCGTCGTCCTTGACCAGCAACAACTCCTGCTGCTGGTCGGTTCTGTCGTAGGTGAGCCGGACGGGATTGAAGTAGTCCACGACCCCCTCCAGCACGGTGACGTCGACATGCCCGCGGGCGCCCTCGCCGAACTCCCGCACCTGCTCGTAGGCCGCGACCCGGGTCCCGTCGTACGCCGGCCCCGCCAGCTCCATCAGCCCTTCCACGTCACCGGCCTTGAGCCGCTGCACATACGCCCGCACGACGGTGTCGACGTCCTCGGCGGTCTCCCGGACATCGGGATACCTCGACTTCGCGGCCCGCACGGTCACATCGATCCGGGGCGAGTCGGCGAGCGCGTACGGCGCCCGGAACCAGTTCCACCACACGACCGCCCCGACCCCGAGGGCGAGGACCAACCCGCCACAGCACAGCAGAACGCCCCGCTTCTTCATCAGTCCCGCCCCGTCCGCCACCGCTTCGTCGGCCGACCCCGTCGGCCGCCCCTCCTCATAGAGTCATCGTGACCGGATTCGGTTGTACGCGGGACGAAGTTCCTGCTCAACAGCGCGCAGCGCGTGCAGACAAGGCCGATATCATCCGGCCGCATGGACCGAAGACGCGTGACCCAGCTGCTGTCCTCGAAGTGGGGAAGGCTTCATACGGCCTGCATGCTCCTGGCAGCCGTCATGTGGAGCTGGTCCGTCGTGTGGACCTTCGGATCGACGGACCGGGACGACAGCGGCGCGGGCCACCTCTCGACCGCCGCGGTGGCCATGTGCCTCGTCGCCCTGGTGTTCCTCGGCCTCCACGGACAGCACCTGCGGCAGCGGCGCGGCGAGGCGGAGGCCCTCGACGTACGGCGAGTACTGGACCACCTCCGCTCCCTGCCCACCTCGGCCAACGGCAAGGTCGCCCTGGTGTTCGCCGCCCTCGGGGTGGCCGGGTGGGCGTACGCGTGGGTGTTCGTGCGGCTGCTCGGATGGGACATGCCGCTGGTCCCGCCCGGCGACGACGGAGGGCTGTTCGTGACCGCCGGGACACTCGGTTGCGCGACCGCGGGGATCTTCGCGGGGACGCACTTCGAGGAACGCCGCTGAACAGGCGTCCGTCACCGCTCGGACGGCGCTCCCCGTTCTCGGACGGCGGCGCCCGACAACTCGGCGACCACCTCGCCCTGCTCCTCCTCCGTGGTGGACACGGGCCGGAACCCCAGCGAGGTGTAGAGGCGCTCGGCGGCGGTGTTGTCCGGGTGGTACGACAGGCGCAGGACCGCACAGTCCGAACGGTCCGCCAGCCATCGCACCACGGTCCACGCAGCCGCCCGCCCGACCCCCTTGCCCTGCTCGCCACCGTCGATCAGCATCCCGCCGACCCAGTACGAGCCGTCCTCGTCCCGCCCCCACATGACATGCCCCACCACGGTGTCGTCGGCGCGGACCGCGAGCGAGTTCCACACGCCCTCGCGGAGTGACAGCAGGAGGTAGCGGGCGGCCAGCGCCGGCACGTACCGCCGCTGGCCGTCCAGAGGAGCGACGTCCGCGACGGCCCGCCAGTTCTCGTCGTCCACATCGTGCAGGGCGATCCGTCGCCCCACCCCGTCCAACAGCCCGTGACTGATCATGCGGGCAGGCTACGACCGTCCCCGCCCGCGAGGAAGACGGCCCCGGGGAGCGGATGGCACGGGACCGCCCTCAGTCCACCAGATCCGCCGCCGTCAGCAGCCGCGTGAGATCCGTCCGCGAGCGCACCCGCAACTTCCGGTAGATCCGGGTGAGATGGGCCTCGACCGTCTTGCGGGACACGAACAGCGACGCCGCCGCCTCCGTGTTGTTGAGGCCACGGGCGATGGCGCGCGACACCTGGAACTCCTGGGGGGTCAGCTGGTTCAGCGCGCCGCCCATACCGCCGGCGGTCGACCGGGCCGTGCTCGACATGCCTCCCGCCGCCGCGAGTTCGCTCGCCGCGCGGCGGGCCCAGGGGACCGCGCCGAGCCGTTCGAAGCAGGCCAGAGCGGAGGCCAACGGTGCGCGCGCGGCTCCCGGGCGGCGGTGGCGGCGCAGGACCTCCGCCTCGCACAGCAGGGTCCGGGCCCAGTCGAAGGGGCCCGTCGTGCGGTGGTGGGCCTTCAACGCCGCCCCGAAGCACGCCTCCGCCTCCTGCGGTGTCCCCGCCAGCAGCCCCCGGACCCGGGCCGCCGCTGCCTCCGCCGAGGCGAGGCCCGTCTCCCGGACCCGTTCCTCCAGCCAGGACACCACCTCGGCGGCCCGCGCCGCGTTCCCCGCCCGTACGTGCGCCTCGGCCAGGTCGGCCGCGAACGGGACCACCTCCGGGTTGCCGATGCCCTGCTCCACGGCCAATGACAACGTTTGCTCCAGCTGGTCGGCGGCCGCGTCGTGGTCGCCGTGGGCGAGCGCCGACAGGCCGAGCACCGCCGTCATGTGGAACTCCTGGCAGCCGATCCCGTACGCCCCGCACTCCCGCCGCGCCCGCGCCACATGCTCCTCGCACTCGACGCGGTCGCCGCGCAGGGCTTCGAGGCGGGCGAGGCAGTACAGGGCGTAACTCACGCATGTCAGCTGCCCCAGCTCCTCCGCCCAGCGCAGGGCCTCCGTCAAGTCGCCGCGTGCGGGGGCCCACTGGCCGATCCGGGTCTCCAACTCGCCCCGTACGGCGAGGGTGAAGCCCAGCACGCCCACCGCGCTGTGCCGCCGGGCCGACTCCACGGCCGTGTTGAGCAGCCGGCGCCCCCGCACGAACTCCTCCACACGGCTCCAGGCCTGCCCGGCGATCGCGTACACCTGCTGGTCACGGACGGGGTCGCCGCCGGTGCCGTGGCGGTCGGCGGCCTCCAGCATCTCGCGGCCCTCGGCCGTACGGCCGGCCATGACGAGGGCGCCGCCGAGGAGGGTGAGGCTGTACCAGCGTTCGGGGCCGGACTCGGAGGCCAGGGTGAGGGACTCCTCGGCCACGCGGACCGCCGCCGGGACATGGCCGTCCAGGCGCGCGGCGGCCGTGGCCTCCGCGAGGAGCAGACAGGCGCGGGTGCGGTCGGTGTCGCGTACGGCGTCGGCGGCGTTCAGGAGGAGGCCGTACGCCTGCGCCGTCTCGCCCTTCCAGGTGTACATCCGGCCCAACAGGCCCTGGATGGCGGCGCGTACGGCCGGGTCCGGGGTGATGCGCAGGGCCTCCTCGCACCACTGCGGGCCTGCCGGGGAACCGCTGAGCAGGGCGTCGGAGGCGGCGTGGTGGAGGCGGTCGGCGCGGGGCGCGGGGTCGGGGGTGAGTTCGGCGGCGCGGCGCCAG
>NZ_LRTR01000224.1 GCF_001550375.1 Streptomyces europaeiscabiei | reverse complement strand
GCGGAAGCGCCCGCCACGAGCGGGGTGTTCGGGCCGCCGCCGGTGATGTCGCCGTCGGCGCCGCCCGTGACACACGTACCCGGGCAGCGGGCCGATGCCGTGGTGGCGGACACGGTCCCGCCGGAGTCACCCTCTGAGCAGTCGGCGCCGGGCAGGCTGTCACTGAGCGTGGCCGCCGCGTCCACGAGCACGGCGAACGGGCGTGGCCGGAAGGTGAGTTGCTCGGTCGCCCTGGCGATCGCGGGAGCGTTCGCGGTGGTGAGTGCGGGGGCGCTGTTCGGGCTCGGGGTGCTGCAGAGCGAGGACGAGAAGGGTGACACGGCCGCCGAGAAACCGTCGGCGAGCAGCAGTTCGAACGACGAGAACCAGTACTCGGAGCAGCCGGGGGACGCCGAGGGCGGGTTGCCGGAGAAGTACCTGGGCACCTGGGAGGGTGAGGGCTACGCCCTCGGCGGCAACCTCCCCGCCGGAACCTTCACCGTCACCCTCGAACAGGCCTCGGTGGGCGACCCGTTGGGCACCTTCCGCTCCGTCGACCTCCTCGGCGGCACCTGCGACGACAAGCTCGTCCTCAAGAAGGTCACCCGGGACAGCATCCTCGCCACGAGCATCGCCGACACCAAGAACAACCCCGGCACCTGCACCAAGAACACCCACGAGATCACCCTCACCCCCGTCGGTGCCGAACTCCAGTACACGGCGAACAACGCGGACGCGGGCGACCCGACGGCCCGACTGGCGAAGGTGAAGTGACGTGAGGGCGGCGGCGGTTCGGCTGCGGCGGGAAAGAGACGACGGCCGCTGCGGGCCGAAAGGCGAGGGGCGCAGCCCCTGCTTTTCAGGGGCGCGGGGAACTGCGCGACCAGCCCCCACCGGACCCGCACCTGGGGGTAGAAGGGGCACCGCCCCTCAGGGATGGGACGGGTAGGGGCGGCGGGGGCGACCGAACCCCGCCACACCACAGGCACCCGCCTCATAGGCTGACCACGTGGCTCTCGACCCCTGGCTGATCGCACTCACCACGGCCGCCGCCCTGTGGGGCGGAGCCGTGGGCACACTGCTCCCCCGCCCCGCGTACCGCTTCACCGTCGACGAGGAACACCCCTGGCAGCACGAATGCCCCGCCGGCCACCGCATCACCGGCATCGCCTCCGGCTGGCTCGGCCCGGCCCGCTGCCCAACACCCCCCACCTGCGCCTACGGCCCCCGCACCACCACCGTCGCCACCACGACCGCCCTGGTCTGCGCCGCCCTCGCCCTGGCCACCGGCCTCCGCCCCGAACTCGCCGTATGGCTGCTCCTCGCCCCGCTGGGTGTACTGCTCACGCTCGTCGACCTCAGGGCACAACGCCTCCCGGACCCCCTGACCCTGCCCTTCGCGGGCCTGGCCCTCGCGCTGCTGGGCGCGGTCGCGTTCGTCCCCGAGCACGCGGGCCAGTGGCGTACGGCGCTGTACGGCGCGCTCGCCCTCGGCGGCCTCTACTTCCTCTTCTTCCTCATCCGACCCGTGGCCCTCGGCTTCGGCGACGTGAAGCTGGCCCTGGGCCTCGGCGCCGTCCTCGGCTGGTACGGCTGGGGCGCGCTGTACCTCGGCACGTTCGCCGGCGCGCTCATCGGAAGCGCCTGCACCCTGGTCCTGGCGGCCCGGGGCCGCGCCGTACGCGGACAACTGGTCGCCCTGGGACCGTTCATGATCGCCGGTGCGTACGTCGGGCTGCTGCTGGAGGCGTACGCGGCGTGAGACGGCCCCGCACGCCGGGCACCCGGTGCCCCCGGGTGATGCCGCGCCACGGAGTTGTCCACAGGCGGACGGGCTGACGTCGGGTGATCCGCAGCCCTGGCGTAGGCTGGCCGGGTCCGTTCAACCCTTACGAAAGGGACGCTCCCGGTGACCGAGAAGGCCGACCTCCAGTCCGTTCTCGACCGTGCCGCCGAGGGTGGGCGGATCACGCCAGAGGAGGCGCTCGACCTCTACCGCGATGCCCCGCTGCACGCGCTGGGCGCCGCCGCCGACGCCGTACGCAAGCGGCGGTACGCGGGCACGGAACACATCGCGACGTACATCATCGAGCGGAACATCAACTACACGAACGTGTGCGTCACGGCGTGCAAGTTCTGCGCGTTCTACGCCCCGCCGAAGGACAAGGACAAGGGCTGGACCCGCGACCTCGACGACATCCTGCGCCGCTGCGCGGAGACCGTCGAGCTGGGCGGTACACAGATCATGTTCCAGGGCGGGCACCACCCCGACTACGGGGTGGAGTACTACGAGACGCACTTCGCCGCCATCAAGAAGGCCTTCCCGCAGCTGGTCATCCACTCCCTGGGCGCGTCCGAGGTCGAGCACATGGCCCGGATCTCCAAGGTGGGCGTGGAGGAGGCGATCACCCGGATCCACGCGGCCGGTCTGGACTCCTTCGCCGGCGCCGGCGCGGAGCTGCTGCCCGCGCGCCCCCGCAAGGCCATCGCTCCGCTGAAGGAGTCCGGTGAGCGCTGGCTGGAGATCATGGAGATCGCGCACGGGCTGGGCGTGGAGTCCACGTCCACGATGCTCATGGGCACCGGCGAGACCAACGCCGAGCGCATCGAGCACCTGCGGATGATCCGTGACGTCCAGGACCGCACCGGCGGCTTCCGCGCCTTCATCCCGTACACCTACCAGCCCGAGAACAACCACCTGAAGGGCCGTACGCAGGCCACGCTCTTCGAGTACCTGCGGATGATCGCCATCGCGCGGCTCTTCATGGACA
>NZ_LRTR01000223.1 GCF_001550375.1 Streptomyces europaeiscabiei | reverse complement strand
GCTGGCACAGCTGCTCCTCGCAGAACGCGTCGGCGTGCACCCCGAGTACCACGTCTGCCCGCCCGATCTGCGCACCATGATGGCCGAGGCGAAGGCCGCGGTGGTCATCGGTGACGCCGCCCTGCGCGCGGCCCTGTACGAGGCACCCCGGATGGGTCTGCAGGTGCACGACCTGGGCCGGATGTGGAAGGACTGGACGGGACTGCCCTTCGTCTTCGCGGTGTTCGCCGCGCGCCGTGACTTCCTGGCCCGCGAGCCGGAGCTGGCGCGCCGGGTCCACGCCGATCTGCTGGCCTCGCGCGACCTGTCGATGACGGAGGTGTCCAAGGTGTGCGAACAGGCCGCCCAGTGGGAGGAGTTCGATGCCGAGACGCTGGAGCGCTACTACACCACGGCCCTCGACTTCAGCCTCGGCGAGGCGCAGCTCGCCGGCATCGCCGAGTTCGCGCGCCGGGTGGGCGGCGGGTCCGAGGGCTTCCCGCCCGACGTCGCCGTCCGGCTGCTCGACCCCTCCTCCTGATCCGTACCCCGTCACCGAAAGGCCCGGCCACCATGTCCCGACCTCCGAAGTCCCCGCTCCAGCCCGTCCTCGACCGTGCCGCCGAGGGTGGGCGGATCACCCCCGAGGAGGCGCTCGACCTCTACCGCGACGCGCCCCTGCACGCGCTGGGCGCCGCCGCCGACGCCGTACGCCGCCGTAGGTACGCCGGGACCGAGCACATCGCGACGTACATCATCGAGCGGAACATCAACTACACGAACGTGTGCGTCACGGCGTGCAAGTTCTGCGCGTTCTACGCCCCGCCGAAGGACAAGGACAAGGGCTGGACCCGCGACCTCGACGACATCCTGCGCCGCTGCGCGGAGACCGTCGAGCTGGGCGGTACACAGATCATGTTCCAGGGCGGGCACCACCCGGACTACGGGGTGGAGTACTACGAGACGCACTTCGCCGCCATCAAGAAGGCCTTCCCGCAGCTGGTCATCCACTCCCTGGGCGCGTCCGAGGTCGAGCACATGGCCCGGATCTCCAAGGTGGGCGTGGAGGAGGCGATCACCCGGATCCACGCGGCCGGTCTGGACTCCTTCGCCGGCGCCGGCGCGGAGCTGCTGCCCGCGCGCCCCCGCAAGGCCATCGCTCCGCTGAAGGAGTCCGGTGAGCGCTGGCTGGAGATCATGGAGATCGCGCACGGGCTGGGCGTGGAGTCCACGTCCACGATGCTCATGGGCACCGGCGAGACCAACGCCGAGCGCATCGAGCACCTGCGGATGATCCGTGACGTCCAGGACCGCACCGGCGGCTTCCGCGCCTTCATCCCGTACACCTACCAGCCCGAGAACAACCACCTGAAGGGCCGTACGCAGGCCACGCTCTTCGAGTACCTGCGGATGATCGCCATCGCGCGGCTCTTCATGGACAACATCGCCCACATCCAGGGCTCCTGGCTCACCACCGGCAAGGAGGTCGGCCAGCTCTCGCTGCACTACGGCGCGGACGACCTCGGCTCGATCATGCTGGAGGAGAACGTCGTCTCCTCCGCCGGCGCCAAGCACCGCTCCAACCGCATGGAGATCATCGACCTGATCCGCAAGGCGGGCCGCGTCCCCGCCCAGCGGACCACGACCTACGAGCACATCGTCGTCCACGACGACCCGGCGAACGACCCCGTCGACGAGCGCGTCATGTCCCACATCTCGTCGACGGCCATCGAGGGCGGCACGGCCCACCCCGAGTTGAAGCTGCTGAACGCCAACTAGGGCTCACATGCTGACCATTCACGCCGCCGACGAGGTACGGCTCACGTGGGACGACCGGGACGACCCGGAGCCGGTCGAGGACGGCGCCGTCGTGGTGGAGGGCGACCGGGTCCGGGCAGTGGGGCCGCTGGCGGAAGTCCGGCAACGGTTCCCGGACGCCCGGGTGCGGCACTGGCCCGGCGTGCTGGGCCCCGCCCACATCCATGAGGGCCCGCTCCCGGACGCGCCCTCCCCACGGGAGCGCATCCACGCGGTGCTGAAGTCGGGGGCGGTCGCGGTCCTGGAGGAACACGCGAACACTCCGGAACTCCGCGCCGCCGCCCAGCGCAACGACGTGGTCGTACTCCCCAAGTCCCGCCCCACGGCAATCATCGCCACCGGTCGAGCGGACCTGGCCGTCTTCGACTCCGGCGAGTGCATGGCGACGGTGTGCGCAGGGCGTCTGGTCCACCGCCGCCGCTGACGGGCAACGCCGCCGTTTCCTGCTTTCAGGGGCGCGGGGAACTGCGCGACCAGCCACCCACGACCCGCAGCCCGCAACGCTCAGAACCCCCGGCCCGGATCCGGAACCGGCTCACCCCGAGAACGCCTCCCCGAACGCCCCGTTCTCCTGATCGACCCCACTGCAGTCGACCAGCTCGTCGTTCGCCCCGTCCCCGCACTCCTGATCCCGGAACGTCGCCCACATCGACACCCAGGCGACCCCCTTCTCCTCCGCGAACTCCCGCACCTGCGCCGCGTCCTCCAGCGTGAACGTCTCGTTGTCGACGTCGTTGACGCCCAGCATCGAGGTCAACGCCAGCGCCCCCCACGCCGTCGACCCACTCGTGCCGAAGATGTCCATCAGCTGCTCGTGCGCCGCCTCGGCCGACTGCTCCGCGTAGTCGCCCATGTCACCGCCGTACGAACTGGCGTAGTTCATGGTCATGATGTTGACCGTGGCGACCTGGACCGCGTTGTCGTTGGCAGAGTCGAGCAGGGCGACGCCGTCGTCGTCGAGGCCGGACGGCATGACGGGGAGGGTGAAGGAGACCGAGAGGTCGGGGCGGTCCTTCTGCAGGAGCGCGATCGCCTCGGAGCGCAGGCCGACGGAGTCGGAGTCCTTCAGCGCGTCGCCCTCGACGTCGAAGTCGGCCTCGGTCGAGCCGGCCGCGTCGAGCGCCGCGCCGTACGCCGCGGCGAGCTCGGACGCGCTGTCACAGGCCTGGGCCAGCTCCGTGCCCGAGGCGCCGCCGAAGGAGACCCGCACCGACGCGCCGGAGTCGGTGAGCGCCGAGATCCGGGACCTCAC
>NZ_LRTR01000222.1 GCF_001550375.1 Streptomyces europaeiscabiei | reverse complement strand
TCCCGAGTACGTCCCCGTCCCCGCCCGCCCCTCACCCGTCGGCGCCTTCTTCGGCCGGGCCTTCCGGGGCGACTGGGGCGGCTCGGCGCTGGCCGCGCTCTGGCCGGTCGGGCTCCTCTTCGCGTCAGCCGTGGCCCTGGCCATTCCGTCGTACGGCCAGGGCGGCCCGGACGAGGAGGACTTCGTAGGTTTCGGCGACCGTCTGGGCCTCGCCCTCGCCACCCTCCTCCAGGGCCTCGGCGGCGGCTTCACGGTCTCCGAGAGGGGCGGTGGCGACTACGCGGGCGACTTCCAGTCCACCGAAGGCGCCCTCACCGTGACCCTGGTCCCGCTCACGGTGACCGCCCTGTTCGTCGGGGCGCTCTTCATCGGCGTACGACTGCTCCGTACGCGACTGGTGACACGCGCCGCGTACGGGAACGCGTACGGCGGCGGGCCGGGCGGCGCGTACACCGGTGGGTACGGCGGTGGGTACGGCGGCTCGTACGCCGGTGCCGGCACCGGCGGGCCCGGGGCGGTGCCCGGTGGCAGCCGTACCGCCGGGCTCGAAGCGGCTGTGCGGGTCACGCTGCTGGTGACGGTCGCCGTCCTGGTGCTCGGGCTGTTCGCGCAGCCCGAGATCGCGGTCGCCGAGGTCTCGACGTCGGCCTGGCGCGCGGCACTGGGCGCGCTGCTGCTCACCGCCGCCGTCTCGGCCGGCCTGTTGCAACGCGACGATCTGGCCGCCTGGCTGGCCGTCCGCCCCGGGCCCCGGGCCCTGTTCCGGGCGACCGGGACGGCCGTGCGGGCCATGGCGACCGTCCTCGCCCTCTGCTCGCTCGTCGCGTTCGTCGTCCTCGCGGCGAACGACGAGTGGCAGGCCGAATGGGACGAGGACCTCAGCCCGCTCCTCCTGGTGCTGCTCGTCCTGCCCAACCTCGCCGTCAACCTCCTCGGTCTCTCCTGGGGCGCGTCCGTCGAGGGCGAGGCGGGCCGTACGGGCTACGGGGCCGACTCGTCGTTCCGCGGCGACTCGTCCGGCGACTACGGGCTCGGCGAGTCCAGCCCGTACGGCGGCGGCTACGAGCGTGAGGCGTTCGGGCTCTCCGAACTGGGCGACGCCGTCAACTCCTGGGCGGTCGTGGGCGCGTTGACGCTCGGTGCGGTCTGCGCCCTGACCCTCGGGGTCCTCGCGGCCCGCCGCTCCTCGGGCCGTGGCGAACAACTCCTCGCCGCCGGTGTCTTCTTCGGCCTCTTCCTCCTCCTCGCCGGCATCAGCGGCTTCGGGATGGAGGCCTCCGGCTCCGCCACGACCGAGTTCAGCAGCGAGTTCTCGGCCGCGGGCCAGGTGGACGCCGGCCTCGACATCCCCGAGGTGCTTCTCTTCGGCCTTCTCTGGATCTTCGGCGCGGCCTTCCTCGCGCCCTACCTGATCCAGATGACAGGCGCACGCACGGCGGTGATCGCACCCCCGGTCCCGGCGATGCCGAGCAGCGGCCCGGCGGCCCACGGGGTCCCGCAGCAGCCTTCGGCCCCGGCCCCGGCCCCGTACGAGCCCCCGCTCGTCGAACTGGGCCACCATCACCTGCCACCCACAGAACCGGCCGGGCCCCGCAACCGAACCCTCGTCTGGACCATCACGATCGCGGCGGCCTTCGTGATCGGCGGGGGAGGGGCGGCGGCGATCCTGCTCTGGCATAAGTAGCGGGCACGTGACAGGAAGGGGCCGCGCCCCGTCATCGAGGGGCGCGGGGAACCGCGCCATCAACCACGGACAACCCGCGGCCCGCGATGCACCGAAGCCCCGTCCCGAAGCCCCCGTCCCGAAAGCCCGTCCCGAAGCCTCCGTCCCGAAGCCCCCGTCCCGAAAGCCCCAGCCCCGAACCCGGAACCCTCCGCGCTCCTACCGGAGAACCGGAAACGGATCGCCGGGCCCCGGCTCCTCCAACGCCCTGCGCAACCCCGGCGGCGGCCCTCCGCTCCGCGGCTCCCGCACACCCCCGCCGTCGTCCCCCGCCTCGAACCACACGGTCACCGCAGCCCCACGCGGCACCTTCACCCCGGGCGGCGGGTACTGCCGTACGACGTAGTCCACGACGGCGAGTTGGAAGTCGGGCCGGTCGGGCGCGACGAGGGTCACCCCGTCCGCCTCGGCCGTCTCGCGCGCGTCCACGGCCATCAGGCCGACGAACCGTGGCACACGCACTTCGAATGACTTGGGTGTTATGCGCACAGATGTTCACCCCCAGCGGTACCGGCAGGGTAACCGCCGAGCACCTCCGGCCGGAAGCGCTGAGTTGCAATCCGCGCCAAATCGCTACTGTGCGTGACGAGTTGCCGATATTGCGAACGAGCGGCCGCCTCGCCGGACTACGCGGGCGGGGAGTCGGGGCCCACTCGCCGACCGGCGTCAGAGCGTCACAGTGTCAGCCGATAGCAGCGCCCCATCTGCAGAGAGACCGGCGTCGTGTACTCCTCCGCCGGTTCCATGCCCAGCCGCCGGGTGACGGCGATGGACCGTTCGTTGCGGGTGTTGACCATGGCGACGACGCTGCCGACGCCGGCCGCCCGCACCCGCTCCAGGGTCTGCGTCGCGGCAGCGGTCACGTACCCCTTGCCCCAGTGGTCGCGGGCGAGCCGCCAGCCGATCTCGATCTCGCCGGTCGGGCCCCACTCCCGGGGCCATGGCTGGGCGCCGGTGAAGCCGATGGCCCGGCCCTCCTCGTCGAGCATGGTCCACAGACAGAACCCGTGCTCGGCGTCGTGGCGGCGCTGGCGCGCGGTGAGCTCCTCGTAGACGGACAGCTCGGCGGACCGGCCGCCGTGGAACTCCATGACGTCGGGATCGTCGAAGATCCGGTGCCAGGCGAAGGCGTCCTCGTCGGTGGGGACGCGCAGCCGTACGTCGGGCAGAGCTCTGTTCACAGGGGCAGCCCTTCAGCCGATGATCGGTACCGCTGAATAGACTGCCCATGTCCGACGCCCGTCGGCACATGTTTTCTGGCCGTCCGTTCTTCGGACATCCAGCAGGCTTTGCTTCGATCCGTCTACTTCTTGGGGAGAACCCGTCGTGACCGAGCCCCAGCCCCTTACCGAACACACCGCCGATGTGATCGTCGTCGGGGCCGGGCCAGCCGGTTCCACCACCGCGTACTACCTGGCGAAGGCCGGGCTGGACGTGCTGCTCCTGGAGAAGACCAGCTTCCCGAGGGAGAAGGTCTGTGGCGACGGCCTCACCCCGCGCGCCACCAAGCAGCTCGTGTCGATGGGCATCGACATCTCCGAGGAGGCCGGCTGGCTCCGCAACAAGGGCCTGCGGATCATCGGCGGCGGCGTCCGCCTCCAGCTCGACTGGCCGGATCTCGCCTCCTACCCGGACTACGGACTCGTCCGGAAACGGGACGACTTCGACGAGCAGCTCGCCCGCCAGGCCCAGAAGGCGGGTGCCCGGCTGCACGAGCGCTGCAACGTGGGCGCGCCGATCATCGACGACCGCACGGGCCGTATCACCGGGGTGCACGCCAAACTCGGCGACGAGAAGCGGGAAGTCACCTTCCACGCCCCGCTGGTGGTGGCGGCCGACGGCAACTCCACCCGCCTCTCCCTCGCGATGGGCCTGCACCGCCGCGAGGACCGCCCGATGGGCGTCGCGGTCCGTACGTACTTCACCTCCCCGCGCCACGACGACGACTACCTGGAGTCCTGGCTGGAACTCTGGGACAAGCGCGGACCGGGCGAGGACCGTCTCCTCCCCGGCTACGGCTGGATCTTCGGCATGGGCGACGGCACGTCCAACGTCGGGCTGGGCGTCCTCAACACCTCCGCCGCCTTCAAGGAGCTGGACTGGCGCGACGTCCTGAAGGCCTGGTGCGCGTCCATGCCCGAGGAGTGGGGCTACACCCCCGAGAACATGACCGGGCCCATCCGCGGCGCCGCCCTCCCGATGGCCTTCAACCGCCAACCCCACTACACCAAGGGCCTGCTGCTCGTCGGCGACGCCGGCGGCATGGTGAACCCCTTCAACGGCGAGGGCATCGCCTACGCCATGGAGTCCGGGCAGATCGCCGCCGACGTCATCGTCCAGGCCCATGCCCGCGCCACCCCCGGGCAGCGCGAACTCGCCCTCCAGCGCTACCCGCAGGTCCTCAAGGACACCTTCGGCGGCTACTACACAATGGGCCGCGCCTTCGTGAAGCTCATCGGCAACCCGAAGATCATGAAGCTCGCCACGCAGCGGGGCCTCACCCACCCGCTGCTGATGAAGTTCACCCTGAAGATGCTGGCCAACCTCACCGACCCGACCGGCGGCGACGCGATGGACCGCATCATCAACGGCCTGAGCAAGGTGGCCCCGAAGGCGTGATGGGGGACTGGGCGGGGTGACCGGGGCGACCCTGGCGTGAGCGGGGTCGTCCCGAAGTGTTCAGGGTGCTGAAGGTGATCGCGGTGCTGAAGGTGCTCGGGATGCTCGGGGTGTGAGGATGCCGTGGGCGCCGGGAGGCCGGCTTCCCCGGTGGTGGCGGGACGCGGAGTGCCGCCCACCCGCCGACCGCGACCGGGTCCAACCCATGAGCACGCCCTACGGTCGCCCCGTCGGCACCGTGCTGCTCGAAGCGGGCGATTCGGACGCCGAGCGCTGTGAGAACCACACGTCGTACCGACCCCGGGCGACGGAATCCCTGAAAACGCGTCGACGAGGCCTGTCGGCGACTCGGCCCGCCCCGCACCCTCGATCCGGGGTGGGAGCGCCCTGTGGGGCCCTTGTGGCCCTTTCTGAGGGCAGCCCGGAGGGCCGCTGTCCCCACCGGGAGAGCGGCCCTCTCGAAAAGCGCCTGGGCGACCGCGAGAGTGCGCGGCCTCAGAGCACGCGCACCGCACCCGTCGCCGGGTAGCCGGAGAGATCCTGGATGACGACACCCTTGGAGGGGTTCGCCGCGTCGAGGTACTGGCCGTTCCCGACGTAGACACCCACGTGGTACGCGGAGCCCTTGGCACCCCAGTACAGGATGTCGCCGACCTGCAGGTTGGACAGCGAGACCTCGGTGCCCTGCATCGACT
Organism: Streptomyces europaeiscabiei; assembly: GCF_001550375.1. Classification (GTDB taxonomy): domain Bacteria; phylum Actinomycetota; class Actinomycetes; order Streptomycetales; family Streptomycetaceae; genus Streptomyces; species Streptomyces europaeiscabiei. Next base: position 8,158 of record NZ_LRTR01000222.1, on the reverse strand, counting down.
GGTCCTGCGAGACCCGGGGGAGGTCCACACCGACCTGCTTGAACGCGGCCTGCACGAGCGAGGAGCAGTCCCACGCGTTGGGGCCGGTGGCGCCCATGACGTAGGCGTCGCCGAGCTGGGCCTTGAGGAAGCCGATCACCGTGCCGACGCTGCCGGAGGCCGGCGCCGTCGTGGTGGTCGTGGTGGTCGACGAGTTGGTCGTGAGGGTGGTCCGCTCGCTGTCGCGTGCGGCACGCTCCGCCTCGGCCTTGCGCTCGGCCTCGGCGGCGGCCTTCTTGCGGGCCTCCTCCTTCTTGGCCTTGACCAGGTCCTTCTCGGCCTGCTTGGCAGCCTGTTCGGCGGCCGTGTCACGCTCGGCCTGCAGCTGGTAATCGGCCGCCATCGCCTGCGTGGCGTCCGCGGACTGCGCGGCCTGCGTGGCCAGGTCGGCCGTGAGGGTGGGCAGTTCGAGCGTCTGCGTCACCGGCTCCGCGGCGAAAGCCGACGTGGACGCGCCGGCCACTGCCACGGTGCTGAGAACGCCACCGGCGACTCCGGCGCGCATCGCGATCGAGGACGCGTTGCGGCGGGGTTTCCGGTGGCTGCGTATGTGAGCGGTGTGGGACATGGGTACAAGCGGTACCAGCGACTCCTCCATACCTTCAAGAAACGTGTGGTGCGCCACAGTTGTTCAACGGCGGCCGTAAATTCCCTGTGCGTCACTCTTTATTGACGCCGTAACGGGCATAGCGGACACGGCCGGTCAAGCCTGTGATCATGCGCTTTCGTGAATACGTCCGAATTGCCCTGTGCTTACCATCGATTGCAGCGAGTGGCCAAGGTCGGTTGATTTGATCTTTCTGTGATGTGACACAGGTCACAGAGTGATCACCCATCGGTGCGGCGTCCTGCGCGGGGTCACCCGCTCCCGGCGCTCGTGAACGCGTGCACGCGTCCACATCGGCCGTCGGACCTCCCTCCGGGGTGTGAACGTCGCGCACTATCAACCGGTCTCGTCCAGCACCAATTTGCATGCAGCGGAATCCTCTTGATATGGAGACGACCTGCGTGACCAGCGGTAACGAGCGAAAATGTCACTTCTGGTGATCAGTCTGGCGCTTCGTGTATGAAGATCAACGCTCATCCGACTTCATGATCCTTCGTCAGGTGGTGGAGATCACAAACTCGGTGCCGTACCCCGTGTCGCAGATCACAGACCCGCAGGCATAGGATGCGGGGCAGTTGGGCTTGTGACCTGCTTCACATGTTCGCGATCTTCGTCGGGACGGGCGGAGTTCGTGGGACCGGTGGGGCGGGAGAGCAGGGCCCACGCCATCCGCCAGCAGTCAGTGCCGACTGAGAGGAGCGAGGAGCGGTGAACGCCTATGCGCCCATCCTCGTACTGGGAGCCCTCGGGGCAGGCTTTGCGATCTTCTCCGTGATCATGGCCTCGCTGATCGGCCCGAAGCGCTACAACCGGGCCAAGCTCGAGGCTTACGAGTGCGGGATCGAGCCCACCCCCACGCCGGCCGGCGGCGGGCGATTCCCTATCAAGTACTACCTGACGGCGATGCTCTTCATCGTCTTCGACATCGAGATCGTCTTCCTCTACCCCTGGGCCGTCACCTTCGACGCCCTGGGTGTTTTCGGGCTCGTGGAGATGCTGCTCTTCGTGCTCACCGTCTTCGTCGCCTACGCGTACGTCTGGCGCCGCGGCGGCCTGGAATGGGACTGAGGGGCCTTTAACCATGGGACTCGAAGAGAAACTGCCGAGCGGTTTCCTGCTGACCACCGTCGAGCAGGCCGCGGGCTGGGTACGCAAGGCATCCGTCTTCCCCGCCACGTTCGGCCTCGCCTGTTGTGCCATCGAGATGATGACCACGGGCGCGGGGCGCTACGACCTGGCGCGCTTCGGCATGGAGGTGTTCCGGGGCTCGCCGCGTCAGGCGGACCTGATGATCGTGGCCGGCCGGGTCAGCCAGAAGATGGCGCCGGTGCTGCGGCAGGTCTACGACCAGATGCCCAATCCCAAGTGGGTGATCTCCATGGGGGTCTGCGCGTCGTCCGGCGGCATGTTCAACAACTACGCGATCGTCCAGGGCGTCGACCACATCGTCCCCGTCGACATCTATCTCCCGGGCTGCCCGCCACGGCCCGAGATGCTGATGGACGCGATCCTCAAGCTCCACCAGAAGATCCAGACGACCAAGCTCGGCGTGAACGCCGAGGAAGCGGCCCGCGAGGCGGAGGAAGCGGCACTCAAGGCGCTCCCCCTCATCGAGATGAAGGGGCTGCTGCGATGAGCGACGCGAACGACAAGAACGACGCGGGCGGATCGAACGGGGTGAACCCCGAGAAGGACCTCGCCGCCTCCAACCTCCCCGGCCAGCGCGGCGACGGCGGTGAGGAGATCCGCGTCCAGCGCGGCATGTTCGGCGCGAACAACGGCGGCGACACCTCCGGCTACGGCGGCCTGGTCCGCTCCATCCGGCTCCCCGGCGCGACCGGCCGCCCCTACGGCGGCTGGTTCGACGAGGTCGCCGACGAGCTGGAGGGCGCCCTGGAGGAACAGGGCCTCGTCCCCGAGAACGTGATCGACAAGACCGTCGTCGACCGGGGCGAGATCACTTTCCACATCGAGCGCGAGCACCTGGCGCGCGTCGCCCGGACCCTGCGCGACGACCCGGCCCTCCGCTTCGAACTGTGCACCGGCGTCAGCGGCGTCCACTACCCCGATGACAAGGGCCGCGAGCTGCACGCCGTCTACCACCTGCGCTCGATCACCCACAACCGGCTGATCCGCCTGGAGGTGTCCGCCCCGGACGCCGACCCGCACATCCCGTCACTCGTCCCCGTCTACCCGACCAACGACTGGCACGAGCGCGAGGCGTACGACTTCTTCGGCATCGTCTTCGACGGCCACCCCGCGCTGACGCGGATCATGATGCCGGACGACTGGCAGGGCTTCCCGCAGCGCAAGGACTATCCCCTCGGCGGCATCCCCGTCGAGTACAAGGGCGCCCAGATCCCGGCTCCGGACCAGCGGAGGTCGTACTCATGAGCACGCAGCACGCAGCCGCCGAGTCCGCCGCCTCGGCGCGCGAGACCACCGAGGGCACCGTCTACACGGTCACCGGCGGCGACTGGGACGAGGTCGCCGAGACCGCCGCCCGGTCCGACGACGAGCGCATCATCGTCAACATGGGCCCCCAGCACCCGTCCACCCACGGTGTGCTCCGGCTCATCCTGGAGATCGACGGCGAGACCGTCACCGAGGCCCGCTGCGGCATCGGCTATCTCCACACCGGCATCGAGAAGAACCTCGAGTACCGCACGTGGACGCAGGGCACCACGTTCGTGACGCGCATGGACTACCTGACGCCGTTCTTCAACGAGACGGCGTACTGCCTCGCCGTGGAGAAGCTCCTCGGCATCGAGGAGCAGATCCCGGACCGCGCCACGATCATCCGCGTGCTCCTGATGGAGCTGAACCGGCTCTCCTCCCACCTGGTGTGCATCGCCACCGGCGGCATGGAGCTGGGCGCCACCACGATCATGATCTACGGCTTCCGTGATCGTGAACTCATTCTCGACATCTACGAGCTGATCACCGGCCTGCGCATGAACCACGCGTACATCCGGCCCGGCGGACTCGCCCAGGACCTGCCGCCCGGTGCGGTGGACCAGATCCGCGAGTTCGTGAAGAAGATGGAGAAGAACCTTCCCGAGTACGACAAGCTCGCCACCGGGAACCCCATCTTCAAGGCCCGTATGCAGGACGTCGGCTATCTCGACCTGTCCGGTGTCATGGCCCTCGGCGCCACCGGCCCGATCCTCCGCTCCGCCGGCCTCCCGCACGACCTGCGCAAGGCGCAGCCGTACTGCGGGTACGAGACGTACGACTTCGACGTCCCGACCGCCGACACCTGCGACTCCTACGGCCGCTTCCTGATCCGGCTGGAGGAGATGCGCCAGTCCCTGCGGATCGTCGAGCAGTGCCTGGACCGGCTGCAGCCCGGCCCCGTCATGGTCGGCGACAAGAAGATCGCCTGGCCCGCCCAGCTCGCCCTGGGACCGGACGGACTCGGCAACTCCCTGGACCACATCAAGAAGATCATGGGCACCTCCATGGAGGCCCTGATCCACCACTTCAAGCTGGTGACCGAGGGCTTCCGCGTCCCGCCGGGACAGGCGTACGCGGCGGTCGAGTCGCCCAAGGGCGAACTCGGGGTGCACGTCGTGTCCGACGGAGGCACCCGCCCCTTCCGGGTCCACTTCCGCGACCCGTCCTTCACCAACCTGCAGGCCATGGCGGCGATGTGCGAGGGCGGCCAGGTCGCCGACGTCATCGTCGCCGTCGCGTCCATCGACCCCGTGATGGGAGGCGTCGACCGGTGACCACCACCCCCGAGGGCGTCAGCCTGGGCATGCCCCAACTGCCCGCGCCCGACTACCCGGACGACGTTCGAGCCCGGCTGGAGCGGGACGCCGCCGAGGTCGTCGCCCGCTACCCGGACTCCCGGTCCGCCCTCCTGCCGTTGCTGCATCTCGTGCAGTCGGAGGAGGGCCATGTCACCCGCACCGGCATGCGGTTCTGCGCCGAGGTGCTCGGCCTGACCACCGCCGAGGTCACCGCGGTCGCCACCTTCTACACCATGTACCGGCGCAAGCCCTCCGGTGACTACCAGGTGGGCGTCTGCACCAACACCCTGTGCGCGGTGATGGGCGGCGACGCCATCTTCGAGGCGCTGCAGGACCACCTGAGTGTCGGCAACGGCGAGACCACCGACGACGGCAAGGTCACCCTGGAGCACATCGAGTGCAACGCGGCCTGCGACTTCGCGCCGGTCGTGATGGTCAACTGGGAGTTCTTCGACAACCAGACCGTCGACAGCGCCAAGCGCCTCGTCGACGACCTGCGCGCGGGCACCGAGGTCCGGCCCACGCGCGGGGCACCGCTGTGCACCTTCAAGGACACCGCGCGGATCCTCGCCGGCTTCCCCGACGAGCGGCCGGGGGCCGTCGAGGCGAGCGGCGGAGCGGGACCCGCCTCGCTGGTCGGCCTCCGCCTGGCCAGGGGAGAGACCGGACCCGCGCGCGTGGTCCATCCGCGGGACGGCGGACCGCACGACGAGCCGCGCGACAAGGTGCACGAGCCGTCACCCACCGAGCACCTCAGCTCGCACGACGCGCCGCAGGACACGTCGGCCTCGGACCCGGCCCACCCGGCGGGGCCCGCAGCCGAGGAGGGGGAGTGATGACGTTGGCACCCGAGATCAAGGGCACCAGCCCGGAGAAACTGCTCGCACCCGTGCTGTCGGCCTTCTGGGACGAGGACCGGGCATGGTCGCTCGACGTCTACCGAAGGCACGAAGGGTACGAGGGGCTGCGCAAGGCGCTGGCCATGTCACCGGACGACGTCATCGCGTACGTCAAGGAGTCCGGGCTGCGCGGCCGTGGCGGCGCGGGATTCCCGACCGGAATGAAATGGCAGTTCATTCCGCAGGGCGACGGCAAACCGCACTATCTGGTTGTCAACGCCGACGAGTCGGAACCCGGAACGTGCAAGGACATTCCGCTCCTCTTCGCGAACCCGCACAGCCTCATCGAGGGCATGATCATCGCGTGCTACGCCATTCGGTCCTCGCATGCCTTCATCTATCTGCGCGGTGAGGTCGTCCCCGTCCTGAGGCGGTTGCACGAGGCCGTACGCGAGGCCTACGCGGAGGGCCTCCTCGGCGAGAACATCCTGGGCAGCGGACTCGACCTCGACATCACCGTGCACGCGGGCGCGGGCGCGTACATCTGCGGTGAGGAGACCGCGCTGCTCGACTCGCTCGAAGGCCGCCGTGGTCAACCGCGGCTCCGTCCCCCCTTCCCTGCTGTCGAGGGCCTCTACGCGTGCCCGACTGTCGTGAACAACGTCGAGTCGATCGCGTCGGTTCCCGCGATCATGCACAAGGGCAAGGAATGGTTCAGGTCGATGGGCAGCGAGAAGTCTCCCGGCTTCACGCTCTACTCGCTCAGCGGCCATGTCACGAGCCCCGGCCAGTACGAGGCGCCGCTCGGCATCACGCTCCGTCAGCTCCTGGAGATGAGCGGCGGAATGCGACCCGGGCATCGCCTCAAGTTCTGGACGCCCGGCGGCTCCTCGACCCCGATGTTCACCGACGAGCACCTCGACGTCCCTCTTGACTACGAAGGAGTGGGCGCCGCGGGTTCCATGCTCGGCACGAAGGCACTCCAGTGCTTCGACGAGACGACCTGCGTCGTGCGTGCCGTCACGCGTTGGACCGAGTTCTACGCCCACGAGTCCTGCGGCAAGTGCACCCCCTGCCGCGAAGGCACCTACTGGCTGGTGCAGTTGCTGCGCGACATCGAGGCAGGCAAGGGCGTCATGAGCGACCTCGACAAGCTGAACGACATCGCCGACAACATCAACGGCAAGTCCTTCTGCGCCCTCGGCGACGGCGCCGCCTCGCCGATCTTCTCCTCCCTCAAGTACTTCCGCGCGGAGTACGAGGACCACATCACGGGCCGGGGCTGCCCCTTCGACCCCGCCAGGTCGACCGTCTGGGCCGACAAGGACAAGCACGCGGAGGTGAACGCATGACAGTGACCACCAGCGCTCCCTCCGGAGGGGGAGAGGCGGCGGTCCCGCCGGAAGATCTCGTCTCGCTGACCATCGACGGCGTCGACATCAGCGTGCCCAAGGGCACCCTGGTCATCCGCGCCGCCGAACAGATCGGTGTCGAGATCCCCCGCTTCTGCGACCACCCCCTCCTCGACCCGGTCGGCGCCTGCCGCCAGTGCATCGTCGAGGTCGAGGGCCAGCGCAAGCCCATGGCGTCCTGCACGATCACCTGCACGGACGGGATGGTCGTCAAGACCCACCTCACCTCCCCGGTCGCGGAGAAGGCGCAGAAGGGTGTGATGGAGCTCCTGCTCATCAACCACCCGCTGGACTGCCCCGTCTGCGACAAGGGCGGCGAGTGCCCGCTGCAGAACCAGGCCATGTCGCACGGCCACTCCGAGTCCCGCTTCGAGGGCAGGAAGCGCACCTACGAGAAGCCCGTGCCGATCTCCACGCAGGTGCTGCTCGACCGTGAGCGGTGCGTGCTGTGCGCCCGCTGCACCCGCTTCTCCAACCAGGTCGCCGGCGACCCGATGATCGAGCTGGTCGAGCGGGGCGCGCTCCAGCAGGTCGGCACCGGAGAGGGCGACCCCTTCGAGTCGTACTTCTCCGGGAACACCATCCAGATCTGCCCGGTGGGCGCGCTGACCTCGGCGGCGTACCGATTCCGCTCCCGCCCCTTCGACCTCGTCTCCTCGCCGTCCGTCTGCGAGCACTGCTCCGGCGGCTGCGCGACCCGCACCGACCACCGGCGCGGCAAGGTCATGCGGCGCCTCGCGGCCAACGACCCCGAGGTCAACGAGGAGTGGATCTGCGACAAGGGGCGGTTCGCGTTCCGGTACGCGCAGCGCCCGGACCGGCTGACCACCCCCCTCGTCCGCAACGCCGAGGGCGTCCTGGAGCCGACGTCCTGGCCGGAGGCCCTGGAGGCCGCCGCCCGGGGGCTGCTCGCCGCGCGCGGCCGGGCCGGTGTCCTGACCGGCGGCCGGCTCACCGCCGAGGACGCCTACGCGTACAGCAAGTTCGCGCGGGTGGCCCTCGACAGCAACGACATCGACTTCCGCGCACGCGTGCACAGCGGCGAGGAGGCCGACTTCCTGGCGGCCCGGGTCGCCGGACGCGGCCGCGACCTCGACGGTACGGGCGTCACGTACGCCTTCCTGGAGAAGGCGCCCGCGGTCCTGCTGGTCGGGTTCGAGGCGGAGGAGGAGGCGCCCGGCGTCTTCCTGAGGCTGCGCAAGGCCTGGCGGGGGCACAAGCAGCAGGTGTTCTCGCTGGCCACACACGCCACCCGGGGCCTTGCGAAGGCCGGCGGCACGCTGCTGCCCGCCGCGCCCGGCACCGAGACCGAGTGGCTGGACGCCCTCGCGAGCGGCTTCGGGCTGGACGACGACGGCACCAAGGCCGCCGAGGCGTTGCGTACCGAGGGCGCGGTGATCGTCGTCGGGGAGCGGTTCGCGGCCGTGGCGGGCGGGCTCACCGCCGCCGTACGGGCCGCGTCCCTGACCGGCGCGAAGCTGGTGTGGATCCCGCGCCGGGCCGGGG
>NZ_LRTR01000221.1 GCF_001550375.1 Streptomyces europaeiscabiei | reverse complement strand
CGGCGACCGACCCGCGCGCGCGGGAGGAGGTCGCCGCCGCCTGGGGCGTCGCCGAACTCCCCTCGCGGTACGGCCGGGACACCGGGCAGATCGTCGAGGCCGCCGCCACCGGAGAGCTCGGGGCCCTGGTGGTGGCGGGTGTGGAACTCGCCGATCTGCCCGATCCACGGCGCGCGCGTGAGGCACTCTCCGCGGTGGGCTTCCTGGTCTCGCTGGAGCTGCGGCCCAGCGAGGTCACCGAACGGGCCGACGTCGTCCTTCCGGTCGCCGCCGTCGCCGAGAAGGCGGGCACCTTCATCAACTGGGAGGGCCGCGTGCGGATGTTCGAGGCCGCGCTGAAGCCCGACCAGATGACCCGCCGGGTGGCACCCACCGACGGCCGTGTCCTGCAGATGCTGGCCGACGCCATGGACGTGCACCTGGGGCTGCCCGATCTGCGCACCACGCGCGCGGAGCTGGACCGCCTCGGGGCGTGGGACGGCGCGAGGGCCAACGAGCCGGTGGAGGTCGCGGCCTCCCTGCCGAGGCCCGCCGCCGGGGAAGCCGTCCTGGCCGGGCACCGGCTGCTCCTCGACCAGGGCCGCCTCCAGGACGGCGAC
>NZ_LRTR01000220.1 GCF_001550375.1 Streptomyces europaeiscabiei | reverse complement strand
CACGCCGCACACGCGCGCGTGTCCGCCGCCACGGCCGCCGAGGCGGGCGTCAAGAACGGCGACGTCCTCGCGGTCAGCGGCCCCGCCGGGGTCGTCGAACTGCCGCTGCAGATCACCGAGATGCCCGACCGCGTCGTCTGGCTCCCGCTGAACTCCACCGGTACGGGCGTCGCCTCCGACACCGGGGCGCTGCCCGGCGCACTGGTCCGTATCGGCCCCGCGACGCTCGCCGCCGAGGCCCCCGAGGAGGTGGAGGCATGAGCTTGTACCTCGCCGCTGAAGACCTCTCGATGTTCGGCCGAGACCCTTGGTGGCTGGTCGTCGTCAAGGCGGTGTTCTGCTTCGCCTTCCTGATGATCACCGTGCTGTTCTCCATCGTGTGGGAGCGCAAGGTCGTCGCCTGGATGCAGCTGCGCATCGGCCCCAACCGGCACGGCCCCTGGGGCATGCTCCAGTCGCTCGCCGACGGCATCAAGCTGATGCTCAAGGAAGACGTCATCGTCAAACGCGCGGACAAGGTCGTCTACGTCCTCGCGCCGATCGTCGCGGCCATCCCGGCCTTCATGGCGATCGCGGTGATCCCCTTCGGCCCGGCCGGCAACGAGATCTCGATCTTCGGCCAGCGCACCACGATGCAGCTCACCGACCTGCCGATCGCGATGCTCTACATCCTCGCGGTCGCCTCCGTCGGCATCTACGGCATCGTGCTGGCGGGCTGGAGTTCCGGCTCCACCTATCCGCTGCTCGGCGGCCTGCGCTCCGCGGCGCAGATGATCTCCTACGAGATCGCCATGGGCGCCGCGTTCGCCTCGGTCTTCCTCTACTCGGGGTCGATGTCGACGTCGGCGATCGTGGAGGCGCAGCAGGACCGCTGGTACATCGTGCTGCTGCCGGTCTCCTTCGTCATCTACATCATCACGATGGTCGGCGAGACCAACCGCGCCCCCTTCGACATGCCGGAGTCCGAGGGCGACCTGGTCGGCGGCTTCAACACCGAGTACTCGTCGATCAAGTTCGCGATGTTCATGCTCGCCGAGTACGTCAACATGGTGACCGTCTCCGCCGTGTCGGTGACGCTCTTCCTCGGCGGCTGGCGGGCTCCCTGGCCCATCAGCACCTTCTGGGAGGGCGCCAACCACGGCTGGTGGCCGATGCTCTGGTTCGTGGTGAAGGTGCAGCTGCTGCTGTTCTTCTTCATCTGGCTGCGCGGCACCCTCCCGCGCGTCCGCTACGACCAGCTGATGAAGCTCGGCTGGAAGGTCCTCCTCCCGGTCTCCGTGGTCTGGCTGATGCTCGTCGCGACGGTACGGACCCTCAGGAACGAGAACTACGACTTCGCCGAGATCGCCCTGTACGTCGCGGGCGCCGTCATCGTGCTGTTCCTGCTCTCCGTCGTCGCCGACATGTTCCGTGACCGGCGCGAGGCACAGGACCGGCCCGCCGAACCGGCCGCCTTCGACCCGATGGCCGGCGGGTTCCCCGTACCGCCCCTGCCCGGACAGACCCTCCCGCCGGTGCCGCGCAGGCGTCCGCGACGGGAGCGGGAGCTGGTTGTCAGTGGTGGGTCCGATACTGACAGTGACGGATCTTCGAATGGGAAGGAGGCGTCCGATGGCTGAGGAGCCGAAGGAGACCAAGCCCGGTTTCCAGAACCCCGTCGCCGGCTTCGGCGTGACCTTCAAGGCCATGTTCAAGAAGCGGCTGACCGAGCAGTATCCCGAGCAGCCCAAGACCACGGCCCCACGGTTCCACGGCCGGCACCAGCTCAACCGCCATCCGGACGGCCTGGAGAAGTGCATCGGCTGCGAGCTGTGCGCCTGGGCGTGTCCCGCCGACGCCATCTACGTGGAGGGCGCCGACAACACGGACGAGGAGCGCTACTCGCCGGGCGAGCGGTACGGCCGCGTCTACCAGATCAACTACGCCCGCTGCATCCTGTGCGGCCTGTGCATCGAGGCGTGCCCCACGCGCGCGCTCACGATGACCAACGAGTTCGAGCTGGCGGACAGCAGCCGCGCCAACCTCATCTACACCAAGGAGCAGCTGCTCGCCGGTCTCGAGGAGGGCATGGTCGACTCGCCCCACTCGATCTTCCCGGGCACCGACGAGCAGGACTACTACCGGGGGCTGGTCACCGAGGCCGCGCCCGGCACGGTGCGCCAGGTCGCCACCTCCAAGGGCGAGAAGCCCGAGGAAGAGGGGGCGGACGCATGAGCATGCAACTCGCCGCCTACACCACCTCCACCGGTGAGGCCTTCCAGTTCTGGGTGCTCGGCACGTTCGCGGTGATCGGCGCCCTGTGCACCGTCTTCATGAAGAGGGCCGTGCACAGCGCGCTCTGCCTCGCCGGCACCATGATCATCCTGGCGGTGTTCTACCTCGCCAACGGCGCCTACTTCCTGGGCATCGTGCAGATCGTCGTCTACACCGGCGCGATCATGATGCTGTTCCTGTTCGTGGTCATGCTCGTCGGCGTCACCGCGGCGGACTCCCTGAAGGAGACCATCAAGGGCCAGCGCTGGCTGGCCCTCCTGTGTGGCCTCGGCTTCGGCATCCTGCTGATCGCGGGCATCGGCAACGCCTCGCTGACGGAGTTCACCGGCCTCGGCACGGCGAACGCGGGCGGGAACGTGGAGGGCCTCGCCGCCCTGATCTTCACCGACTACGTGTTCGCCTTCGAACTCACCGGCGCCCTCCTCATCACGGCCGCCGTCGGCGCCATGGTCCTCACCCACCGCGAGCGCACCGAGCGCCCCAAGACCCAGCGGGAACTGGCCGAAGAGCGCGTGCGCGAGGGCAAGCACCTCCCGCCGCTGCCGGCCCCCGGCGTGTACGCCCGGCACAACGCGGTCGACATCCCGGGCCTGCTGCCCGACGGCACGCCGTCCGAGCTGACCGTCAGCAAGACGCTGCGGGACCGGGGTCAGGTCCGCGACGTGTCGACGGAGGCGCTCAACGACCTGAAGGCCCTGGAGCAGCGCGCCGAGGACCGCCTGGAGCGCACCAACAGCGGGAACGGCCCCAAGCGCGGGGAGGCATCGAAGTGAATCCCGTCAACTACCTGTATCTCGCCGCCCTGCTGTTCACGATCGGCGCCACCGGCGTCCTGATCAGGCGGAACGCGATCGTGGTGTTCATGTGCGTCGAGCTGATGCTCAACGCCTGCAACCTCACCCTGGTCGCCTTCTCCCGGATGCACGGCAATCTCGACGGCCAGATCATCGCCTTCTTCACGATGGTCGTCGCCGCCGCGGAGGTCGTGGTCGGACTCGCGATCATCGTGTCGCTCTTCCGGTCCCGCCACTCGGCCTCGGTCGACGACGCCAGCCTGATGAAGCTGTAAGGGGTCGGAAGAATCGTGGAGAACCTGATTGCGCTGCTGGTCGCGGCGCCCCTGCTAGGAGCGGCCGTCCTGCTGTGCGGCGGCCGGCGCCTCGACGCCGTCGGCCACTGGATCGGCACGGCGCTGGCCGCCGCCTCCTTCGTCATCGGTGTCGTCCTCTTCGCCGACATGCTCGGCAAGGACGCCGAACACCGTGAGATGGGCCAGTACCTGTTCAGCTGGATCCCCGTCGAGGGCTTCCAGGCGGACGTCGCCTTCCAGCTCGACCAGCTGTCGATGACGTTCGTCCTGCTGATCACCGGAGTCGGCTCGCTCATCCATGTGTACTCCATCGGGTACATGGAGCACGACGAGCGCCGACGCCGCTTCTTCGGCTATCTGAACCTGTTCCTCGCGGCGATGCTGCTGCTCGTCCTCGCCGACAACTACCTGCTGCTGTACGTCGGCTGGGAGGGCGTGGGTCTCGCCTCGTACCTGCTGATCGGCTTCTGGCAGCACAAGCCCAGCGCCGCCACCGCCGCGAAGAAGGCCTTCCTGGTCAACCGCGTCGGCGACGTGGGTCTGTCCATCGCCATCATGCTGATGTTCACCACCTTCGGGACCTTCGCCTTCGGGCCGGTCCTCGGGGCCGTCGGCGAGACGAGCGAGGGCACGCTCACCGCGATCGCGCTGATGCTGCTGCTGGCCGCCTGCGGCAAGTCCGCCCAAGTGCCGCTGCAGTCCTGGCTCGGGGACGCGATGGAGGGCCCGACCCCCGTCTCGGCCCTCATCCACGCCGCGACCATGGTCACCGCGGGCGTCTACCTGATCGTCCGGTCCGCCGACATCTTCAACGGCGCCCCGGACGCACAGCTCGTCACCACCGTCGTCGGCGCGGTCACGCTCCTCTTCGGTGCGATCGTCGGTTGTGCGAAGGACGACATCAAGAAGGCCCTCGCCGGGTCGACCATGTCGCAGATCGGCTACATGGTGCTGGCCGCGGGCCTCGGCCCCATCGGCTACGTCTTCGCGATCATGCACCTGGTGACGCACGGCTTCTTCAAGGCCGGGCTCTTCCTCGGCGCCGGCTCGGTCATGCACGGCATGAACGACGAGGTCGACATGCGCAAGTACGGAGGCCTTCGGACGTACATGCCGGTCACCTTCGTCACCTTCGGCCTCGGCTACCTCGCGATCATCGGTTTCCCCGGTCTGTCCGGCTTCTTCTCCAAGGACATGATCATCGAGGCGGCGTTCGCCAAGGGCGGCACCGAGGGCTGGATCCTCGGCGGCGTGGCCCTGCTGGGCGCGGGCATCACCGCGTTCTACATGACACGCGTGATGCTGATGACGTTCTTCGGCGAGAAGCGCTGGCAGCCCGACGAGCACGGCCACGAGCCGCACCCGCACGAGTCGCCCAAGGTCATGACGATCCCCATGATCGTGCTGGCCGTCGGATCGGTCTTCGGCGGCGCGTACTTCAGCATCGGCGACCGGTTCGTCAACTGGCTGGAGCCCGTCACCGGCCACAAGCACGGCACCCCGCCGATCAGCGCCCTGACGGTGACGATCTCCACGGTCGCCGTGATGGTCATCGGTGTCGGCCTCGCCTGGCTCCAGTACGGGCGGAGGCCCGTCCCCGTCGTCGCCCCGCGTGGATCGCTCCTCACCCGGGCCGCCCGGCGCGACCTCCTCCAGGACGACTTCAACCACGTCGTCCTCGTACGCGGCGGAGAGCACCTCACACGCTCCCTCGTCTACGTCGACCACACCCTGGTCGACGGCGTCGTCAACGGCACGGCGGCCTCGATGGGCGGCCTCTCCGGGCGGCTGCGCCGGATCCAGAACGGCTATGCCCGGTCGTACGCGGTCTCGATGTTCGGCGGTGCTGCGATCCTCATCGCCGCGACCCTGCTGATGAGGGCGGTCTGATACCGATGTCCTTTCCTCTGCTGACAGCGGCGGCGGCGCTCCCGGCCCTCGGGGCGATCGCCACGGCCGCCGTACCGGCCGCGCGGCGCACCGCCGCGAAATGGCTGGCGCTGATCGTCTCGCTGGCCACGCTCGTGCTCGCCGTGGTCGTCCTGGTCCGCTTCGACCCGGACGGCGACCGCTACCAACTCACCGAGTCCCACGCCTGGATCGCGGACTTCGGGGTGCGGTACGAACTGGGCGTGGACGGCATCGCGGTGGCGCTCATCGCGCTCACCGCCCTGCTGATCCCGTTCATCATCCTCGCGGGCTGGCACGACGCCGACCCCCTGGAGACGGGCAACACACGGTGGCGGCCCACGCAGGGCTTCTTCGCCCTGATCCTGGCCGTCGAGGCGATGGTGATCATCTCCTTCGAGGCCACCGACGTCTTCCTCTTCTACATCTTCTTCGAAGCCATGCTCATCCCGATGTACTTCCTCATCGGCGGCTTCGGGGACCGGGCCCACGAGCACGGCGAGGAGGCGGCGGCCACGCAACGGTCGTACGCCGCCGTGAAGTTCCTCCTCTACAACCTGGTCGGCGGCCTGATCATGCTGGCCGCGGTGATCGGCCTGTACGTGGTCGCCGGGAACTTCTCGCTCCCGGAGATCGCCGAGGCCCGCGCCAACGGCACGCTGGAGATGGCGACCAGCACCGAGCGGTGGCTGTTCCTGGGCTTCTTCTTCGCCTTCGCGGTGAAGGCCCCGCTGTGGCCGCTGCACACCTGGCTGCCCAACGCCATGCAGGAGTCCACCACGCCGGTCGCCGTCCTCATCACGGCGGTCGTCGACAAGGTCGGCACCTTCGCGATGCTCCGCTTCTGCCTCGGGCTGTTCCCGGAGGCCAGTGAGTGGGCGACGCCCGCGATCCTCGTCCTGGCGCTGATCAGCATCATCTACGGGGCGCTGCTCGCGGTCGGCCAGCGGGACATCAAGCGGCTGGTGGCGTACGCGTCGATCTCGCACTTCGGGTTCATCATCCTGGGCATCTTCGCGATGACCAGCCAGGGCCAGTCGGGCGCGACGCTCTACATGGTCAACCACGGGATCTCGACCGCCGCCCTCATGCTGGTGGCGGGCTTCCTGATCTCCCGGCGCGGGTCCCGGCTCATCGCCGACTACGGCGGCGTGCAGAAGGTCGCGCCGGTGCTCGCCGGCACCTTCCTGATCGGCGGCCTCGCGACGCTGTCGCTGCCCGGTCTCGCCCCGTTCGTCAGCGAGTTCCTGGTCCTGGTCGGCACGTTCGCGCGCTACCCGGTGATCGGGATCATCGCCACCGTCGGCATCGTCCTCGCCGCGCTCTACGTCCTCGTCCTCTACCAGCGGACGATGACCGGCCCGGTGAAGGCCGAGGTCGAGGGGATGCCCGACCTGAGGGTGCGGGAACTCGTGGTGGTCACCCCGCTGATCGTCCTGCTGCTCTTCCTCGGCGTCTACCCGAAGCCCCTCACCGACATCGTGAACCCGGCGGTCGAGCACACCATGTCCGACGTCCAGAAGAAGGACCCCCAGCCCGAGGTGGAGGCCGCCAAGTGAGCGCAACCGCCGTCCACAGCCTGTGGACAACCGCGGCCGACCCGATCACGAAGATCGACGCGCCGAAGATCGAATACGGGCAGTTGTCGCCCACGCTGATCGTCCTCGGGGCGGCCGTCATCGGGGTCTTGATCGAGGCCTTCGTGCCACGCAAGTCCCGTTACTACGCCCAGGTGTTCGTCTCCGTCGTCGCGCTCGCGGCGTCCTTCGCCGCGGTCGTCGCGCTCGCGGCGGGCGGATACGGCACCACGAAGGCCGGCATCGCCGCCATGGGCGCCATCGCCGTGGACGGACCGGCCCTGTTCCTGCAGGGCACGATCCTCCTGGCCGGCATCCTCGGCGTCTTCACCTTCGCCGAGCGCCGCCTCGACCCCGAGGCGCACGGCAACAAGGTCGACTCCTTCGCCGCGCAGGCCGCGTCCGTGCCCGGCAGCGACAGCGAGAAGGCGGCCGTGAGGGCCGGGTTCACCACCACCGAGGTGTTCCCGCTGCTGCTCTTCGCGATCAGCGGCATGCTGATCTTCCCGGCGGCCAACGACCTGCTGACCCTGTTCATCGCCCTGGAGGTCTTCTCCCTCCCGCTCTACCTGCTGTGCGCCGTGGCCCGCCGCAAGCGGCTCATGTCGCAGGAGGCCTCGGTCAAGTACTTCCTGCTCGGCGCCTTCGCCTCCGCCTTCACCCTCTTCGGCATCGCCCTGCTGTACGGCTACGCGGGCTCGGTGAAGTACGCGACGATCGCCCAGGTCGTCGACGGCACGATCGGAGAGATCAACCCCGCCCTCGCCGACACCATGGGCAACGACGCGCTGCTGCTCATCGGCGTCGCCATGATCGTCATGGGCCTGCTGTTCAAGGTCGGCGCGGTGCCGTTCCACATGTGGACGCCCGACGTGTACCAGGGCGCTCCCACACCGGTCACGGGCTTCATGGCGGCGGCGACCAAGGTGGCCGCCTTCGGCGCGCTGCTCAGGCTCCTGTACGTCGTCCTGCCCGGCCTGCGCTGGGACTGGCGGCCGGTGATGTGGGCCGTCGCCATCGTCACCATGCTGGGCGGCGCGATCGTCGCCATCACCCAGACCGACATCAAGCGCCTGCTCGCCTACTCGTCGATCGCCCACGCCGGCTTCATCCTCGCCGGTGTCATCGCGGCCTCGCCCGACGGCGTCTCGTCCGTGCTGTTCTACCTGGGCGCCTACTCCTTCGTGACGATCGGCGCGTTCGCCGTGGTGACGCTGGTGCGGGACGCGGGCGGCGAGGCGACCCATCTGTCCAAGTGGGCCGGCCTCGGACGCAGATCGCCCCTGGTGGCGGCCGTGTTCGCGGTCTTCCTGCTGGCCTTCGCGGGCATTCCGCTGACCTCCGGGTTCGCCGGGAAGTTCGCCGTGTTCAAGGCCGCCGCGGAGGGCGGCGCGGGCGCGATCGTCGTGGTCGGTGTGATCTCCTCGGCCATCGCCGCGTTCTTCTACATCCGCGTCATCGTGCTCATGTTCTTCAGCGAACCGCGCCCCGAGGGGCCGACCGTCGCCGTGCCGTCGCCGCTGACCATGACCGCGATCGGGGTCGGTGTCGCCGTCACACTGGTGCTCGGCATCGCCCCGCAGTACTTCCTGGACCTGGCGGGTCAGGCGGGGGTGTTCGTACGCTGACGCTCCGCCCGGGAGCGGAGCGCTCGCTCGTGACGCGGTGACGGGACCCGGCCCCCTTCCAGGGGGCCGGGTCCCGTCGTATGTACGGGTCGTCGTCCACGGGGAGTGGCGCTTCATACGGGTGGAGCCTGTGGATAACTCTGAGGCTGTCGGTGCGGGCGCCTATGGTGGCAAGGGCTGGAGGAACCACGGGCGGCACAGGACGTAAGGGCGCGGGGGACGGGCGATGATCGGGACGGGCGGGACGGGCGTGATGGTGGACGAGGACAGGACGACCGGGGCGGACAGCGAGGCGCTGGCCGTGCTCCACCGGGTCTTCGGGTACGACGCCTTCCGGGGCGAGCAGGGTGCGGTCATCGAGCATGTGATCGCGGGCGGTGACGCCGTCGTCCTCATGCCGACCGGCGGCGGAAAGTCGCTCTGCTACCAGATTCCTTCCCTGGTCAGGCCCGGTACGGGCATCGTGGTCTCCCCGCTGATCGCGCTGATGCAGGACCAGGTGGACGCGCTGCGGGCGCTGGGCGTGCGCGCCGGGTTCATGAACTCCACGCAGGACTTCGACGAGCGGCGTGTGGTCGAGGCGGAGTTCCTGGCCGGGGAGCTGGATCTTCTCTACCTCGCACCCGAGCGGCTCCGGCTGGACGCCACGCTCGATCTGCTCGGACGCGGCAAGATCGCGGTCTTCGCGATCGACGAGGCCCACTGCGTCGCCCAGTGGGGCCACGACTTCCGGCCCGACTACCTGTCCCTCTCCCTGCTGGGCGAGCGCTGGCCGGACGTGCCGCGCATCGCGCTCACCGCCACCGCCACCCACGCGACGCACCGGGAGATCACCGAGCGGCTGGCCATGCCCCGGGCCCGCCACTTCGAGGCCAGCTTCGACCGGCCCAACATCCAGTACCGGATCGTGCCCAAGGCCGACCCGAAGAAGCAGCTCCTGTCCTTCCTGCGTCAGGAGCACGCGGGCGACGCGGGCATCGTGTACTGCCTGTCCAGGAACTCCGTCGAGCGCACGGCGGAGTTCCTCAGCAAGAACGGCGTCGAGGCGGTGCCGTACCACGCCGGACTCGACGCCGGCACCCGCGCGGCCCACCAGTCGCGGTTCCTGCGCGAGGAAGGGCTCGTGGTCGTCGCCACAATCGCCTTCGGCATGGGCATCGACAAACCCGACGTACGGTTCGTCGCACACCTGGACCTGCCGAAGTCGGTGGAGGGCTACTACCAGGAGACCGGCCGCGCCGGCCGCGACGGACAGCCGTCCACGGCGTGGATGGCGTACGGCCTCAACGACGTCATACAGCAGCGGAAGATGATCCAGGGCAGCGAGGGCGACGAGGCGTTCCGCCGCCGGGCCGCCAGCCACCTGGACGCGATGCTGGGGCTCTGCGAGACCGCCCGGTGCCGCCGGGGCCAGCTGCTCCAGTACTTCGGCCAGGAACCGCAGGCCGACGGCTGCGGCAACTGCGACACCTGTCTCGTACCGCCGGAGACCTGGGACGGCACGGTCGCCGCGCAGAAGGTGCTCTCCACGGTGGTGCGCCTGCAGCGGGAGCGGGGCCAGAAGTTCGGTGCCGTACAGATCGTCGACATCCTGCTGGGCCGGCGCACCGCGAAGGTCATCCAGTTCGACCACGACCAGCTCTCCGTCTTCGGTATCGGCGAGGAGATGGCCGAGGGCGAATGGCGGGGCGTCGTGCGGCAGTTGCTCGCGCAGGGCATCCTCGCGGTCGAGGGCGAGTACGGCACGCTCGTGCTCACGGAAGAGAGCGGGGCGGTGCTGCGGCGGGAGCGGGACGTGCCGCTGCGCAAGGAACCGAAGAAGCCGGTGACCACGCGGTCGGCGTCGTCCGGCGCGGGCTCCTCCGGCTCCGGCCGGGGCGACCGCAAGCCCAAGGCGGCGGTCGAGCTCTCCGACGACCTGCTTCCCGTCTTCGAGGCCCTGCGCGCCTGGCGCGGCGACCAGGCCAGGGAACAGGGCGTCCCCGCCTATGTCATCTTCCACGACGCCACCCTCCGCGAGATCGCGGCCACGGCCCCCGCGTCCGTCGCCGAACTCGGCACGATCAGCGGAATCGGCGAGAAGAAGCTGGCGACGTACGGGGAGGGGGTGCTGGCGGTGCTGGGTTCACTGGGCGGCGATTTTGGTGGAGCGTCGGCCTCGGCCTCGGCCTCGGCTTCGGGGGCGGCCCCTGCTTCCGGGGCGACCTCGGCTTCCGGAGCGGCCTCCGTGGACGGGAGGGCGTCCGGCCCGGCTTCGGCGGGTGACACGGGGCAGGACTTCGACTGGCCCGACGTGGAGCCGGAGCCCGAGCACGACGACTGGGCCTAGGGGACAGGCCCGGGACCGAGCACGGTCACCGCAGCCCTGCCGGGATCCCCCGGCGGGGCGAAGGCTGTCGGCGCGCACGGGCGAGCCAGGGTGTGTCCGGGCGGCTTCGGTATCAGGTGAGGGCGGCGACCAGCAGGGTGAAGGCGCCGATGAGGACGGCGACGCGGACGTAGTGCCAGCGCTCCCAGCGGTTCATCTGCTCCTTCCAGTCCTCGGGGCGGTTCTCGGGGGTCCACGTCTTGTTCCGGTTGTTGATCGGAACGAGCAGCAGGAGCGACATGACCACGGTGAGGATCAGCATTCCGGCGGCGGTGACG
Source organism: Streptomyces europaeiscabiei (assembly GCF_001550375.1). Taxonomy (GTDB): domain Bacteria; phylum Actinomycetota; class Actinomycetes; order Streptomycetales; family Streptomycetaceae; genus Streptomyces; species Streptomyces europaeiscabiei. The sequence goes on along the minus strand of NZ_LRTR01000220.1, from coordinate 604 downwards.
ACGAGGCCGGTGCCGGCGTGGTGCCATCCGGCGACGGCCCAGACCGCGGTGAGGACGAGCGAGCCGATGTACCAGACCGGCATGACGGCGCCGAGCATCCGGCCCCCGTGGGCGTGGCCCAGTTGGCCGCTGTCCTCGGGGAGTGCGTCGAGGATCGGCTTCATGACGAAGGCGACGGAGAACTCCACCCCCACCATCACGCCGATGACCACGGTGGTGACGACCTCGAGTGCGCTGAGCATGATGACCCCTCCAGGAATCTAGCATTGCTAGCTGTTGTGGCAACGCTAGTACTGCCACCGCTCGATTGTCTAGCGGTGCTAGGGTCGAATCATGTCGGTAAAGGAACGCAAGGAGCGCGACCGCGCGGCCCGCGAGCGCCTCATCGTGGCGACGGCCCGCGAACTCGCCGAGCAGCAGGGCTGGGACGCGGTCACCACGCGCCGGCTCGCCGAGCGCATCGAGTACAGCCAGCCCGTCCTCTACAGCCACTTCCGCGGTAAGCGCGAGATCATCGGCGCCGTCGCCCTGGAGGGTGCCGCCGAGATGGCCGCGGCGCTGCGGGCCGCGACCGCCGCCGCGGACGGTCCGCGCGCCCGGGTCA
>NZ_LRTR01000022.1 GCF_001550375.1 Streptomyces europaeiscabiei | reverse complement strand
GGGACCCCGGGGGGGGGGGGGGGGGGGGGGGCGGGCGGGGCGAGTGGGGCGTGGGTCGGGCGGGGTCCCGGGTCCGTTCCGTCGTCGCCTTGCGCAGCCGTCGCCTTGCGCAGCGGCGTCCGGCTCCAGCTCGTCGCGCCCCTGCCCTGCGGCGGAGCCGCATGTCGATGCGGCCCCGCGCCCCTACCGGGCGCTCACGCCACCGTGTACTGGCTGTAGCCGTTCACCAGGCCGTCCCTCACCCGCAGGACACGGTCGCAGTGGGCGGCCACCTCCGCGTCGTGGGTGACCATGACCAAGGAGGCGCCCTGGTCGCGGGTGACCGAGGTGAGGAGCCGGACGACCTCCTCACCGGTGGACCGGTCGAGGGCGCCGGTGGGCTCGTCGGCGAAGACGACGTCGGGTTCGACGGCGAGGGCGCGGGCGATGGCGACGCGCTGGGCCTGGCCGCCGGAGAGCTGGCCGGGGCGGCGGTGCTCCAGGCCGGCGAGGCCCAGCGGGGCGAACCAGCGGCGGGCCCGCTGCACGGCCCGACGGCGGGGCACGCCCTCCAGCATCAGGGGGAGGGCGACGTTCTCCTCGGCGGGCAGCTCGGGCAGCAACTGGCCGAACTGGAAGACGAATCCGAAGCGCTTGCGGCGCAGGGCGCTGAGCTTGTTCTCGCCCCAGTGGTCGATACGCTCGCCACGCAGCAGCACCTGGCCGTCGTCGGGGCGGATGATCCCGGCGAGGGTGTGGAGGAGGGTCGACTTGCCGGAGCCGGAGGGGCCCATGATGGCGAGGGACTCGCGCTCGGCGACCGCCACGTCCACCCCGGCCAGGGCGGTGGTGGGGCCGTACTTCTTGATGAGGCCGTTGCCGGCCAGGACGGTGCTCATGAGGGTGGCGGATCCTTTTCTGATTATTTCTGGTGGTTCCTAGCGTTTCATGATGGTTCCTGGCGTTTCATGATGGTCTTTTCCGGTCGGGCTGGACGCGCTCGAACTTCCAGGTGACGCTGGAGGCGTCGGCCTCGACGACGGTGACGGGAATGGACAGGTCCCTGCCGTCGCCGTCCTTCGCGGCGCACGTCACCTCGGTGCCGGGCACGGCCTTGAGGTCGGGGCACTTCACGATGGAGGTGCCACCGCCGATCCACGGCAGCGGGCTGTACTTCGCCGAGGTGCGGCCTGCGACGATCTTCCCGCTGAGGGCCTTGTGGCCGTCCACGGTCACGGTGGTGAACCTGTCGAGCCCGGTGGTCGACTCCGTACCGCTCATCGCGTAGGTGAGTACTCCGCCGCCGACGGCCACGGCCGTCACCGCGACGCCGGCGAGGACGAGAGGCTTGCGTTCCATGAGGTGCTCCCGGTGGAGAGAGGTGGGGGTGCGGCACCCAACCTCTCCCGGCGGCGGGGGCGCCCGCCTCGGCCGAACGGCCAGGCTTCACGGCCCCCGGACGCGCTCCCTCAGCCGTACGGCCGATACGGGGGCCACCGGAGCTGCCTACTGTGATCCGCGTGAACCTCGTGCTTCAGACCAAGGAACCTGCGGGCGGCGGCGGACGGCCCGTGCGCCCGGCCAAGCCGGGCTGCGTACGCGTGGGCGGCATCGTGGCCCTGTTCCTGGCCTGCCTGTCCGACTTCCTCATCCTGGGGACGGAGGAGGACACCGCCTACCTCTGGCTGCATCTGCTCGCCCTGGTGATCGGCCTCACGGCGCTGCTGTGGCCCGAGCGCCGCCGACCCGCCCGGCTGACCCCGCAGATACGGACAGGCGTCCCCGCGCTCGCCGCCGCCGCGAACGTGGTGACCCTGCTCGTGGCCCAGGAGAAGGGCGGCTTCGGCCCGGGCCAGGCGATCGTGCTGCTGTGCCTGCTGGTCGTCGCCGTCCGCACCTGCCCGCCCGGCTGGGCGCTGGCCTGCGGACTCCTGGACGGTCTCGTGCTGCTCGCGCTGCCGCTGCCGTACTCCGCCGTCGAACCGGACGTCGGCGTCCTCGGCGTGACCGCGGTGCTGTTGCTGTGCGGCGGGGTCACAGCCGCCGTCGCCGCCTATCTCCGCACCCTGGACCACCGCAGGACCCAGGTCGTCACCGAGACCCGCCGGGCGGAACGCCTCGCCATGGCCGCCGACCTGCACGACTTCGTCGCCCACCACGTCACCGGGATCTTGGTGCAGACACAGGTCGCGCGGATGATGGCCGACACCGAACCCGAGCGTCTCGATCCCGTCCTCGCGGGCATCCAGCGGGCCGCGACCGAGGCGCTGGCCTCGATGCGCCGCACGGTCGGTGTCCTGCGTGACCACGAGGACGAGAGCCGCACCGCCGACCGGCGCCCGGTCGGGGACCTGGCCGGCATCGACGAGCTGGTGCGCGGTTTCGACGGCGTCGGCGGTGTCGACGGACGCGCGGCCGTGCTGGACCACGACCCCGCCGTCCCCGACGACCTGCCGCACGAGGTGCAGGCCGCCGCCTTCCGCGTGGTGCAGGAGGCCCTGACGAACGTCCGACGGCACGCCGGCGACGCCACCGAGGTCACCGTCGCCCTCCGCCACGCCCATGGTGATCTGGAGGTCTCGGTGCGCGACGACGGACGTGGCGGCGCCCGGCTGCCGGAGGCGGCCCGGGGCGGCGGCTTCGGCCTCGTCGGTCTCACCGAGCGGGTCACCGCGCTCGGCGGCCGGATCGAGGCCCGGCCGCGCGAGGACGGACCCGGCTGGGAGGTCGTCGCCGTGCTCCCGGCCGTCCCCGTGAGCGCCGGGTGAGCTGAACCTCCCGGCCCGGCTTCCCGTATCTCCTCTCGGGGATGGCGGGAGACCGCGTGCACGGAAGGAGAACAGCGTGTCGAAACCGCCCGAACCGGGCCGGACGGCGAAGCGACCCACGATCGAGCCGACCTACGTCATGCGCCGACGCAGGACCGAGGCCCTGGCCGAGCTGCTGCGTGAGTTCGAGCAGTTCAAGGGGGCCACTGCCCCGGACGACGAGTACGAGACGGTCGCCGTACCACCGACAGCGGTACCGACACCGACAGCGGTACCGACACCGCCTCCCGCACCGGCACCCGTACCGGAGGCGAAGTCCGCTCCCGAGCGGATCCTGCCCCGGACGGAGTACGAGACCGAGGAACTGCCCCCGGTCATGGTCGGCGAGGACTTTAGCTCGGACACGGTCACGCGCGGTGAGCGGCGACAGCTGCGCCGGCGGCGGCGACAGGCGCCCGGCGGCGGATCCGGCCTGAAGCGCGCCGCAGTGGTCGTCGGCATCGGCGCTGCGGCCCTGATCGGCTTCGGTGCCGCGCTCCTGCTGCCCGGCGGCGACACGGAGAAGGAAGCACGCACCGTCACCCCCACGCCGACCCCGTCGGCACCCGCGACCTCTGCCCCGGCCGGGAACGACGGCGCCGACCCCGACGGCCCCGGCACCCTCCGCGTGGGCGACAGCGGCCCCCAGGTCGCCGAACTCCAGCAACGGCTGCTCCGTATCCCGAACGTCTACGACAACGGCTCCACCTCGGGCCAGTACGACGGCGTACTGAAGGAGGCGGTGGCGCGCTTCCAGCTCTGGTACGGCATCCGGGGCGACGAAACGGGCGTCTACGGCAACGACACCCGCCAGGACCTCGAATCCCGCACCCCGCTCTAGTCGCACGGCGGGGCGCCGTCCCGACACGTCACGGGCGTGCCCGGGTTGTTGCCCCGCCTCGGACGGACCATCCTGGCCATATGGTGACGAAGGCGTCCGGCGCGCCGCGGGCTGCCACGGCCGGTGAGGCGATGGCGGTCGTCGACGCGCGCGGCCTCGTCGCGGGGTGGAGTCCGGGAGCCCGGCGGCTCACCGGGTACACCGCCGGGGACGTGACCGGGCGGCCGGCGGCGGACCTCGTCGAGGGGGACGCGCCGACGGTGTGGCGGACGCTGCTGACGCACGGCGACACGGTCGTGGAGCTGCGCTACCGGGACGGGCGGCGGCACAAGGTGGCGCTGCGGATGTGCCCGCTGTGGGGCGCGGAAGGCGAGCGGCGGAGGTTCGTCGTCACCGCGACACCGAATCAGGCCGAGCGAGGGCTGGGCGAGCTGGCCTTCACACAGGCCTCGATGTCCATGTCCGTCTTCGACACCGGGCAGCGCTACCTGCGGATGAACGACTGGGCGTGCCAGGTCATGGGCCAGCCCGAGGAGGAGTTCCGGCACCGGTACTTCCCCGACACCGTGGAGGACGCCGAGCACAGCCAGGGCTTCCTGCGCCATCTGGAGATCGTGGTGGAGACCGGGCGACCGGTCCGCTACGAGAGCTGGACCCGTTCGCCCTCCGGTCGGCGCATGCACGCCTGGACCTCCGAGATGTGGCCGCTGCGCGGCCACTCCGGAGAGCTGATCGGCACCGCGCTCGCCGCGTTCGACAGCAGCGAACAGTTCTGGGCGCGCCAGCGCCTCGCCCTGCTGAACGAGGCCGCCGGCTCGATCGGCACCAAACTCGACGTCGTCCAGACCGCACGCGAACTCGTCGAACTGGTCGTACCCCGGCTCGCCGACTTCGCCAGCGTCGACCTCCTGGAGTCCGTGCTCCGGGGCGAGGAACCCGAGACGGTCCCCGTGGACGACGGTGTGGAACTGCGCCGGGCCGCGCATCACTCCCGTACGCCGGGTGTCCCGGAGGCGGCGATCGGCCTGGGCTCCGCCGATGTCTACCCGCCCACCTCGCCGCCCGCCCTCGCCCTGCTCACCGGCGAGCCCGTGCTCACCCGCACCGGCGACGCCTCCCTCGACTCCTGGTTCGCGCGGCACGGCGCACGCTCCGCCAAGCTCCAGGAGGCCGAGGACCACGAGCTGTCCCTGATGGCCGTACCCCTGGTCGCGCGTGGCACGACCCTCGGTGTGGCCGTCTTCGTCCGCATCCTGACGCCCGAGCACCCCGACGCCTTCGACCAGGACGACATGTCCCTCGCCGAGGAACTCTCCAGCCGGGCGGCCGTCTGCGTCGACAACGCCCGCCGCTACACGAAGGAACGCACGACCGCGCTGGCGCTCCAGCGCAGCCTGCTGCCGAAGACGGTCGCCGGACAGGCGGCCGTCGAGTTCGCCTCCCGCTATCTGCCCGCGCTGTCGCAGGCCGGGGTGGGCGGCGACTGGTTCGACGTGATCCCGCTGTCCGGCACCCGGGTGGCGCTGGTCGTCGGGGACGTCGTCGGCCACGGCATCCAGGCCTCCGTCACCATGGGCCGGCTGCGCACCGCCGTGTGGGCGCTCGCCGACGTCGACCTGCCGCCCGACGAACTGCTCACCCACCTGGACGACCTCGTCGAGCATCTCGCGGCCGGTGACGGCACGGGCGACGGGGAGATCGGCGCGACCTGTCTGTACGCGGTGTACGACCCGGTCGACGGCAACTGCTCGATCGCCTCGGCCGGGCATGTGCCGCCCGTGGTGGTGTTGCCCGACGGCAGTGTGGAGGTCGTCGAGGTGGTGGCGGGACCGATGCTCGGTGTCGGTGGACTCCCGTTCGAGGCGCGGGAGCTGGCGCTGCCCGAGGGATCGGTCCTGGCCCTCTACACCGACGGTCTGGTCGAGGCCCGCGACCGTGACGTCGACACGGGCACCGCCGCCCTGGGCGCGGCGCTGCGGGGGTCGGTGGCCAGTCTGGAGAGCGCCTGCGACGCCGTGCTGAAGGCGCTGCTGCCCGACAAACCGGCCGACGACGTGGCCCTGCTGCTCGCCCGTACCCGTGCTCTCGACGCGGAACAGGTGGCCGTCTGGAACCTCTCCGACGACCCGTCGCTGGTCGCGGGCGCGCGCAAGCTGGCCACCGACCAGCTCACCCGCTGGGGCCTGGAGGAGGCCGCCTTCGTCACCGAACTCGTGGTCAGTGAACTCGTCACCAACGCCATCCGCTACGGCGGCGCCCCCATCCAGCTGCGTCTGATCCGCGACCGCACCCTCATCTGCGAGGTCTCCGACGCCAGCAGCACCTCACCCCATCTGCGCCGGGCCCGCAGCTTCGACGAGGGGGGCCGCGGCCTGCTCCTCGTCGCCCAGCTCACCGACCGCTGGGGCAGCCGCCCGAGCGGCGCGGGCAAGACCATCTGGGCCGAGCAGGCCCTGCCGCCGAGCCCGTGAACGACTGTTGGGGGCGGCTTGCGCCACCCCCAACAGCCTTACCGGCGAGGGAAGTTAATGCTTCCGCAGGCGGACCGACACACCGTGTGCGGTGAAGACCTGCTCGGCCGTCCAGCCCTCGACGGCCACGGAGACCTCGGCGAACCGGCCCTCCAGGGACCGCGCATCGACGACCGCCACCGTGTCGCCGGAACGCGGCGCCTGCTCGGCGTCGAAGCGGACCACCAGCTTGCTGCCCCGCTCCAGGACCGCGCGCCTGTCCACCGCGAGGGCCGGGTCGGTGCCCCGGTCCAGGGTCACGTCGAGGACACCGGCCTGCGTGTAGTCGCCGCGTACGCGGACGGTGTGGTCGCCCGTGGCCAGCGTGCCACCCTTCACCCGTAGGTCACCGCGGCCGAAGGCCTCCGTCGAGCCCGCCGCGAGGACGCCGGCCTCCACGACGGTGTCGCCCTTGTACCGGTTGGCGCCGGCCAAGGTGAGTGAACCGCTGCCCCGCTTGACGAGACCCCCCGAGCCGTCGATGTCGTTGCGCCAGGTGTCGGCCGCGTCGAAGCCGCCGCGCGCGGCGTCCAGCGTGACGGTGACATCCGAGTCGAAGACGCCGTAGCCGTCGGCCGCCGCGAACAGGTTGAGCCGGCCCCACTGCTCCCAGCCGTCCAGCAGGACGTACCCGGACGGCAGCGCCGTCGTGCGCAGCACCTCGCGCCGCTGCGCCGCGTCGAGGTACGGCAGGCGCGTCTCCAGCAGGACCTCGGCGCCCTTCGGGACCGTGAGGCCCTCGGCACCGCCGCGTCGGCGCAGCACGTACGTCAGCTTCGGCTCGACCACACGGGCGTTGGCGAGGCGGTCGGCGTACCGGTCGTCGGCGTCCGAGTGCGCGTAGGTGAACAGCGTGTCGGCGGTGGTGCCGGTCCTCGCCTGGAAGTACTCGGCGGCCTGCTTGCGCGCGGCGGCCTTGAGCGCGGCGTTCTTCGGGTCGGCGAGCGCGGCGGCGGCCAGCGCGGTGGCCATGACCCGGCCGCCGAGGACGTCGACCGTGGAGTGCATGCCGGACATGATCCGGGTGTGGCTCAGCTCGAAGGCGCGGGTCACGATCTCCTGGAAGCGCTCCGGGACCGCGTACGCGAACGCCAGCGCCGCCAGGTGGAAGGCGTTGGTGTGGCCGCTGGGGAAACCGCCGTCCTCGGCCGGGTTCTCGCCGCGCTGCCGCAGGAGCTGCTTCACGACGACGACGTCGGAGTCGTAGACGGGGAACCCGAGCTCGTCCGTCGTGCCGGTGTCGACGACCTCGCTGTCCTCGTTCATCCGCCACGGACGCGGGTACTGGAACGTGAACTTGGCGGGGTTGCCCGAGGCGAACGGGCCGCGCACGGTGTCGACGAGTCTGGCCACCTGGCCGAGGTCCGAGTCGTACGAGCCGGCGCCCAGCGCGGAGCCGGCGGGCGCGCCGGCGGGCACGGCGTCGTTGATCTTGCCGGCCGGGATGCCGTCGGGGGCGGCGGTGATCGAGGTGACCGCCTTGGCACCCGAGCGGTAGAGCCCGGCCAGCGGGCCGAGCGCCTCGATCATGGCGTAGCTCTGGTGCTGCCGGTCGTAGACGAACGCCTCGCGGGCCTGCGCCTCCGTACGGCGGCCGGTGAGGCGCGCGCAGTAGCGCATGTTGTCGCGCAGGATCTCCGGCATCAGCGGGGTGCCGGTGTTCCAGGCGCCTCCCGTCTTCCAGATCTCGGCGAAGCCGCCGAGCGCGCGGACCACGGCGTTGGTCTCGGCGGTCTGGTTCGCCGTGATGTTGGTGGTGTAGTCGTCGACGAACGCGGCGAACGCGGTGGCGGCCTTGGCCTCGGGGGCCTGCCACAGGTTCGCGAGGGTCGGAGCGGCGATCAGGCCGGCCGAGACGCCGAGGGAGTTCCTGAGGAAGACGCGGCGGTTGAGAGCGTGGTGCCCGGCAGATGACGGCATGGAGCGCCGCTCCTTTCGCGAGGTGATGATCGGGTGCGGGCTGAGCGTGTGGTTGACGAATGACCGGTCGATGTCCGGTCGGCGACCGGACGGTGATCAGCGGGTGACCGGTCGGAGGAGAGTACGTGAGAGTGCCAACGCCCCTTCGACCGGAGGCACTTGGAGCACATGCGGTCGCGCGGACGGTACAGCGTCCAAGAGCGCTTCGGCGAATGCGCAGTACAGGGCGGGCCTGGAGAGGATCGTCCCGCCGGCCACCACCACGTCGTCCACGGTGACCCCGCGGGCGGCGAGCCGTGCCACGAGCGAAGCGAGCGCGCGGGCTCCTTCGGTGATCACCCGGTGGGCGAGGAGAGAGCCCTCCTCGGCGGCTTCGAACACCACGGGCGCGTGCCGGCCCCAGTCGGCGGACACGTCCGTGGCCGCCTCCAGCGCTCCGCCGAGAGCCGGGACCTCGCTCACCGCGAAGGCGGCGACGAGCCGGTCGGCGAGCGCGTCGGGCGCCTCGC
>NZ_LRTR01000219.1 GCF_001550375.1 Streptomyces europaeiscabiei | reverse complement strand
GGCCGCGGCGCTGCGGGCCGCGACCGCCGCCGCGGACGGTCCGCGCGCCCGGGTCACCGCCCTCGCCCGCGGCTACCTCGACTTCGCCGAGCGCAACCCGGCGGTCTATGACGCCCTGTTCCAGCTCGACGGAGGCCTGGCGTACGCGCAGGAGGACACCCCGGAACCACTCAAGGATGCCTTCGCCGCCCTGTTGGAGTGCCTTGACGAGGTCGCCGGGGACGGCGTCCACCCGGGGCTGTTCACCGAGGTGTTCTGGGCGTCCCTGCACGGGATCGCGACCCTGACCCGGGCGGGACGGCTGCCACCGGCCGACACCGAGCAGCGCGTGGAACTGCTGGTGGACCGCCTCGCCGTCCTCTGACACACCGTCCCGGCCGCAGCGGGCGCACAGGGCTGAGCTACGCCGACAGGGCGCGGGACGCGTATGCCCTGACGTCGGCGTCGGAGTCCTTGGTGGCTGTGGTGAGGGCTGTGCGGGCTTCCTCGGCGGAGGCGTGGTGGGTGAGGGAGAGGACGGTGGCCTTGCGGACGTCGGCGTTGGTGTCGGTGAGGGCCAAGGCCAGGGCCGGCACGGCCACGGGGGAGAGCGCGGTGGAGAGGGCCGTGGCGGCGCCGGCGCGGACCTGCCAGGCGGGGTCGCTGAGGGCGGTCACGGCTCGGGTGGCCAGCGGAGGGGGGCAGCCGACGGTGCCCAGTGCGGCGTAGGCGGCGGCGCGGACCAGGGGGTCGGGGTCGTCGGTGAGGGCGGTCAGGGCGGTGAGTGTCGACGGGGCGGGGGTCTGCGGCGCAGAGGTGTTCGCCGCGATCGTGGCCAGGGCCTTGGCGATCGTGACGCGGACCTCGCGGGACGGGTCGGCAGTCGCGGCCCCGGCCAGTTCCGTGGCGGCGTCGACCGAGACGAGGGCGCGTACGGCCTCGACGCGGACGGAGATGTCGGCGTCCGTCAGAGAGGCCGCGTACAGGGCGGTGTCACCGAGGCTCAGGGCGCGCAGCACGTCCAGGGCGGTGGCGCGGACGACCGGGTCGGGCTCGGCCAGGGCGGCGGCGAGGCCGCCCTGGAGGGCGGGCTCGGACGGGAGGGTCTCGACGAGTTCGCGGAGCGAGGCCGCGGCGGCGGCGCGGACCTCGGCGGCGGAGTCGCGGAGCGCCTCGGCGAGGGCGGAGCCGGTGCCGGGCGGGAGGGTCTCCGTGAGGACGGCGACGGCTTCGCGCCGGACGGCGGGTGCCGGGTCGGCCAGGTACGGCTGGAGGGCGGTGAGTTCGGGCTGCTCCTCGGCGAGGGCGACCAGTTCGAGGAGGCGGGTGGAGGAGGTCGGGGGGGTGGGGTGGGAGGGGAGGGCCACGCTCTCCGCCCCGGTACCCGCCCCGCTCTCCGGGACGGACCCCGCAGCCGTCCCCGCGGCCACCGGTGCCACGTCCCGGGACCCCGCCGTCGCCACGTTCTCCGCGTGGACCTCGCCCAGGTGTCGGGAGGGGCCGCCGACCGGGATGAACTCCTCGATGGGGACCAGGTAGGGGGCGACGGGGCGGGCCGTGAACTCCATCGTGCCGGCAGGGGACTTGTAGAGGTCGAGGTGGTGGAACCAGGAGGCGTCGTCGCGTTGGGGATGGTCGAGGCGGTCGTGGTAGAGGCCCCAGCGGGACTCGGTGCGGGCGAGGGAAGCGCGGGCGGCCATCTCGGCGCAGTCGCGGATGAAGGAGACCTCGGCGCAGCGCATGAGTTCGTGGGGGGTGCGGGCACCCATCTCGGCGATGTCGTCGCGCATGCGCTCGAAGGCGTTGAGGGCGAGGGAGAGCCGGGAGCCGGACTTCGGGGGTGCCACGTAGTCGTTGACGAAGCGACGGAGCTTGTACTCGACCTGGGGCTGCGGGGGGCCGTCCGGGTTGCGGAGGGGGCGGTAGATCAGGTCGTGCGCCTCGTGGAGCTGGTCGGGGGGCAACTCGCCCTCGTACGGGGTGTACCGGGAGGCGTCCGCGCCCGCCAGGTCGCCGAAGACGAAGGCGCCGATCATGTAGTTGTGCGGGACGCAGGCGAGGTCTCCGGCGGCGTACAGGCGCGGGACGGTCGTACGGGCCTGGTCGTCCACCCGTACGCCCGAGGCCGAGTGGCCGCCGCACAGGCCGATCTCGGAGATGTGCATCTCGATGTCGTGGGTGCGGTAGTCGTGGCCGCGGCCGGAGTGGAAGGTGCCCCGGGTCGGGCGTTCCGTCGTGTGCAGGATCGACTCCAGGGCGGAGACGGACTCCTCGGGGAGGTGGCTCAGCTTCAGGTAGACCGGGGCGCGGTCGGAGGCGATCTCGGCGGCGAACTCGGCCATCATCTGGCCGGACCAGTAGTCGGAGTCGACGAAGCGTTCGCCGTGCCGGTTGACCTGGTAGCCGCCGAAGGGGTTGGCGACGTAGGCGCAGGCGGGGCCGTTGTAGTCCTTGATCAGCGGGTTGATCTGGAAGCACTCGATGCCGGTCAGTTCGGCGCCCGCGTGGTAAGCCATGGCGTAGCCGTCGCCCGCGTTGGTGGGGTTCTCGTAGGTGCCGTAGAGGTAGCCGGAGGCGGGCAGGCCGAGGCGGCCGCAGGCGCCGGTGGCGAGGATGACGGCGCCGGCGCGGACCGTCACGAACTGTCCGGTGCGGGTGTTGAAGCCCGCCGCGCCGACGGCCCGCCGGTCCGCGCCCTGGCCCGCCGTGAGCACGCGCACGGGCATCACCCGGTTCTCGATGCGGATCCGCTCCCGCATCTCCCGCCGCCGCAGCTGCCGGTACAGGACCTTCTTGACGTCCTTGCCCTCCGGCATGGGCAGCACGTACGAACCGGAACGGTGGACCTGGCGGACCGCGTACTCGTTGTGCTCGTCCTTCTCGAACTTCACCCCGTACGACTCCAGCCGCCGCACCATGTCGAAGCCGCGGGTCGCGGTCTGGCGGACCGTGGACTGGTCGACGATGCCGTCGTTGGCGCGGGTGATCTCGGCGACGTAGTCGTCGGGCTCGGCGCGGCCAGGGATGACGGCGTTGTTCACGCCGTCCATGCCCATGGCGAGGGCGCCCGAGTGACGGACGTGTGCCTTCTCCAGGAGCAGGACGTTCGCCCCGTGCTCGGCGGCGGTCAGGGCGGCCATGGTGCCGGCGGTGCCGCCGCCTATGACGAGGACGTCGCAGGTCAGCTCCTCGGCGTCGGCGAGCGCCGGGATCGTGAGGGGGGTCTCCACTGTGTCCACCGTGTCCACCGGGGTGCCTTTCGAGTGCGGTTGCTCAGCTGGGGCGTGGCTCGGGCGCCGAGGCGCTCAGACGCTGAGGGAGGTCAGGACGTCGCGGCGCAGGGCCACGCGTGCCGGGTCGTCGTGGGCCGAACGGTCACGGGGGCGGGGCACCTCGCGTACGGCGGTCAGCCGGCCGGAGCCGAGGAGGGCGACGCGGTCGCCGAGGAACAGGGCCTCGTCCACGTCGTGGGTGACGAAGACGACCGTGGCGCCCGTGCCCCGCAACACCTCCACCAGCAGGTCCTGCATACCGGCCCGGGTCTGCGCGTCGAGCGCGCCGAACGGCTCGTCCATCAGGACGGCGTGGGGGCGCCCGGCGAGGGCGCGGGCCAGCTGTGCGCGCTGGCGCTGTCCGCCGGAGACACGGTGCGGCAGCTGCCGGGCGTACTCGGCGAGCCCGACCCGGGACAGCCACGCCTCGGCCTGCGTACGGCGTTCGGCGCGCGCCAGGCCGCGGATGGCGAGCGGGAGTTCGACGTTGGCGCGCAGGGTGCGCCAGGGCAGGAGGGCGTCCTCCTGGAAGACGAGGGCGCGTTCGGCGGACGGGCCGGTCAGGGGGCTCCCGTCCTGGGTGACCTCTCCGGAGAGCGGCGCCAGCAGGCCCGCCAGAGTGCGCAGGAGGGTCGACTTGCCGCAGCCGGACGGGCCGACGACGGTGAGGATCTCTCCGGGGGCGACGTCCAGGTCGACGTCCGTCACGGCGACGGCGTCGGGGCGGCCCAGGTCGGCGCCGTGGAGGGTGAGGCGGGTGCCGCGCACGGACGCGGGTGCCCGCTTCTCCTCGGCGGCCTGTGGCGGTGCCTCCGCAGGGGCGTGGGCCCGGGTCTCAGACGAGGTGCTCATCACGTGCCTCCTCGGTCTCGGCCTTGGCGGTGGGAGTGGCGGCAGCGGTCGGGGTCGCGGTCGTGGACCGGGGAGCCCGCCGCGGCCGGGGCGACGGGTTCCCGGCGGCGTAGGAGGTGCGGGGCAGCCAGTGCGTCAGCCGGCGCCCGACCAGCTCCACGGCGGTCGACGTCAGCCAGCCGAGGACACCGATCGTGGCCATGCCGACGAACACGCCCGGGTAGTTGACGACCGTGTAGTCCTGCCAGGTGCGGTAGCCGACGCCGTACTGCCCGGAGATCATCTCGGCGGAGATCACACAGATCCATGACACGCCGATGCCGACCGACAGGCCGCCGAAGATGCCGGGCAGCGCGCCCGGCAGGACGACCGAGGCGAGCACCCGCCACCGGCCGCCGCCCATCGTGTGGACCGCCTCCTCCCACACCGGGGTCAGCGCCCGTACCGCGTGCCGGGTGGAGACCAGGACCGGGAAGAACGCGGCGGTGAAGGTGATGAAGACGATGCCCTGCTCGTTGGAGGGGAACAGCAGGATCGCCACCGGGACCAGGGCGATCGCCGGGATCGGGCGGATCACCTCCAGGACGGGCCCGAGCAGGTCCTCGGCGAGACGGGAGCGGGCGATGAGGACGCCCACCGCCACCCCCAGCATCGCCGCCAGCAGGAAGCCGGTCAGGATGCGGGTGAGGCTGTCGGTCAGGTCCGTCCAGTAGTCCGGCCCGGTCACTCGGTCCGCGAAGGCGTGCGCCACGTCCGTGACCGTGGGGAACTGCGAGAAACGCAGCCACACGTCGACGTCCAGGCTGGTCAGCAGCTGCCAGAGGGCGAGGGCCGCGACCAGGGACACCGCCCGCCGGGCGTAGCGGGTCGCGGGCCGGGAGCCGAGACTCCGTGCGCGCCGGCCGTCGCCTTCGGCGGGGCCGCTCACGACGCCCGCTCCAGGGCGGCGGCGTACGTGACGACCTCGGCGCCGTCGTGGCCGGCGACGTACGCCTTCGCCGTGGCCGGGGCGACGAAGGGGAGGAGCTGGTCTCCGTCGGCCACCCACACCGCCTTGTCGGCGAACCACTGGGTACCGGTCGTGGCGTCCGGGACGTACGCGGCGCGGATCCCGTCCTTGTGCCCGGCGACGTAGGCGAGGAGCTCGGCGGGCGTCTTGAAGGACCGGGTCTCGGTGGCGTTCTCGGGCCAGACCTCGCTCCCGGCCGGGGCGGGGGCCGCGGCGAGCTGCTTCTCGTACGACGTGCCGAGCGCCTTGCGGACGTACTGGTCGTCGACGAACGCGTCCACGTCCACGTCGCCCGTCAGCTCGGCCGCCTTGAGGATCGGGACGTCCTTCTTCAGGGCGGCGATCAGCGCCGGCTTGAGCGCGGGGTCGAAGGTCGCGATGCCGTGCGCGCCGTTGTAGAGGTAGACGACCTCGGCAGGCAGCCCCGTGGCGTCGGCGACCTTCTCCGCGGCCCGCACGGGATGCTCGTTGAGGTAGTCCGTGGCCTTGGCCTGGGCCTTGAGGAAGGCCTCCAGGACGGCCGGCCGCTGCTCGGCGAAGTCCTCGCGGGCCGTCACGCCGTGGAAGGTCGGCAGGTCCAGCTGGGCACCGTCGTACAGGGCCTTCGCCTTGCCCTGGTAGGTGAGCAGCCCCGGCCACGCCACGAACTGCGACAGCGCGTCCGTGCTGCCCCCGGAGAGGGCGGACGCGCCGACCGCCGGCTGCTGGTTGAGCTTCTCGATGTCCTTGTCGGCGTCGAGGCCGGCGTTCTGCAGCGCTCGTACGAGGGTGCCGTCGGCGGCGGACCCGATGCTCGTGGAGACCTTCTTGCCCTTCAGGTCCTTGAGCGTGCTCAGCTTCGAGTCCGGGGCCGTGACGATGGTGTTGAGCCCGCCCCGGAGGTTGTAGCCGGTGGCCGCGACGAGCCGGGTGGGCTTGCCGAGCTGCTTGCCGCGGGCCGCGTTGAGGAGCAGCGGGAAGTCGCCCATCGAGCCGATGTCGATCTTCCCGGCCGTCATCTGGGCGGTGATGGGGGCGCCGGTCGCGTAGTCCTGCCAGTCGACCTTGTACGTCGTCCTGCCGCCCAGCGCGTTCAGCTCCTCCTCGAAGTAGCCGAGGGAGCGCAGGAGGGTGCCCGCGGTGACGGTGTTGATGGTCTTGGACTGGTAGCCGACGGTGACGGTGACCGTCCCGCCGTCCGCGGCGGTGTCACTGGCGTTGCCGCAGGCGGTCAGGGCCGGCGACAGCAGGAGGGCCGTGGTCAGGGTGACTGCTTTGTACGTACCGACTGCTTTGTGTGAACCGACTGCTTTGGTCTTCATGGGAGTTCGGGCCTCTCACCGGAGCGTTCAGCGGAGCAGGTAGGGCATGTTGACCGTGACGGCGCCGGTGGGACAGCGGGCCGCGCACGGGCCGCAGTACCAGCACTCGTCGACGTGCATGTACGCCTTGCCGTTGCTCTCGTCGATGGCCAGGGAGTCCAGCGGGCACATGTCCACGCAGAGGGTGCAGCCGTCGATGCACTTCGACTCGTCGATGGTCACGGGCACGTCGGCCCGCTGCGGCACCAAGGGCATGGCTGTCTCCAGGGAGGGCGGATACGAGGGGTCGCGAGACGCGCGGGGGAGCGCGGGGCGATGGGGGACTACGCGTGGGGGATGCGGGACTACACGTGGGGGATGCGGGACTAGGAGCGGTGCAGCAGGCCGCTCATCGTGATGCGGTCGCCGCGGAAGCGGATGAACTCCAGGTCGACGGGTCGGCCGTCGGCGAGGTGGGTGAGGCGTTCCAGCATCAGGACGGCCGAGCCGCGTGGGGCTTCGAGTACGGCGGCGGAGTGGGTGTCCGCGTTCACCGCCTCCAGGGTGATCTCGGCGTGGCCGAGGCGCCGGCCGGTGATCGTCTCCAGGAGGCGGAAGACGTCGGTGTTCTCCAGGTCGGCGCCGAGGAGTGCCGTGCCGATGTCGAGGGAGCCGAGGGCCAGGGGGATGTAGGTGAGGTCGAGCGAGAGGGGGAGGCCGTTCAGGCGGCGCAGGCGCTCGATGTAGAGGACGTCGGTGCCGGGTGGGAGGTGCAGGCGGTCGGCCACGGGGGTGGGGGCCGGGGCGGGGCCCATGGTGCGGACCTCGTTGGTGACCGTGCCGTGTTCACGGAGGGTTTCCGCGAGGCCCATCAGGTGGTCGAGGCCGTGGGGGTACTTCCGGGCGACGACGACGGTGCCCACGCCGGGGAACCGTTCCACGAGGCCTTCGGCGCGAAGGAGGTCCAGGGCCTCGCGGACCGTGTTGCGGGTCGCGCGGTAGTCGACGGCGAGGGAGGACTCGTGGGGGAGCGTGCCGTTCTCGAAGCAGCCGGTGAGGAGTTGGCGGCGGAGGAGGTCGGCGAGCTGCCGCGCCTGGTCCGCACGCAGCCGGCGGCGCGCGCGGTGGGCGGCGACGGTGGTCGCGCCCTGGCCGGCGTGCTCTCGGATGCGGTCGGTGGGTGGCATGTTTTGAACCATACCGAAATGGTGGGGAAGGAAATGTTGCCGGAGTGTTGCGCCATGTGACCGGCTGGGCCTGGGGGTGCTGAGCTGGGGTTTTGCGGTGGTGTGAGGAAGATCTGCCACCGGGTTGTCCAAGGGGTGGGAACGAAGGGCCGGTGGCTGGGATGTGACGTTGCGCGGGGCCGGGCGGGGGCGGGGTGCCGCCGCTCGGCGGCTACGAGGTGCCGCCGCGCCCACCCTCCCCCACTCTCGGCTTCGCTCGAGAGGGAGGTACCCCCATCGCCCCAGCGGCACGATTGCCCGCAGCTATGCCTGAGGGTGGGCGGCTCTTCGCGGCCGTGGCCGCGCCCCGAAGGGCGCGGGGAACTGCGCGAGCAACCACGGCGCACGGCACAATGCCCACGACACGGCGCCCCTACGGCGAACACGCGCCCCGCCCACGACACGGCGCCCCACGGAATACGCGCCCCGCTCCACCGTCAACGCGCCCCGCTCCACACAGGGCGCACCCCACTACTCCCGACCCCTGACCCTCCCTGTGACCTCGCCCAGTCCCACCCGCGTCCCGCCCGGCCCCGGCGCCCACGCCGTGAGGGTCACCTCGTCGCCGTCGTCCAAGAACGTGCGCTTGCCGGTGGGGAGGTCGAGAGGGTCCTGCCCGTTCCAGGTCAGCTCCAGCAACGAGCCCCGTTCGCCGGAGGCACCCCCGCTGACCGTGCCGGAGCCGTAGAGGTCGCCCGTACGGAGCGAGGCGCCGTTGACGGTCATGTGGGCCAGCTGCTGCGCGGCGGTCCAGTACATCGTGGAGAAGGGCGGCTCCGAGACGACGTGCCCGTTGACGGCGACGCTGATACGGAGGTCGTACCCCCCGGGATCGACGTCCGGCGCGGAGTCGTCCAGGTAGGGAAGGAGCGGATACGTGCGCTCCGGCGCAGACACCCGCGCCTCGTCCAGGGCGTCCAACGGCGTGATCCAGGCCGAGACCGACGTGGCGAAGGACTTCCCGAGGAACGGCCCGAGGGGAACGTACTCCCAGGCCTGCAGATCACGCGCCGACCAGTCGTTGAGGAGGCAGAGCCCGAAGACGTGGTCGCGGAAGTCCCCCAGCCCCACCGGCCGCCCCATCTCCGAGGGCACGCCCACCACGAAGCCGACCTCCGCCTCGATGTCCAGCCGCACGGACGGACCGAACACGGGCACCGGATCGGCGGGTGCCTTGCGCTGGCCGGACGGCCGTACCACCTCCGTCCCGGACACGACGACCGTGCCGGACCGGCCGTGGTAACCGATCGGCAGATGCTTCCAGTTGGGGGTCAGCGGGTCCGGGGAGTCGGGACGGAAGATCCGGCCCACGTTCCGCGCGTGGTTCTCGGAGGCGTAGAAGTCGACGTAGTCGGCCACCTCGAACGGCAGATGCAGGGTCACGGCGGACAGCGCGTGGAAGTGCGGCGCGATCGTCTCCCGGTGCGAAGGCACCGTGAGCCACGCGGTCAACGCCCGGCGCAGGTCCGACCAGGCCGTGCGCCCAGCCGCCAGCAGGGGGTTGAGCGTGGGGTGCGCCAGGAGCGCGGCGTACGGGGAGCCGAGGGCGCGGGCCGCCGCCGCGGCGTCGAGGACGTGCTCGCCGAGGCGGACCCCGACCGTACGGGCGTCGGAACCGGCGGGTGAGAAGACACCGTAGGGGAGGTTGTGCGGCCCGAAGGGGTGGCCCTCGGGGACGTCGAAGGGATCGCCTTCGGGGACGTCGAAGGGATCGCCTTCGGGGACATCGAAGGGGGGCATCGGGTGCTGCCTCGCTCTCGTGCTTTCCGTCGTACCTCTGGTCGCGCCACACGTTACGGGGCGCTGCGAAGATCGGGGAGTGTCTAAAGAGTTCGCAATGTCCTGATAGGGGAGGGTCGGAGGGAAAGGTTCCGGCTTAGCGTCCTCTGGGGGACGCGGACGGGGTGGGTCCGGGTCCGTAGGGGGGACACGTGGGGGGACCCGTGGCCAGGGGTACTTGGGGTGCGCCGGTACAGGCGGACCAAGACGTTCCAGGACTCGTCGTGAAGCTCGGTGACTATCCGCTGCACCATGGCGGCGTCGGAGCCATCCGCAGCCTGGGGCGGCTCGGCGTGCCGATGTACGCGATCACGGAGGACCGGTACACGCCGGCCGCCGTCTCGCGCTATCTGCGGCGGGCGTTCGTGTGGCCGACCACCGGGACGGAGGAGCCCGAGTGGCTGGTGGACGGGCTGCTGCGCATCGGCCGGCGGATAGGGCGGCCGGCCGTGCTGATTCCCACCGACGAGGAAGCCGCGGTGCTCATCGCCGAGCACCAGGAGGAACTGGCGACCCGGTTTCTCTTCCCCCGTGTCGACGGGAAGCTTCCGCGCCGGCTCGCCAGCAAACAGGGGCTGCACGAACTGTGCGTGGAGCACGGCATCTCCAGCCCCGTCAGCTCGTTCCCGCAGTCGTACGAGGAGGTCGAACGGTTCGCGGAGCGGGCCTGTTTCCCCGTGGTGGCCAAGAACCGGGAGGCGTTCGAGCGGCGCAGGCAGCCCGCGGTCAACGGGACGACCCGCATCGCCGACCGGGAGGGCCTGCTGCGGCTGGCCCGCGGATGGGGTGAGCGGCCCGGGGTGATCCTGCAGGAGTACCTGCCCCGGGAGGACGCCGAGGACTGGATCGTGCACGCGTACTTCGACGCGGACTCGACGCCGCTCGCGATGTTCACCGGGGTGAAGGTGCGGTCGTGGCCGCCGCACGCGGGCATGACGGCGAACGCGTACGTCGTCGACAATCCCGAACTCGCGGACATCGCCGCGCGGTTCATCAAGCAGATCGGGTTCAGCGGGGTCATCGACCTCGATCTGCGGTTCGACCGGCGGGACGGGCGGTACAAGCTGCTCGACTTCAATCCCCGGATGGGCGCGCAGTTCCGGCTCTTCGAGAACGAGGCCGGGATCGACGTCGTACGCGCCATGCACCTCGATCTGACCGGGCGGGCGGTGCCGGAGGGGGAACAGCTCGCCGGGCGGCGGTACATCGTGGAGAACATCGATCTGCCGGCCCTGCTCGCCTACCGGCGCAGCGGGTACACCACACCGCACGCGCCGGCTCGCGCGAGCGGTACGGAGCTGGCGTGGCTCGCGGGTGACGATCCGCTGCCCTTCCTCACGATGCTCGCGCGCTTCGTACGGCCGGGCGCGAAGCATCTGTATCACCTGTGGCGGACCAACCGCCTCGGCAATGCCCATGTGCGCCCCTAGCCAACCGAAGCGTGTGCGCCCCTGGCCACCCGAAGCGGGAACAGAGGCAGGAGCGGGAAGGCAGGGGCGGGAAGGCAGGGGCGGGAAAGGCAGAACCAGGAAAGGCGGAACCAGGAAAGGCAGAACCAGGAAAGGCAGAACCAGGGAAGCAAGAAGCAGGAGCAGAAGGCGCACGAAGTAGGCATGACGTGTCCTGGGGAGGGACTTCGTGATTCAACCGGTAGCAGTCATCGGCGCCGGGCCTTTCGGTCTGTCCGCCGCCGCGCACCTGCGCGCGCACGGCATTCCGGTCCGGGTGTTCGGTGAACCCATGGTGAGCTGGCGGGACAACATGCCCGCCGGGATGCTCCTGAAATCGACCCCGGTGGCGTCGAGCATCGACGCCCCGCAGCGCGGCAACACCCTGGCCGACTACTGCGACGCGGCGGGCATCCGGCGGCTGGTGACGGACGAGGACATCATCCCCGTCGAGACCTTCGTCGCGTACGGGGAGTGGTTCCAGCAGCGGCTCGTGGCCGAGCTGGAGCAGGTGCGCGTGGTGTCCGTGGACCGGAGCAAGGGTGGCGGGTTCGAACTGAAACTGGACTCGGGGGAGTTGTTCGCGGCACGGGCCGTCGTCGTGGCGAGCGGGCTGTTCGGACTGGCACATCTGCCGGCCGAGCTGGAGGGTGCGGCCGTGGACGGACCCGCCCCCACGGGGCCCGTCTCGCACAGCTCGCAGCACCCCGAGCTGAGCCGGTTCAAGGACAAGGACCTGATCGTCGTGGGCGCGGGGCAGTCCGCCCTGGAGACGGCGGCACTGGCGGCCGAGGCCGGCGCGCGGGTGCGTGTGGTGGCGC
>NZ_LRTR01000218.1 GCF_001550375.1 Streptomyces europaeiscabiei | reverse complement strand
CGCGGGTGCGTGTGGTGGCGCGCGGCCGGGGCGCGGTGGCCTTTGGCGCGCCCCCGTGGAACCAGCCACGGCTGCGCCCCGAGTCGCCGTTCGGGCGGGCCTGGTCGCTGTACGCGCTCTCCTATTACCCCCACCCGTACCGGTACCTGCCCGCCACCACCCGGCACTTCCTGGTCCGCCGGGTGCTCGGGCCGCTGGGCGCGTGGTGGCTGCGTGAGCGGTTCGAGGGGCGGGTCGAGGTACGGGAGGTGGACCGGATCGTGCGGGCCGGTGTCGTCGACGGGCGCCCGCTGCTGGCCCTGCGGGGGCACGAGGGCCGTATCGAGGAGGTGGCCGCGGACCATGTCATCGCGGCGACCGGGTACCGCGTCGACCTCGGCGCGATGGGCTTCCTCGGGCATGAACTCCGTACGGAGCTGGAGGTCAGCCGGGGGACACCGGTGCTCGGGGCCGGCTTCCGGTCGTCGATACCGGGGCTGTACTTCACGGGGTTGCCGGCGGCCGCGTCGTACGGGCCGGTGATGCGGTTCGTGTGCGGGACCGAGTTCGCCTCGCCCCGGTTGGCCCGGCATCTCGCGGCGGCGCACGGGTGAGCCGAATCCGGGATGAGCCCGGGTGGGAGCGGTGGGTCGCGAGGTGCGGGGGTGCGGGGGGTGTTCGCGCCCAGCCGGCGGAGCCGCATGTCGATACGGCCCCGCGTCCCGTTCAGGGCCTGCGGCCGCCTCAAGCGGCGCGACCCCCGTCCGACTCCGTGAACTCGCGTTCGGGCAAGGGGTGTTGACATGGCGGCACCGTGGGGTGGTCGGGATGCCGGACGTCGTCCGGTTCGCGTCGAACCGATGGGGCGCCGCATCCGTATTCTCTGATCATGGCCGCTCCCACCGCATATTCACTCATCGCCACTGACCTGGACGGAACGCTCCTGCGCAGTGACGACACGCTCTCCGACCGGTCCCTCGCCGCGCTGGCGCGGGCCACGGAGGCCGGTGCTCAGCATCTCGTGGTGACGGGACGGCCGGCACCGAGAGTCCGACCACTGCTGGAGGACCTCGGCAGCAGGGGGCTCGCGGTGTGCGGGCAGGGCGCGCAGTTGTACGACCACGGCGCGGACCGGCTGCTCTGGTCCGTCACCCTGGACCGGGAACTCGCCGAGACCGCGCTCGGCAAGATCGAGGCGGAGGTCGGACAGGTGTACGCCGCCGTCGACCAGGACGGGGTAGACGGACTCACCCTGATCGAGCCCGGCTACCTCATGCCGCACCCCACGTTGCCCGCCGTACGGGTGCCGCGCCGGGACGACCTGTGGTGCGAGCCGATCAGCAAGGTGCTGCTGCGCCATCCCTACCTGTCCGACGACGAGCTGGCCTCGGCGGCGCGCATGGCGGTCGGTTCGCTGGCGACGGTCACCATGTCGGGGCCCGGCACCGTCGAACTCCAGCCATGCGGCATCACCAAGGCGACGGGCCTCGCCCTGGCCGCCGACCATCTCGGACTGACGCCGGACCGGACCATCGCCTTCGGGGACATGCCCAACGACATCCCGATGTTCGACTGGGCCGCGCACGGGGTCGCCATGGCCAACGCCCACCCCGAACTCAAGGCCGTCGCAGACGAGGTGACCCTCTCCAACGAGGACGACGGCATCGCGGTGGTGCTGGAGAAGCTCTTCCCGTGACGGCTCTTTCCGTGACGGCCCCTCCGTGAGGGGCTCCTGGGCTCCTCCTGTGACGGCTCCTGCGTGAACCGTCCTTCGGTGAACGGTTGCTCCCGTGCATGACTGTTCCCCTGGGCCCGCCGGCCCAGGGGAACAGTCACGCACGGGAGGAAGGGGGAGCCGGAGGCTCAGTACGCGCCGAAGACGTTGTCGATCGAGCCGTACCGGTCGGCGGCGTAGTTGCACGCCGCCGTGATGTTCGCGACCGGGTCGTAGGGGTCGTACGGGGTGCCGGACACGTGGTAGGCGGCGAACGTCGGGTCGATGACCTGGAGGAGGCCCTTCGACGGGGTGCCCGCGGCGGCGTTGGAGTCCCAGTTGTTGATGGCCTGCGGGTTGCCCGACGACTCGCGGATGATGTTGCGGTAGATCCCGTTGTACGTCCCGGGAATTCCCTTTTGCGCCATGATGTCCAGCGACTCGCGGATCCAGCCGTCGAGGTTGTTCGCGTAGGTCTTGACCGACGCCTGCGTGGCCGTGGAGGCCGTGGACGCCGTCGAGGACTTCTGCGCAGTGGACGACTTCGTCGCGTTCACCTTCAGCTTCAGGCCCGGCCGGATCAGTGCCGGGTTGTCGCCGATGGTCGTGCGGTTGTCCTTGTAGAGCCGCTGCCAGCCGCCCTTGGTGTGGTGCTTCCGCGCGATGGAGGAGAGCGTGTCACCGGAGACCACGGTGTACGTCCGGGAGGCGGGCTGTGCCGCGGCCGGGGCGGACTGCGGCGCCGACTGTACGGAGGTGGCGGCCTGGGCCGGGGCGGCGGCGTTCGCGGTCGTGGCGACCGTGAGCGGGAGGGCCAGTGCGGCCCCGCCCGTTCCGGCGGCGATGATGCCACGGGTCAGCGCGTTGCTTCTGGGGCGGCGGTGTTTGCCTTGTGCGGGCATGGTGAATTCCTCTCCGTCGCCTGCGGGGTGAGCTGTCGGGTTCGGGCTGGAGATGCCCGGCCGTGCGTGTCGTCCCGGCGGTCGCTGTGCGTGCGGCGTCCGCTGGGCGTACTGCGCGTGGCTTCACCCCAAGCCGGTCCGAATGGGGAAAATCGGACCGACGGCTTACCTGGGTCCCCCGCTCCTGCCGTGCGTGGATGAGTGGTGATGGGTGGGGAGTCCGGGGCGGCGGCAGGATTCGGCGGTCCGTCCGGACGAGGTGTGAACGTATGCGAGAGCACACGACCGGAACAAGTCCTGATTTGGCGCTTTGATCCAGTTGACCTTGAGTTTGATGTGATTCGGCCCCTGGCTCCGGGTGGCTTTCGCGGCTCAACTTGCCTACCGCAAAGGGAAAGTCGCCGACGTGGGGCGAAGGGTCCGTGCGGGGCGCTCGTGACCCAACTCACGGGAGGAGTCGGGTGAAGTGCTCCGTAAGCGGCAAATCGGTCAACTCGGGCTGGCTGGGTGGGGTGTATATGGGTGGAAAACGGCGGGTGTGCGGGCGCGGATCCGGTCGGCAGGGGGCGTGTGGGCGTCTCCGGGGGAGGGGCGGGTACCCGGGGCGGGCCGTCGAGGGCGGGTCCGGCACGCGCGTCGGTGGATATCGGCGCGTATCAGTTGATCAAGAATATGAGGAGTGTGGTCCCCTACTGCCTGGGGCGAACCCGTGGGCGCTCGTGGTGATCGAAAGGTGACCGGATACGCTGACTCGGGTGATGACAGCGACAGATCGACAAACTTTGTCATCGACTGTGAGAGCGACCTAGACCGACCGTGTGACCGTCATCAGACGTCAGCAGACAGGAGAACCCTCGTGACCGTCGTCGAGCCGTTTGGGCTGAGCGCGCGGGACCAGGCTCTCGAAGCCGATGTCCAGGCCGGAATGGCGGCCGTCGAGGAGGGTCTGCTGGAGGCGACCAAGAGCGCGGTCCCGTTCATCCAGGAGGCCGCCCAGCATCTGCTGCGCGCGGGCGGCAAGCGGTTCCGGCCGCTGCTGGTGATGCTCGCGGCGCAGTTCGGCGACCCTTACGCGCCGGGTGTCGTGCCCTCGGCGGTGGTGGTCGAGCTGACGCATCTCGCCACGCTGTACCACGACGACGTGATGGACGAGGCCGAGGTGCGCCGGGGTGTGCCGAGCGCCAACGCCCGCTGGGACAACTCCCTGGCCGTGCTGACCGGTGACTTCCTCTTCGCCCGTGCCTCGCACGTCCTCGCCGACCTCGGTCCCGACGCCGTCCGCATCCAGGCCGAGGCCTTCGAAAGGCTGGTCACCGGGCAGATCCTGGAGACCGCCGGGCCGCGCGACGGACGCGACCCGATCGACCACTACCTCGACGTGCTGGGCGGCAAGACCGGGTCGCTGGTCGCGGTCGCCGGGCGGCTCGGCGCGCTGATGGCGGGCGCCGACGAGACCGTGGTCGACGTGCTGACCCAGTACGGGGAGCGGCTCGGCGTCGCCTTCCAGCTCGCCGACGACGTCCTCGACATCGCCTCCGACTCGCACGAGTCCGGCAAGACGCCCGGCACGGATCTCCGTGAGGGTGTGCCGAC
Source organism: Streptomyces europaeiscabiei (assembly GCF_001550375.1). Classification (GTDB taxonomy): domain Bacteria; phylum Actinomycetota; class Actinomycetes; order Streptomycetales; family Streptomycetaceae; genus Streptomyces; species Streptomyces europaeiscabiei. Next base: position 6,883 of record NZ_LRTR01000218.1, on the reverse strand, counting down.
CATGCCGGTGCTGCGACTGCGTGAGCGGGCGGGGCGACTGGGACTGCCGGACGACATCGCCCTGTGCGAGCTGCTCGACTCCGACCTCACCGACGACGCCCGCCACGCCGAGGCGCTGGCCCGACTGCGCGTCCACCCCGCGCTTGAGCAGGCCCGTCGCGACACGGTCCGCTACGCGGAGGAGGCGCGGGCCGCCCTGGCGCCGCTGCCGGAGTGCGACGCGAAGGCGGCGCTGGTGGAACTGTGCGACGCGGTGGTGCACCGCGCGGGTTAGTCCCGCCCGCTCTGCCGGACCCGTCCGGCACCACGCCGGTCGGCCATCGCCCGCTCTGCCGGACCCGTCCGGCACCACGCCGGTCGGCCACCGCCCGCTCTGCCGGACCCGTCCGGAGGGCTATGGGATCTTTCGTGGCGCATGCCCGTGTCGCGGGGTCCGATGGCCCTCGGCATCGCGCCGGCCGCCGCGGCCGGTGACGCCGTCCGGTGCCGCCACCGTGGTCCCGGCGGTCACGGACAGCCAAAGCCGGGGGACGGCCAGGAGATCGCGGTGCGGCACAGCACGGCCCGTCGGCACGTTCGCCTGGTGCCGCGCCGGTTCCGGGCGGTGCGCGGGTGGCTCGACGTGATGGCCCCCCGGTCGCCGCAGGGCGGTCACCGGGTCGGTCACCAGGCCGGTTCTCGGGAGGGTGGTCGCCGGGAGGGCGGGGCACCGGATCGCTCGTCTCCAAGCCACCGCACGGCGACCGCGACAGTCCCGAGTCGCACCTCAAGGTCACACAACCGGCAAACACCGCCGGCTGCCGCCGAGCACCGCCGGGATCCTCCGGCTCCGCACCCGCCGGCGCTGTCACCCCTGACGACCCCTACGGGGTGCGGGGATGCGCCGCCTCGCCTTGTCGTACCGCGCGGGTCGCCATGTCATCCCGTAGCAGTACACGGAGTTGAGCCCCGAGTCTGACGATTCCCGTCGGCCGATTTGGTCAGATGGGTATCACCACTCCTCACCGATTCGGGTGAGAATGGCGGCTACGAGTAGACGCCGCCGACGACGGAGGTAAGGCACACATGGCACCGTACGAAACCGACGACAGCGCCCGGTCCGGCAACGCCGCCGCGCTCGCGGCCGAGGCCGAGGAGACGCGTTCGGCACGACGACGCAAGGCCGCGCGGTACGTCGTCCCGGTCACCGTGCTGGGCGTGGCCGCGGCGACCATCGGGCTCGTCCCGGCCTTCGCCGGCTCCGGTGACCCCGATCTGCCGAAGATCAGCGCGCAGGAACTCATCGAGAAGATCGCCGCCTCGGACGTACAGCAGGTGTCCGGCACGGTGAAGATCACCACGGATCTGGGCCTGCCCGACCTGGGCGGTCTCGTGGGCGGCCTCGCCTCGCAGGCGCCCTCCGGGGGTGACGGCGGATCGGCCGCCGACCCCTCCGCCAAGCTCCTCGAACTCGCCACCGGCACCCACACGTTGCGGGTCGCCACCGACGGCCCCGACAAGCAGAAGCTGTCGCTGCTGGACGACGCCGCCGAGTACAGCGTCATCCACAACGGCGACGACCTGTGGGCGTACGACAGCGCCTCGAACGAGGTGTACCACGCGAAGGACGCCGGCGAGGGCAAGGACCAGCGAGCCGGGAAGGACGTCCCCGGCACCGCCGAGGACGTGCCCGCCACGCCGCAGAAGCTCGCCGAGGAGGCCCTGAAGGCCGTCGACGACACCACGTCCGTGACCGTCGACGGGACCGCGCAGGTCGCCGGACGGGACGCCTACAAGCTGGTGATCAAGCCGAAGCAGTCCGGTTCGACGGTCGGGGCGATCTCGATCGCCGTCGACTCGAAGACGGGGCTGCCGCTGAAGTTCACGCTCACCCCGGCGAGCGGCGGCGCGGCCGTGGTGGACGCGGGCTTCACGAAGGTCGACTTCGGCAAGCCGAGCGCCTCGACGTTCGACTTCACTCCGCCGAAGGGCGCGAAGGTCACCGAGGCCGACGAGGCCGGGAAGTCGGGCGACCACGAGTCCGGGTTCGGTGACTCCGTGTTCGAGGAGTCCGGCAAGAACGGCGCGTCCAAGGACGGCAAGGACGGCAAGGGAATCGAGGAACGCAAGGGCTCCAAGGGCCCCGAGGGTTCTGAGGAGGAGTTCGCCAGCGGCCTCGACGGCCTGAAGACCATCGGCAAGGGCTGGAGCACCATCGCCGAGTTCGACAGCGGCGCCGAGGGCGGCATGCCCACCGGCGGCGGCGACTCCTCCGGCGACGCCCGGGTCGACGGGTTCCTGAACTCCCTCGGCGACCAGGTCAAGGGCGAGTTCGGCTCGGGTACGGTCTTCAAGACCCGGCTGATCAACGTGCTCTTCACCGACGACGGCAAGGTGTACGCGGGTGCCGTCACCAAGGACGCGCTGGTGAAGGCGGCCAACGCGGCGAAGTAGCGACGCCCGGCCGGTGGGCCGGGACGGCGACACCGCCGTCCCGGCCCACCGGCCGTACCCGAGGGGAGCCATGACCGACGCAGCCATTCACACCCAGGGGCTGACCAAGACCTTCCGCGGCGGCCAGGTGGCCGTGGACCACCTGGAACTGACGGTTCCCAGCGGCAGCGTCTTCGGCTTCCTCGGCCCGAACGGCTCGGGCAAGACCACCACCATCCGCATGCTGATGGGTCTGATCGAGCCGACCTCGGGCACGGCCCGGGTCCTCGGCCTGCCCATGCCGCGCGCCACCCGGACCGTCCTCCCGCACGTGGGCGCACTCATCGAGGGGCCCGCCCTGTACGGGTTCCTCTCCGGCCGCGACAACCTGCTGCGCTACGACTCCGCCGACCCGACCGCCGACCCGCGCACCCGGCGTACGCGGGTCGCGGCCGCGCTCGACCGGGTGGGGCTCGCGGCAGCCGCCGGCAAGAAGGCGAAGGCGTACTCGCTGGGCATGAAGCAGCGGCTGGGCCTCGCCTCGGCGCTGCTCCAGCCGCGCCGTCTTCTCGTCCTCGACGAGCCGACCAACGGGCTCGATCCGCAGGGCATGCGGGAGATCCGGTCCCTGGTACGGGAGCTGGCGTCCGACGGCACCACCGTCTTCCTCTCCTCGCACCTGCTCGACGAGATCGAGCAGGTGTGCACCCATGCCGCCGTCATGGCCCACGGCCGGCTCCTCATCCAGGGCCCGGTGGCCGAACTGGCCGCCGGCGCGCGCGGCCGCCTCGTCGTCACCACCCCCGACACGGCGGACGCGGCCAGGGTGCTCAAGGAGCAGGGCGTCGGGGATGTGGTCGTGACGCAGGGGGACGGGGCCGCTGGGGCTGGGGTCGGCGGGGTCGGGGCCGGCGTGGGGGGCCGGGTGACGGCGGAACCGCCACCGCCCGACCGCGACCTCGCCGAACTGAACGCCGCACTGGTCACCGCGGGCGTTCGCGTCCGCGGCTTCGTCCTCGAACGCGCCTCGCTGGAGGACGCGTTCGTGGCGCTCACTGGGGAGGGCTTCGATGTCGCGGGTTGATACGTCGGGGGAACGGGCGCCGGGGGCCGGCACGTCCGGTGGCGGAGCGACGCCGGAGGAAGCGGCGTCCGAAGCCGCTTCGCCCACCGTCGCCACCCGTACACCCAGCCTCCTGTGGACCTTCGGGCTGTTCCGCAGCGAGTTGGTGACGACCTTCCGGCGGTGGCGGACGATCGCGCTGCTGGGTGTGCTCGCGGCGGTGCCGGTCCTCGTCGGGATCGCGGTGCGGATCGAGACGGGTGGCGGGTCGGGCGGCGGACCGGGCGGTGGGGGCGGCGGTGGCGGCGGGCCCGCGTTCATCGCGCAGATCACCAACAACGGGCTGTTCCTGGTGTTCACGGCGCTCGCCGCGACGCTCCCCTTCTTCCTGCCGATGGCGGTCGGTGTGATCGCCGGGGACGCGATCGCGGGCGAGGCGAACGCGGGCACCCTGCGCTATCTGCTGGTCTCACCCGCCGGCCGGACCCGGCTGCTGCTCACCAAGTACGCGGCGACCATGACGTTCTGCCTGGTCGCGACCCTCGTCGTGGCAGCCTCCGCACTGGCGGTCGGAGCATTGCTGTTCCCTCTCGGGGATCTGACGACGATCTCCGGTACGCGGATCAGTTTCGCCGAGGGCCTGGTGCGGGCGCTGCTGATCGCGCTGGCGGTGGCCGCGTCACTGATCGGGATCGCGGCCCTGGGCCTGTTCGTCTCCACCCTCACCAACAGTGGCATCGCCGCGATGGCCACCACGGTCGGGCTGCTCATCACCGTGCAGATCCTCGACCAGATCCCCCAGCTCGACGCCCTCCACCCGTACTTCTTCTCCCACTACTGGCTCTCCTTCGCCGACCTCATGCGCGAGCCGGTCTACTGGGACGACCTCCAACGCAACCTCGGCCTCCAGGCCCTGTACGCGGCGGTGTTCGGGTCGGCGGCGTGGGCGAGGTTCACGGCGAAGGACATCACGGCCTGACGTCGCTCAGGCGGCAGCCGCGTGGGTGTCCGCGTCCGTGTCGTACGGAAAGCGCGCGAACGGCGGTTCCCCGGTGAGGAACGTCTTCGCGCGGGTCAGTGCCGCGGTGTCGCGGAGTACGTCACCGGGCTTGCTGCCGTTGCCCAGCAGGACTCCGCCGAAGCGCATGCCCAGGTACGCGGCGGAGTTGTTGAGCGTCCCGATGAGCGGCTCGGCGACCTCCTCCTCGTAGTGGGCGAGCGCGGTGACGCCCCAGAGGGTGCGGCCCGCCATCGTCTCCTTGAAGTCGAGACCCGGGGTGCGCAGCCACCCCGACCAGTGGTCGAGGTACCGCTTGACGTGGGCGGACACGGAATACCAGTACAGCGGCGACACGATCACGATGTCCGTGGCCGCGAGCGTGGCGTCCAGCAGCAACGCCCTGTTGTCGCCCTCCGGCCGTACGTGGTCGCTGTCGCGACGCAGGTCCTCGAAGTCCGGCAACGGGTGCTCCGCGAGGTCCAGCCAGCGCTGTTCGACCCCGTCGGGCAACTGCTCGGCGGCCGCGCGGGCCAGCATCTCGGTGTTGCCGTCCGACCGGCTGCTGCCGAGGACGAACAGGAATCGGCGGGTCATGGGGTCCCCCCTGGGTATGTGGCGCACGACGATTACACGCATGCACAATATATGCGCACGCATGCATTGCCAAGGGGGTCACTCACGTGCGGTCGGCCCCGGAGGCGGCAGTTCCAGCAGCAGGGCCATGACGCCGACGAGGGTGGCGCTGCTGACGATCTCCCGGCGGGTGATCAGGCCGGGCACATCGGTCAGGGGGATCCACTCCAGGCGGTCCGACTCGTTCTGTTCCGTGGGCTCGCCGATACGCCGGGCGTCGTCCGTGCGGAACACGAAGTGCCGGGTGTCGGTGATCCCGGCCGCAGGCTGGGTGTGGAGCAGTTCCCGCAGCGACCCCGGCCGCCACCCCGTCTCCTCCTCCAGCTCCCGCGCCGCCGCCTCCTCGGGCCGCTCCCCGTCCTCGACCAGACCCATGGGCAGCTCCCAGGCCCAGGTGTCCGTGACGAAGCGGTGGCGCCACATCATCAGGACCCGTCGGCGGTCGTCCACGGCCGCGGTGACGGCGAGGTCCCGCAGCCTGACCACGTGGTAGTCGCCGCGCGTGCCGTCCGGCCGCTCGACGTCCAGTGAGCGCAGCCTGACCCACGGGGTGTCGTGGAGTGTGCGTTCGCCGTGGACGGTCCATCTCATGCCGGGGTCTCCGTTTCCGGGTCGGGGTACTCCAGGACGGCCTCGGCGGCTTCCGCCACACGCAGCAACAGGGCCTCGTCGCCGTGCCGCGCCACCAGCTGCAGGCCGACCGGGCAGCCGTCGGAGTCGAAGCCGGCCGGGATGCTCGTGGCGGGATGCCCGCTGAGGTTGAACGCCCAGGTCAGAGCCGTGGAGTAGCGGTCACCTGGGCCGTCGTGACCGTGGGGCGCGTTGGGTGTGGTGGGGGTGAGGACCAGGTCCACCTCGGCGAAGAGGGCGGCGAGCCGCCGGTCGTTCTCGGCGCGGAGTTCCTGGGCGGCCTGGAGGGGGGCCGGGTGGGCGTCGGGAGTCGGTGCGGCGCGGAGGGCGAGCCAGGCCGGCGCGGGGTCCTCCAGGCGGAGCGGATGCCGATGCGGATGCTGCTTGGGCGGACCCGGCTGCGGCTCGGGCGGGTTCGCCGCCCGCGAGGGAGGGGTGCCCTGGTGGACGGGCGGGTGTGCCTGGCGTACTGGCGGCCGCACGAGTCCTGTGAGTCCTGTGAGTCCCGTGAGTCCTGTGAGTCCCGTGAGTCGTACGAGACCGGCGTCCGCGAGGCGGAGTACGGCGCCGTGGGCGATCGCGGCGGGCTCGGGATCGGTGTCGGCGAAGCCGAGGTCGGCCGACCAGACGGCGACGGGGGGAGATCCGTCGGCCGCCTGTGTCACTTCAGCCGCCGCAACGGCTCGCGTCGTTCCGGTCGTCCCCGTCGTCCCCGCCGCGTACGGCTGCTCCGCCGCGTACGGCTGCTCCGCCGCGTACGGCTGCTCCGCCGCGTACGGCTGCTCCGCCGCGTACGGCTGCTCCGCCGCGTACGGCTGCTCCGCCGCGTACGGCTGCTCCGCCGCGTACGGCTGCTCCGCCGCGTACGGCCGCTCCGCCGCGTACGGCTGCTCCGGCCCGTCGTGCTTCGTGCCGCCGCTTCCCCTGTCTCCCGAACCCTGCGCGTCTCCCGCTTGCGTCACGCAGCGCCAGTACGCCGCCGCGTCCGACGCGTAGCGGGTGAGGACGCCGGCCGCCGCGAGGCCGGTGCGGTCGGGGGAGGGCAGGCGCCCGTTCGTGGTCTTCAGGCCGACGACGCCGCACCACGCGGCCGGGATACGGACCGACCCGGCGCCGTCCGTGCCGGTCGCCATCGGCACCAGGCC
>NZ_LRTR01000217.1 GCF_001550375.1 Streptomyces europaeiscabiei | reverse complement strand
CGCCGCCGGTACGGCGCCGGGCGGCGTCCGCGACCGGATTGCCGGAGGCGGGGGCCTGCTGCCCTGCCACCGTCGGGCCGGTCGTGGGCCGCTGCCCTGCCGCTCCCGGGCCGGTTGTGGACCGCTGCCCGGCAGCCCCCCGAAGACTCGTCGGCTCTCGCCCGGGCTCTGCCCCCTGCCCCTGCCCCTGCCCATGCCCCTGCCCGGGCCCCTGCCGCTCGTCGGCTGTCGACGTCGATGTCGGTGCCGCTGTCCGGGCCGCCGCCGTCGGCGCTCGTGTCGTCTCCGGGGACGGCTGGTTCAGTTGCTCCCTGGTCAGGTACGGGCGGGGCTCGACCTTCCAGGAAGGGGCGTCGGGGTCCACCTCGCGGCGGACGACGCGTTCCATGAGCGTGGCCATCTCGACCGGGCCGATGCCGCCGGGGACGGGGGTGAGGTGCTGTGGGATGTCGTAGGCCGCCCGCTGGACGTCACCTTTCACGGTGCCGTCCGCCTGCGGTACGAACCCGGAGTCGACGACGAGCCGGTGATGGGGACGGAGATGGTCGGGGCCGAGGATGCCGGGGTTGCCGGTGACGGAGACGACGATGTCGGCGTCGCGTACCCGCCGGAGGTCGTCTCCGGCGTCGAGTTCCATGAGCCGGTGGCCCTGTGCGCGCAGGGTGGTGACGACGCCCTGCCCGACGAACCCCTTGCTGCCCACGACCGCGATCAGCGGGTCGTCCCGGGCGAACGGTTCCACGACCCGGCAGATGCCCTCGGCCGTGGCGCACGCGGTGTACGGGGAGCGGCCCTTGGTGAGCGCGTCGATGTCCTTGGCGGGGTCCATCCGCTGTACGAGCGGCTGGAGATGGGCCGGCGGCGGGAACTGCACGATGATCGCCCGGGTCGCGGGGTCCCGGTTGGCGCGCTCCAGTGCTTCGGCGAACTGCGCACGCGTGGTGCCCGGCGGCATCACCACATGGTCCGCCCGGAAGCCCAGGTGTTCGAAGCTCTTCACCTTCTGCTCGGCGGAGACCTTCGACGCCTCCAGCTTCACCTTCCACTCCGCCGGATCGTTCTCCGCGGGCCGGAAGCGGATGATCGCCACCCGCTGTCCCGTCGGGGCCACGGCGTCCCGGTAGGGGGCGTACAACTCCTTGGCCTGGCGCAGTACGTCACGCCCCGACACATGGTCGGTCATCCGCGGCTCACCCCCGTGTCGCTTCGTGGTCGATCCGGGCGAGCACCCGGCCGACCGGTTCGAGCTCGTGGCCGAGGAGTTCCTCCACGTCGTGGGCGGTGAACGTCCGGTCGCCCGACAGGTCGTCGGTGTGCCCGTCCGGGCCCGGCGTGAGGGTGATCAGGGTGAAGGACTCCGGTCCGGTCGGGTCGTGGTACGAGAACGCGCCGAAGTGGGCGATCCAGAAGACCTCGGCCGGCTCCGAGCCGAACGCCCGGCGCAGGGCGGGCAGTACGGCGTCGGCGACGCTGCCGAAGTCGTCGGTGATGCCCCGGTCGTCGGGGTTGCTCGCCAGCTCGGACACGACCGCGACCGCCCGACCGGTGACGGTCGAGTGCACCGCCCGCACCAGGGTGTGCGCCCGGCCCGCCCGGCGGTGGCGCCAGTCGACGACGTCCTCGAAGTACCGGAGGGTCGAGTTGTCCATGGTTGTCTCTCCTGTCGGCCGCGGACGACGATTTTCGAGTTTCGATCCGTTTCCGCTGGTGGCCGCCTTGTGATCGGCTGCGCGTCGGTCAAGGGTAGGGGGGCCACCCGGCCGGGGCCCCGTCCGCCCACGTACCCGTCGGCTCAGGTCTCCGTCCCGTACGGCTCCACGGCCGGTGGTTGCTTCGCGCGGTGGGCGCCCGCCTTGCAGCCCGCGAACGGGCCGACGGGGGAGCGGAGTTCGGCCAGGACGGGGCCGAGGTGGTCGCGGTGCCACACGGCCGGGCCCGACGCGCCCGCCATGGGGTCGGTGAGTTCCTGCCAGGCCAGCCACAGGGCGTGCAGACGCGCCACCGCCTCCAGGTGCTCCCACCAGCGCGGGCACCAGGGCTGCTGCGAGGTGACCTCGCGGCCGTAGACCGGCAGGAGCAGGTCCCCGACCCACACGGCCAGAGCGTGCATCTCCTCCGCGTACTCGGCGCCGTCGAGGTAGAGGATGAACGGCGGGGCGGCGGGGAGCGGCCGTTCCGGGCCGTGCTGTTCGACGATGGTGGTCATCGGGTGCTCTCCTCGTAGGGCTTCTGCGTCACCTGCGGGGACACGCGCGGCCTCATCGGACGATCCCCTCCGCCGCCCTCGCCGTGATGGCCTTGACCTCGGCACGGGCGGCGAGGGCGATGCGGTCGGCGCCGGGTTCGGCGTACCAGGGGCGCAGGCGGACCAGGGCGGGCCTGACGCCGGTGGCGAGGAGAAGGGCGGTGCCCTTGGGGAGGGCGCGGATGCGGTCGGCGGGAAGGATGCGTTCGAGGCGGTACGACGTGGAGCGGGAACGCCCGTCCCTGCCGCGGGAGTAGCTCACCGTCGACACGTCGTGCTCGCCGACCAGCCGTGAGACCTTCTCGACGAAGTCCGCGTCGTCGAGGCCCGCGCCGAGCAGCTTGATGGTGGCGGCGCTCCACAGCGCGTCCATCCCGGCCTCGCCCCACACCCGCGCGCCCTGGCGGTAACTCTGCAGCAGGGTCACGACGTTGATGCCGCGCGAGCCGAAGTGGGAGTAGAGGTCGGGCAGGTCGGAGATACGGCAGACGTTGGCGGCCTCGTCCAGCACGGCCGTCATCGGCGGGTCCAGGCGCCCGCCCATCCGCTCGGCCGCCACGACTCCGGCGCGCAGTACGGAGTCCGCGCACGCGGCGATGACACCGGCCGCCGAGCCGCCGCCGTCCTTGGAGAGCAGATAGAGCGTGTCCGACGACAGAGCGTGCCGCTCGGGCAGGAACTGCGGCAGGTCCGGGTCCCGGCTCACCCAGGCCGCGATCGTCGGATCGAGCAGGCACGCCACGCACTGGCGGGCCGTCTCGTAGATGCCGTCCCGGGTCTCGACCGCGCCCTGGACTGTGCCCTGGAGCTGGTCGGCGAGGGCCGCCATGCCCGCGTCGCGGAGCAGGTCGACCGGCGTACGGTCGGCCGGGTCCGCCAGCCAGGCCAGTACCTCGTCCACCTGCCGCCTGCCCCGGTTGGCCGCGTGGAACAGGGCGGTGAGCGTGTTCTGGGCCGCCGAGATCCAGAAGTCGCGCTTCGACGCGTCGTCGTTGACCGCGCCGACGAAGTGGCCGGCGAGGCGGCGGGCGCCCTCGATGGTGGCCGCGTCGGCGAGCATGTCCCACCACAGGCCGCGCGCCGTGTGCGCGATGCCCTGCGGGTCGAACGTCCAGACCGTGCCCGCCCGTTCGCGCTCCGCGCGGGTCACGCTGTACACGTCCGCCTTGTTCGAGGTCAGCAGCACACTGCCGCGGGCCCGCAGGACTCGCGGGACGGCGATGCCGGTGGACTTGCCGGCCCTCGGGGCCATCAGGTCCAGCTCCACGTCCTCGTAGCTGCTGCGGAGTTCGGGGCCGCCGGGTTCCAGGTCGCCGAGGAGGTTGCCCGTGTCGTCCGGCGGGAGCCTGCCCGACTTCGCCAGGGACGGGCGGAGCTGGCGGGCCCTGGCGGTGGCGCCCTTCGGGAGGAGGCCGGAGAGTTCGCGTCGGCCGGCCAGACCGGTGGGCCTGCGGCCCCGGCGGCGGACGAGTACGACCGGGGTGACGAGCAGGGCGAGGGTGGCGCCGAAGACCGTGCCCGTGCCGGTGGCGACCGCGCCGGGTGACGTCGTCGGCCAGACGGCTGTCGGGCCGTCCGTGACGAGGGTCTTCATCGTGGCCAGGGTGAAGGGGGGTGGGGCCCAGCCGGCGCCGGTGAGGGCTGCGGCCAGGGTGCCGCCGAGCCAGGCGCCGAGGAAGAGGGTGCCGATGAGCAGGGCGGCGCCGGGGATGATCCAGGGCAGCAGGTCGTCGCCGGTGGTGTGCTGTTGCTTGCGTGCGGCCATTCGATGTCCCCCGTCAGCTGATGGATGTTCTCTCGCCCCCGCCGCCCCTACCCGTCCCATCCCCCAAGGGCGGTGTCCCTTCGACCCCCTTGGGCGGCGCCTCATGGCTCGGGGGTGCGGGTGCGTCGGCGGGTGCGGGTCGGTGGGGCTTCTCGCGCAGTTCCCCGCGCCCCTGAAGACGAAAAGCACGGGGCGCAGCCCCTGCTTTTCGAGGGGCGCGGGGAACTGCGCGAGCAACCACACACCACCCGCACCCGCCGACGCATCCGCACCCCCGAACTCATGGGCGCCCGGTCTTCGAAAGCGTCGGCTTCGGTGTCCACCTCGTGTTCGTGTTGTGCAACTCCCTCTCCGTGTCCGTGATCGACACCTTGATCGGGATCCCCGGCCGTCCGCCCACCTTGATCAGGAAGCGCCCACGGCCCGGCGGTTCCTCGTTGCCGCCCGTGCTGGCCCAGCCGGGCGGGGACGACCAGGACGACACGAGGTCGATCTCGCGCTCCGACAGGCCGACGATCTCGCCGAGTTCCTTCATCTCCGAACGGGGGAGGCCGGCGCACACGACCATCCCGGCCCGCTCCACGAAGCCGCGCGCCTTCGCCCGGTCGGCCGCGCTGCCCAGCGCCTCCGCGTCCTTCAGGGTGTGCGTGATCTTCGCGTCGCCGAGGCCGAGGGAGCGGTTGAGGCGGGTGAGCGCGTCGATGCGTTCGACGATGCCGGAGGCGGCCCGCAGGGGGCGCCAGAGTTCGTCGAGGACCGTGAAGAACCAGCGCTGCGGGGCCAGGCCCGCGTCCGCGAGGGCGTGGGCCGCCGCGACCGTGCCGAGGCCGTCCGACCACGCCGCCAGCATCGCCGCGGCCGTGAGCTGCGTGTCCGCCTCACCGATGCGGGAGATGTCGACGCAGACGGCGGGCGCGGCCGGGTTGATGCGGGTGGAGGTCTCGGAGGCGAAGGTGCCGCCCAGCGGGCCGTCCAGGACGCCCAGCAGTGAGCGGTGCAGCGGGTCCACCGCCTCCTGGTAGCGCGCCACATCGCCGCGGTCCAGGGTGACCGCGCGGACCCGGTCCGGGCCCTCGTCCAGCACCTTCAGCAGATCGGGCAGCAGAGGGGCACGCCCCGGCTTCGCGCGTTCCGTCAGATGGTGCAGGCACGCGGACAGCACCGACTGCTCGTGGTCGTCCATCGGGCGGCCCCGGACGATGGTGATGAGCGCCGCGACCATGTTCAGCACACGGCCGTGCGCCTCCGCCGCCAGGATCCGGCCCCGCTCACCGCCGATCCGGAGCGCCGCCTCGCCCATCGCACCGGGGTCGAGGACGTTGATGCCGCCCACCCCGCGCCCGATGGAGATCACCTGGCCGCCGAGCGCCCGTACGGTGTCGGCGTAGTCCGGCTTGAGGTCGCCGAGGACCAGCGGGGTGACACCGGTCGCGCACATGCCGATCAGCATCCGGTTGACCAGCGTGGACTTGCCGAGGCCCGGCATGCCGAGCATGAAGAGGGACGGGTTGGAGATGTAACGGGCCCGGGTGAACCAGGAGATGGGGTCGCCGCAGACCGTGGCACCCGTGTGCAGGTGCTGGCCCAGCGGCACCCCGGTCATGGGGGCGCCGGAGCCCGCCGCGAAGGGCCACAGGCCGCACGCCTGGACCGTCGTCGCCCGCCACAGGGCGGGCGGGTCGACATGACCGACCTGTCCGCCGCCGGGGCCGAACCACCCACGTGGGGGCGCGGTCCGAGGACGTACAGCAGCGCGCTTGCTCACAGCGCCTCCCTGATCTGGTACGGAACGAGGGTGTGCTCCCACGGCAGCAGGCCGACGGGGAGTGTGCAGGTGAACGCCGAGGCCTGCATACGGTCGGCGGGGCGCATCAGGACACGGGAGGACGCCTGGAGGTTGCGTACGGTGATCGCCGCGTCCGGCAGCTGCTCCTCGCTGTCCACGGTGACCGTCAGCATCATCGAGAACTCCACGAGCCCGGCGCCCGCCGCCTCCTCGGCCGCGGTCTGCTCCGCCGCCTGCATCTCGGAACTGGCCCGCGCCTGGACCAGCCCCCGCTTCGAGCCCGCCATGAAGTGCGCGGTGCGCCGGTCGGCCTCGACGATGCGGGCGGAGGTCGCCGGGTCGATCGGGCGGTAGACCAGCGAGACCCGCTTGCGGCGCGTGCCCGACGCGGGCTCCAGCAGGCCCCGCAGCACGCTCGACCGGACCGTGCCGCGCGGCGCCAGCGTCAGCATCCACGTCCGCGAGACACCCGAGTCGTGCTTGTACGCCTGCACCGACTCCACGGCGGCCGCCGGACCCGCGTCCGCCCAGTCCAGGCCGGTCGTGGAGTGCTCGGCCCGCGCGCTCAGCACATCGGGGGCGACGGCGGGGTCGTACGCCACCCGCACGACCTCGGCGAGCCGCTCGGCGGACAGTGGATAGGCGGAGCCGCCGCCGGCCGCGACCAGGCCCGACAGCAGGCCGGGCAGCCGCATCGACAGGTCGGTGATGACGTCCTGGACGTCCCGCTTGGGGCCGCCGGTGGGGCCGTAGGTGAGGGCGATGTACGTGTGCATCTCGGAGGAGGCGGAGGGGTAGCGCGCGACGACCTCCTCCATGACCGCGCGGGCCGCGGCCGGGGCGTCCGGCGCGATGCGCGGCAGGACCTCGGCCGCCAGCCGTGTCCCGGTGTCCGGCGCGGTCTCCACGACGACCTGGGCGCCGCGCAGGCCGGGCTCGTGCGAGAGCCGGGCGAGCCAGTCGCCCCACGACGCCACCCAGATGTCGACCTGCTCGGGGTCGACCAGAGAACCGCCGTCCGGCTCGCAGGCCAGGACCACCGTGGAGAGGTTGCGGCCGGGGTGGTGGAGGACGCCGAAGGCGCGGTTGTAGGCGTCGTGGCCCTCGTACATCCTGGTGCGGGCGAGCAGGCCCGGCGGGTGGTAGCGGCCGCCGGGGCGCTTGGAGAGCGGGCCGGAGACGTAGGTGGTCGAGCCGTTCGCCTTGCGCCTGAGCCAACCGATACGCACCGCGGCCACCTGATAGATGTTGCGGCCGTCCACCGTGCGCAGCGCGAGCGGGGCGAGGAAGAGGCCGAGGGGGATGAGGACGAGGATCGCGGCCGTCAGCGAGACCAGCGAGGCGAGCAGTGCGACCAGGAGTCCGCCGAAGGCTACGACGGTGCCGAGCAGGCCCAGCGGGCCGAGGCCGGGACGGCGGGGTCTGCGCCAGTTTCCGTAGGTGGGACGCGTGAGGGCGTCGGTGGACATGGGGTTCCTTCTTCCGGCTGTAGTTCGCTGGGTTCTGAGTGCCTACGAGCTCGGGTGGTTCTGAGCGATGGCGGCTGCGGGTCGGTCGTGGTTGCTCGCGCCCACGCGGCGGAGCCGCGAGTTGATACAGCCCCGCGCCCCTGGGGAAAGGGCCTGTGGCGCCCTTTTCCCTGGGGCTGGGGCTACTGGTTGTGGCCCTTCATCCCGTCGTTGTCGTCGAGGGAGCCGGCGACCTCGGACGCCGCCTGCATGCCCGTCTGTACGACGACCGCGGCGGCCTGGACCGCGAAGG
>NZ_LRTR01000216.1 GCF_001550375.1 Streptomyces europaeiscabiei | reverse complement strand
GATGCTGACCGCGCCGGAGGCCATGTTGTTGGCGGCGCCCAGCGCGACCGTGCCGCCGGAGGTGCCGCCCAGGGCGGCCGTGGCGGGGACGATCAGCTTGAGCAGGGCGGGCAGGGCGAACACAGCCATGATCAGCATGCCCATGCCGGCGATGACCTGGTTCAGGTCCTTGGTGTCCTTGGTCATCGAGGTGGCCGAGTAGATGATCAGGGCCGCCGCCGGCTTGTACAGCAGCCAGGCCGCGAGCCAGCCGATGTGCTTCTTCCACCAGCCCTCGCCCCACCCGGTCATCGAGGAGACGGCGGCCAGCGGCAGCGTGCCGACCAGCATGATCAGGACACCGATGCGGATGTACATCAGCACGATCTGCACGAAGCTCGACAGCATCACCAGCAGACCGAAGATCAGCACCAGACCCGGCTGGTTGAGCGTCAGCACGCCCAGCATCTCGGCGGCCTTGTCACCGAGGTCGGCTCTCGCGTACACGTCCTTGGCGTAGGCGTCCGACGCCGTCATGAGGGCCGTGACCACGGGGACGGAGGCGGCACCGACGAGGATGACCTTCCACATCCCCATGAACGCCTGTTTCATCGACTGGCCCTTGCGGTCCACGGCCATCCGGATGGCGGCGAGCAGCAACGAGGCCACCGCCACGTAGGCGACGATCCAGTTGATCTCCGCGGTGATCTGCCCGATGGGACTGCCCGAGGTGGCCTGCCCGTGACCGCCGCCGTTTCCCGTCGGGTCGTTCACGTCGATGTTCAGCCAGACGCCGTTCAGCGCCTTGAGCACCTCCGCCGCGCCGTCGCCGATCGCCTTGGCGAAGACGACCACGGCACCCTCGGTGAACTGCTTTCCGCCCTCTTCGATGAGGCAGTCGTAGATCTTCCAGGAGCAGGCCATCTCACGCCTCCCAGGTGACGAAGCCGTCGGTGCCGCTCACCTGCGACACACCGCTGTACACCGTGCCGTCCGGGTCGGGGGAGAGCTTCCAGTCGCCGTCCCGCCAGCGCACGGTCACCGAGGCGGAGCCGAAGCCGCCGTCGCCCATGCCGCGCACCAGGACCATCACGGTCGCCTGCGTCTCGTCGTACGACAGGACCGTGAAGCCGGCGTAGCCTCCGGCGTCCGGCGAGCCCGTGGTGGACTTGTCGGCCTCCTGGGAGCGGCTCGCGATCAGCGCGTCGCGGCCCGCCCCCGGCACGACCTGCCGGTCGACGACCTTGCGCCAGCCGTCGTAGCTGAGGTGGTCGGTGATGGAGTGGGCGGCCATGACGGCCCCCAGCGGGGTGTGCGCGAAGCAGGACCAGACCGGTCCGTCGTACTTCAGCGGGCCCGCCGCCTTCGAGACCGGGACCAGACCGGTGCCGTTGGCCTTCCAGTGGAAGTCGCGCGGCGCCCCGGTGGGCTTGGCCTGGTCACGGTCGTCGGTGCGGCAGCCGGCGGGCCGGGCGTCCGAAGTCCCCTTGCCGTCCGGCGACTTCGACGTCGAGGTCGAGGTCGGCTCCGGGTTCGGATCGCCGGACGAACCGGCCGGCCCCTCGCCGCCGTCGCCCGTCACCGCGAAGAGGACCGCGAGGACGAGCAGCACCACCAGGAACCCGGCCGACAGGATCCAGCCCCGCTGCTGCCAGAACGGCTGCTCCCACTCTCCGCTGCCCCCTTGGGGCCGGCCGGAGTTCAGCATCGTCGCTCCCCCTTTCGACGTGCTCGGTCGGCTAGAAGACGAAGTTCACGAGCGGGCCG
This sequence comes from Streptomyces europaeiscabiei, assembly GCF_001550375.1. Lineage (GTDB taxonomy): Bacteria > Actinomycetota > Actinomycetes > Streptomycetales > Streptomycetaceae > Streptomyces > Streptomyces europaeiscabiei. The sequence goes on along the minus strand of NZ_LRTR01000216.1, from coordinate 6,660 downwards.
GCGGTGGCGACCAGGACACAGCCGCCGAGGACCATGCCGAGTCGGCCCATGTGCTCCGAGCCCTCGCCCCGGCGCATGGAGATCGCCATCATCGCGCCGGTGATCAGCACACCCGCGACACCCGCGGCGGTGCCGGCCCAGGCGACGATGCCGAGCACGGTGTCGACCTTGCCGGTGAGTTCGGCGGGGGCGTCGCGGTTGGGGTTGGGGACCGTGCCGTCGGCCAGGTAGAGGGACTGATGCGCCTTGGCGGCCATCGCGTGCAGCATGTGGTTTCTCCCCGTTGTCTCGATCGGTCCGCCGTGGGCGGCGGGCCGACGTCAACTGATGTGAGCGGATGGGACAGTGGGATGCTTTCGGGCCGGCGTGAGGTGCCCGGGTTCCCGGTCGCCCTGTGAGCTTGGCGACTCCTGTGAGCCGAAACCAAGCGATGTAGTGATCCAGCACCTGTCGGTGACGTGCTCGTGACAGACGGGAAGCTCTCGTCATCTCCGGGACAGTGACGTGTCGTCAGGAAGGCGGGGACCTGCGGCGAAGGGGCGTGGCTCGTAACGGTGTTCGTCATCCGTGTCCGTCATCGGTTCGCGATCGGTGTTCGCGATCACCCTTCGTCCCGAGGCGGTTCAGGGGCGGTTCAGGTACGACAGCGGCCCGCCGGTTCACGAGGAACCGACGGGCCGCTGCGCCGTCCCGCCCACCTCTTGCTGCAGCAGGAACCCGACGATCTAGAGCAGGAACCCGACGATCGGCCCCGCCGTCGCGCCGATGACGCAGGCGCCCATGACCATGGCGAACTGGCTGAGATGCTCGTCGCCCTCCCCGGACCGCAGCGAGACGGCCATCCGCGAGCCGACGATCAGCAGCCCGCACACACCGGCGGCGGTGACCAGCCAGGCGAGGATGTTCAGCACGTAGTTCAGCTCGTTGGTGACCACGGCCGGAGGTGCGGCCAGCGTCGTGGCGGCGGCGTACAGGGTGCTGCTCATGGGGTCCTCCCGGTCAGACGGGCCAGCGCCGCGCTCTCCCGCGGCGGCGGTCCGGTGAGATCGCCGGTGCGCCAGGCGGGCACCCAGGGCACGCGGTAGACGTCTATGACGGAACCGATCACCTTCACGCGCTGTACGAGCTGCCGGGGCAGCCGGCCGGGCGCGTCCGCGACCAGCACGATCGCGTCGAGGTCGAGCCCCGGCGGCGCGTCGCCCCGGCGGAAGATGTCCAGGGTGTGCGAGACCGCGTCGAGCCCGGCGGCGTGCGTGCGCCCCACCAGGAGCACCGACGCCGGTTCGCCGTGTTCGGGACGCGGCCAGTTGCGGCCCGTGTCATGGCCGCCGAAGACCGTCGCGAGGGTGGTGCACCCGGCGCCGCCGTGCGTGGCGACCCAGGAGAACCGCCGCGCGCTCGCGGTCGCCCGGGGCGGCGGGTCCTGCGGCCGTGCCTCCGGTTCCATGACCGGCCCACGCACCCAGATCTCCGGCCCGGCCGCCGCCTGTCCTGTGCCCGGCTGCATCACCGCATCACCGCTCTCCACCACTCCCCGTTTCCGCCGCTGATCGCAGCAGTCTTCCTGAGTCCGGCGTGCCCGTCGCACTCCGGCGCGGTGCTCGCCGCCGGATCCGCGTCCGGCGAGGCGCCCACCCCCGATCTTCACGGCGTGCGGGCGGCTTGGGAATCGGGACGTGAGTTCCTGCGACGAGCCTGTGACGCGCTGGTGACGCACGGAACGGGGGTGAGCGGCGAGACTCGTCCGACTGGACTCAAGTGGCAGGAACATGACTGAACTTCGCCGCTTCGACGTTGAGGGGAGCAGATGTCCAACGGGGGAGGGTCCGTCACGACCTGGGTCGTCGGCGGCTGCGTGGCGGCGGTGATGATGCCGGTGGTGATGATGGTCGCGGTGAGCGGGGGCAGCGAGGCCGAGGCCGAGGAGCAGGGGGTCGGCGGTGGCCTCAAGTCGGGCCAGGTCCCGGCGGAGTACGTGCCCTGGGTGCTCAAGGCGGGCGCCATGTGCGACGTCATCAAGCCGGCCGTGATCGCCGCGCAGATCGAGGCCGAGTCGGGCTGGAACCCGAACGCCAAGTCTCCGGTCGGCGCCGAGGGGTTGAGCCAGTTCATGCCCGGGACCTGGCCGAGCTGGAGCAGGGACGACGACGGCAACGGCCGCATATCCCCGTACGACCCCGGCGACGCGATCATGGCCCAGGGCCGCTACGACTGCGCCCTCGCCAAGCAGGTCCAGGGCTACAAGGACCGGGGGCAGGCGACCGGCGAGACCCTCGACCTGGCGCTCGCCGCGTACAACGCGGGCCCGGGCGCCGTGCGGCAGTACGGCGGCATCCCGCCCTACACCGAGACCCAGAACTACGTCGTCCGTATCAAGTCCCTCATCGCCAAGTACGAGTCGGTGGACGACCCGCCGGGCAAGCTCCCGGACGGCAGGGAGATGGCGCTGCCGCTCTCCGGCAACCCGCCCGTGACCTCCCCGTACGGCTGGCGCATGCACCCCATACTCGGGGTCCGCAAACTGCACACCGGCACCGACTTCGGCGTGGCCGAGGGCAAGCCGGTCCTCGCCGCCCGCGACGGTGAGGTCACCTTCGCGGGCTGGACCAACGGCTACGGCAACCGCGTCGTCATCTCCCACGGCACCATCAACGGCGACCGCATCTCCACGACCTACAACCACATGCTGAGCGGCCTCGGTGTTCAGGCCGGCGACAAGGTGAAGGTCGGCCAACGGGTCGGCCTGGTCGGCTCGACGGGCTACTCGACGGGCGCACACCTCCACTTCGAGGTGATGCAGAACGGCGCGTACGTGAATCCGGCGCCGTGGTTGGGGCTGTAGCGATGACGAGGGTGATGGGGGCGCGGCGCTCTGCGTGGACGACGCGGCCCACGTGGACGACGCGATCGGCGAGGAAGGACACTGAGGTGAGGAGGGGGACGAGGGTGAACGTGATGCGCGATGCGCGCGGCGGGCGCGGGGGGCGTGACGAGCGCCCCGGGCTGGACGCGACCGCGACCGGGACCGGGGGACTCGGCAGGGCTCGCAGGGCGGGCGCGGTCGCGCTCGCGACGGTGACCGGTGTGGCGGTTCTCGCCGCATGCGGCCTGGAGGACCACCGCGAGACGGCGGGCGGCACCACGGCCTCGTCCGAACCGCCCTTCACCCCCAAGGCACCCCTGCCGTCCGGTAAACGGCTCGGCCCGGACGCGCACGTCCCGAGTCCCACGGGCGTCGACGACACGGACGCGACCGCCGTCGCCGAGGCCTGGGTCGAGGTCGCGTACGGCCACGACACGAAGTACGACACCGGCCCGCACGACGCCGTACTGCGCTCCGTCCGCTGGTTCACCGCGGCCAAGGCGAAGGCCGAGCGCTCGTACCGCCCCGCGAGCGGCGCGGGCGACCAGTGGAACTCCTGGGCCGCGCACGAGGCGTGGACCACCGTCGAGGTGGAACCGGACGACGACGGTGACGCACCGTCCGACTCCTCGCGGGACGCCTACCGCGCCCTCTTCGTCGACGGCACGGCACACGGCCGCGACGGCTGGACCGGGACCGGCCCCCAGGCCACGGTCTATGTGAAGCTGGCTCGTTCGGGCAAGGACGAGCCATGGCGGGTGGACGAGGTGCGTACGGTGGAGGCAGAGGTGTCGCCACCGGACCCGTCAGGCGCGGACTCCGCCGCCTCGTCCACCACCTCTCCTTCTCCTTCTGCCCGACCCGAGTGAGGGAACGATGACTCGACTCAGCCGCGAACAGAAGCGGGAACTCAAGCGCGCGGGGCGTGCGTCGGCCGGGCTGACCCCGATCGACGTGCGCGTCTCCGCCGAGGCCGGTGCGAGTGTCGGCGGCATGCCGGTGCCCCCGGCCGCCGGGGAGTCCCTCCAGGCCGCCGCCCTCGACTACCTCCACCGCCTAGCCCTCGCCACCGGCCACCCCGTCCTCGCCACCGTCCACGACGAGCGCATCGGTTACGTCGTCCCCCTCCGGATCCACGTCGACGGCTCCAGCCAGTACGCCGGGGAACCCGTGCGGGTGAACGAGCCGAAGGGGTTCGCGGGGGCGCCGGGAAGCGGGGGAGGCCCTCGGGCCGGGGCCGCGCACGAGAGTGCCGCCGCGCCTGCCCACCTCGGTGAGGAGGCGGCCCGATGGGCGGCACCGGAGCCGTCGGCGCCCGTGCAAGGGCCCCGCCGTGACCGGTCGACCCATGTACTGCGCGCGGTGCCGGAGTCGGCAGCCGTCGAGCCGGGACTTCCGGAAGAGCAGAGCCGGTCGAGTCGGCCCACGGGTACGGCACCCCACACACCGTCACCGCCGCAGGCCCACCCGCATCACCAGGTCCAGCCGGAGCCGCAGTGGCGTGCCCAGGCCCAGGCCCAGCATGCACCGCAGCCGGACGTACGGCCGCAGGTTCAGGGCGAGTGGCAGCCGCAGTCGCGGCCGCACGGACAGTCGCAGCCGGACGGACAGCCGCAGGACCAGGCCCAGGCGCGGCCGCAGTGGCAGGCCCAGGCCGACCGGGAGCCGTCGGCACCCCCCGAGCCGCAGCCGCAGCCGCAGGCTCAGCCGGATGTGAACCCGGGGGCCCAGGCTCGGCCGGAGCCTCAGTCGCCCTCTCACCCGCAGCCGAAGCGGGAGCCCAGGACGCTCCCGCTGTCGGCGGCGAAGCCCGCGCCCGCACCGGCGCCCTCCGCACCGGCGCCCTCCGCACCCACGCACGCGCCGGAGCCGGGCGCTGCCGAGGTGACGTCGGACCAGCCCTCGGCGGAGCCCACGGCGGAACCCGTGGCCGCGGTGGCCCCGGAGGCGAAGCGAGAGCCCCGGACGATGCCGCTCACGGCGGCGAAGGAGAAGCAGGGACAGCCGGCGGAGCCGGTGTCGGGCGGGGTCCCGCCGTCGACGTTCGTGCTGCGCGCGGTACCGGAACCGACGGAGGGGCCCTTGGCGAAGCCGCAGCCGCCCCGCACGCCGGGCCTCCCGCTGACCCTGCCGGGCATTCCGGCGGACCCGGGCAGCAACCCCCCGACACCCGAGCCCACCCGCGAGGCCGCCCCGACCACCGGCACCGTCTCACCCCCGACGGGCGAGTTCGGCCCGGCACCGGACCCAAAGCTGCCCGCGCCCCCGGCAGGGACGACCTCCCGGACCTGGCACCCGGACCAGGCCGACACCCCGCCCGGGACCCCGGCGAACGCCCCACATCCGGCCCCGGCCTCCCTGGAGCCGCAGCCGTGGCCCCCGAGCCGGATCCCGGCGCCCGTGGGGGACTTCGCGCACGCGCCGGATGTCGAACCGTCTCCGGAGCCGCAGTCGTGGACTCCGGACGGGACGGCCCCGGTGCGGCCCCTCGCCCCCACGCCGGACGCCGTGGCCTCCCCGGAGCCGAGCCACGTGTCGCTGAATCCGCAGCCCTGGCCTCCGGCCCAGGCCGACGGCCCCTCTCCGGAGCCGACGTACGAGGCGACACCGTCCTGCGACTCGGGTCCCGCCTCCCTGGAGCCCCAGCCCTGGCCGCCGACACCGCCCCCGATGCCGCTCCACACGACGGCCCCGGTTCCCGCTCCTGAACCCGTACCCTTCGCGCCGGCCCCTCCGGAGGAGTCCGCGACGGACGCCTACTCCGCTCCCGAGTGGACGGTGCTGGAGGAGGACAGTGCGCCGAAGCCCGCGCCGGTACGGGAGTTCGACGCGGTGGCCGAGGCGGTGCTGGACATGCCGGAGGAGGACGGCGGTACGGCGTCACCGTTCGCTGAGCCCGTGTCACACATCAACGAGGCGGTGAAACTGGGCCGCATCCAGGAGGCCGCGGAGATGGCCGAGCAGACGGTCGCCCAGGCGATGGCGGCGCTGGGCCCGCAGCACCAAGAGGTGTTGAAGCTCCGCGAACTGACCGCCTACATCGCCTACCTGGCCGGCGACGCGCTCCGCTCCTTCCACCTCTCCCTCGACCTGGCCGTCCTCCGCCACCGTCTGCGCGACCAGCGTGCCGCGTACGGCAACGTCCAGAGCGCGGCGGCTGCCTGGCGGGCGGTCCGCGACCCGCTCCAGGGCTTGCACCTGGGCCGCGACCTGATCGCCGTCTGGGCCGACCTCGCCGCCGACGTCGGCCCCGCCGCCGACGACCTGGAACAACTGGAAAAGGCCCGCACCCGCATGACCCGCCTCACGGAACGGGCCCGCGTCCTCGACGGCGCCCCCTACGCCCATGGCCAGTGACCCCGGCCGAAACCACCGCGATGGCCGGGCCGGCCGGCCCGACGGGCAGTCATGGGGTGGGGTCGGCAGCCGCCCCGACGGGACCGTCCGCCGGGCCGGCGGACGCGGCGAGGAGTACCAGGGCGGCTCCGGCAGCAGTAACCGGGACCCCGCCCGCCACCTCGCCCCTGCCCCCCTCCGCGACGCGGCCCGCCGCCGCTCCCCGTACCCGTCCCCCGAAAGCCCCAGCCCCAGCCCCCGAGCCGAGGTCACGTTCAACGAGCTGACCGGCACCATGAGTTGGCGGGCCCTCGACCGATCGGCTCGCGTGTCCGGGGCCCAGGACGGCGACGCCCGCACCCCTCACCGCCGTACGCCCGAGGCGGCCCTCCGGAGCGCCCGCGCCGCAGCCCTCCGTTCCGCCGGGCTGGACCCCTCCCGCGCCCCCGCGCAGGGCGACG
>NZ_LRTR01000215.1 GCF_001550375.1 Streptomyces europaeiscabiei | reverse complement strand
TTCCGACGCTCCCCGCGGCCGTACGGGCCGCTCTGGGTGTCGACGTCGCCTCGCTCAGCCCGGAACAGCGACAGAGCCACCTGGCCCGGCTCGGCGCCCTCCGCTCCGGAGCGGCCGCCGACCTCGCCCACGGCACCCGCATGCCCGCCTCGGTCGCGTCCCGTCTCCGGTCGACGAGCGCGACCCCGGCCCACACCCACGCGCTCGCGGCGGAACGCACCTCGGCGATCACCCGCACGCGAACACCCGCCGCACAGAGGCAGGGGCAGGGGCAGGGTCCTCCGGGTCCGGGACCGGCCGCGGGCCCACGCCGCTGACCGATCCCGGAACCGCGTCACCCGAAGCACTGCCTACGACAGGCGCCGCCTCTACTCCGACAGCTCCCACACCGCGTACGCCAGCGCATCACTGTTCCGGTCGAGCGCCGTGTCGTTGATGTTGGACGTGTTGTCGCAGGAGGAGTGGTAGCAGCGGTCGAAGGCCTGGCCGGACGTACCGCCCCACTTGGTGACCTGCGCGGCCGTCTTCGCGCGGCTCGCGCCCGTGAAGAGGCCGCCGACGGGGACGCCGGCGCTCTTGAAGGGCGCGTGGTCGGAGCGGCCGTCCCCCTCGGTCTCGATCTCGGTCGGGACACCGATCCCCGTGAAGTAGTCCTTGAAGGTCTGCTCGATGACGGGGTTGTCGTCGTAGACGAAGTACCCGGGATTCGGCGAACCGATCATGTCGAAGTTGAGGTAACCACTGATGCGGGCCCGGTTCGCGGTGGACAGGTTGTTGACGTAGTTGCGGGAGCCGACGAGGCCCAGCTCCTCCGCGCCCCACCAGGCGAACCGCAGGTGCTTCGTGGGCTGGTAGTTCGTGCGGGACACGGTCAGGGCGGCCTCCAGCACCGCGGCCGAGCCCGAGCCGTTGTCGTTGATGCCGGCACCTGTGGTGACACTGTCCAGATGTGAACCGGCCATGACAACCTGATTCGTGTCGCCGCCGGGCCAGTCCGCGATCAGGTTGTAGCCGGTGCGACCGCCGGACGTGAAGGACTGCGTGGTGGTGACGAAGCCCGCCGCGTCGAGCTTGCCCTTCACGTAGTTCAGTGACGCGAGGTAGCCGGCGCGGCCGTGGGCTCTGTTGCCGCCGTTGGCCGCGGCGATGGACTGGAACTGGGTCAGGTGGGCCTTGACGTTGGCCACGGGGAGGTCGGGTGCGGCGGCGATCGCCACGTCCGGGGCGGGGGCCGCCCCGGCTATGGACCCGGTGGTGAACAGCGTGGCCACCCCGACGGCGGCGGCGAGGGCGGTGCGTCCCGTGGCTGGAACAGAGAGCTTCATAGTGGGGGGCTCCGAATTCCATGGGGCCGCCGTGGACGACACTGTTGATGTGTCCATGGTCAACCCGGTGAATGAGGTGCCTGGATGGTGCGGGCGGGACTGACTCTCCGTCAAGGGTGCTATTTGGCCAGTGGGGTTCGCGCCTCGGCGGCTGCGGCGGCGATGGTCAACTCCTCCAGCCGCCTCCGCGCGACCCGTGCCGTCCGCAGCGCGTCCCAGGTCAGCAGCGACAACGCCAGCCAGACCAGCGCGAAGCCCGCCCACCGCTCGGGCGGCATGGCCTCGCCGAAGTACCAGACACCCAGCAGGAACTGGAACACCGGCGCCAGGTACTGCAGCAGTCCCAGCGTGGACAGCGGCACCCGGATCGCGGCCGCCCCGAAGCAGACCAGCGGCAGCGCGGTCACCAGACCGGTCGCGGCGAGGAGCAGGGCGTGCACCGTCCCCTCCGGGCCGAAGGTGGCGTCTCCCCGTGACCCCAGCCACAGCAGATAGGCCAGCGCGGGCAGGAACTGGATCGCGGTCTCCGCGGCGAGCGACTCGACGCCGCCGAGGTTGACCTTCTTCTTCACGAGCCCGTACGTGGCGAAGGAGAAGGCGAGGCAGAGGGAGATCCACGGCGGCCGCCCGTACCCGATCGTGAGGACGAGGACGGCCGCGAAGCCGATGCCGACCGCCGTCCACTGGACGGGCCGCAGTCGTTCCTTCAGCAGCAGGACGCCGATGGCGATGGTGACGAGCGGGTTGATGAAGTACCCGAGGGAGGCCTCGACCACCTGGTGGGCGTTGACGGCCCAGATGTACACGCCCCAGTTCACGGTGATCACCGTCGCCGCGACCGCGACCAGGGCGAGCCTGCGCGGCTGCCGCAGCAGTTCGCCGGCCCAGGACCAGCGCCGCAGCACCAGCAGCGCGACGCCGACGACCGCGAGGGACCACACCATGCGGTGGGCGAGTATCTCCAGCGCCCCGGAGGGCTTCAGCAGCGGCCAGAAGAGCGGGACGATCCCCCACATCCCGTACGCGGCGAAGCCGTTCAGCAGTCCTGTCCGGTGTTCGCCCCTCGACTGCGCAGCCACGGCCCCTCCTTCTCGCCGGCCGCGCCGTCGCGACCCCCAGCCCTCAGGCACTCAGGCCCTTGCGAACGTCGTCACGAACGCCCTGTCGAAGGTAACGCCGGGCACCCCCGGCTGTCATGCCCGTATCGACATACGGTCATGACAGCCGGGGGTGCCCGGCCCGAGGGGGAGTTCGGTGCTCGTGTACGGGGTGCGCGGCCCCGGGGCTCCGGGATGTCCGGCGACGGCCACGGCCACGACCACCGGGTGACGGCTGCGGAGGATCAGCCCTTCAGTGCCACCGTGATCGAGTCCGCGATCGGCGTGGTCGGACGGCCGATGAGGCGGGAGAGGTCGCCGGAGGAGACGACCAGCTCGCCCTTCTCGACGGACGCGTCGACGCCCGCGAGGATCGCGGCGAAGCCCTCGGGGAGCCCGGCGCCGGTCAGGATGCCGACCAGGGCATCGCCGGAGACGGGGTTGTTCGCTATCTCCTTGCCGGTCTGCCCGCTCAGCTCGGCCGCGTACTCGGCGAAGCTCCAGGCGACGTCGCCGCCGAGCTCGTACGTCTGGTTCTCGTGGCCCTCACCGGTGAGCACGGCGACCGCGGCGGCCGCGTAGTCCGCGCGGGCCGCGGAGGAGACCCGGCCCTCGCCGGCGGCGTGCGTGACGGCGTTGTACTCCAGCACCGGCGCGAGCTGCTCGGTGTAGTTCTCGTTGTACCAGCCGTTGCGCAGCAGGGCGTACGGCAGACCGGAGGCGAGCAGTGCCTCCTCGGTGCCCCGGTGGTCGTCCGCGAGCGCGGCCTTCAGGCTGCCCGGCGCGCTGGTGTACGCGAGGAGCGCGACCCCGGCCGCCTTGGCGGCGTCGATCACGACCTTGTGCTGGCCCACCCGGTCGCCGCCGACCTCGCTGCCGGAGATCAGCAGCACCTTGTCACCGGCGGCGAGGACGCCGTCGAAGGTCTCGGGGGCGTTGTAGTCGGCGACGACGACCTTCACGCCGCGCGCGGCGAACCCCGCGGCCTTCTCGGCGCTGCGGACGACGGCCGTGATCTGCTCGGCCGGGACCTTCTCCAGCAGCCCCTCGACGACGAACTTGCCGAGGTGTCCGGTCGCTCCGGTGACGACGATGCTCATGGTGAAACTCCTCCAGGGGGGGGCGGGATGCTTCACTAACCCTAGGGGGTGCGCTAACTCTGCGAAAGTACCCACTTTGAAGTAAGGTACTGGCATGGCCGTAAGTAAGGTGTCGACGCAGCCCGCGAGCAAGTACGACATGAACGGCGAGGGCCTGTGCCCCTACCGACTGGTTCTGGAGCACGTCACCAGCCGCTGGGGCGTCCTCGTCCTGATCGAGCTGCTGGAGCGGCCGTACCGCTTCAGCGAGCTGCGCCGGGCCATCGGCCGCGTCAGCGAGAAGATGCTCACCCAGACCCTCCAGACTCTGGAGCGCGACGGCCTCGTCCACCGCGACGCCAAGCCCGTCATCCCGCCCCGCGTCGACTACTCCCTCACCGACCTCGGCCGCGAGGCCGCCGAACAGGTACGCGCCCTGGCGACCTGGACCAAGGACCGCATGGACGACGTCCAGGAGGCCCGGCAGGCCTACGACGAGGCCCGGGCCTGAACCGACCCGGGCCCCAGGGGGCGGCCGCCCTCAGCCGGCCGCCGCCGGACCGTCCGCCCTCAGTCGACCGGCGCCGGACCGTCCGTCCTCAGTCGACCGGCGCCGGACCGTCCGTCCTCAGCCGACGACCGTCCACGTGTCCCCGCCCGCCAGCAGTGCCGACAGGTCACCCTTGCCGAACTGCTCGATGGCGGAGTCGAGTTGGTCGGCCATCTGGGTGTCGTAGACGGGCCGTCGGACGGACCGCAGGACACCGATCGGGGTGTGGTGGAGGGTGTCCGGGTCGGCGAGCCGCGACAGCGCGAACGCGGTGGTCGGGGACGCGGCATGCGCGTCGTGGACCAGGACCCGCGACTCGTTCTCGGGCGTGACGGTGACGACCAACAGATCACCGGTCGCGTCGTCCCGTACGACCCCCCGCGCGCGGTCCGCCCCGAACCGGATCTGCTCGCCGTGCTCCAGCCGGATCACGGCTTCCTCCGCCTGCTGCCGGTCCTTGAGGACCTCGAAGGCGTTGTCGTTGAAGATGTTGCAGTTCTGGTAGATCTCCACCAGGGCCGTACCGGGGTGGGCCGCGGCCTGCCGCAGCACCTCCGTCAGGTGCTTGCGGTCGGAGTCGACGGTCCGCGCCACGAACGACGCCTCCGCCCCGATCGCCAGCGACACCGGGTTGAAGGGCGCGTCCAGCGACCCCATCGGCGTCGACTTGGTGATCTTCCCGACCTCGGAGGTGGGGGAGTACTGGCCCTTCGTCAGGCCGTAGATGCGGTTGTTGAAGAGCAGGATCTTCAGGTTCACATTGCGGCGCAGGGCGTGGATGAGGTGATTGCCGCCGATGGACAGCGCGTCGCCGTCACCGGTCACCACCCAGACGGACAGGTCCCGCCGCGAGGTGGCGAGCCCGGTCGCGATCGCCGGCGCCCGCCCGTGGATCGAGTGCATCCCGTACGTGTCCATGTAGTACGGGAAGCGGGACGAGCAGCCGATGCCCGAGACGAAGACGATGTTCTCCCGGGCCAGGCCGAGTTCGGGCATGAAGCCCTGGACGGCGGCGAGGATCGCGTAGTCACCGCAGCCGGGGCACCAGCGCACTTCCTGGTCGGACTTGAAGTCCTTCATGGACTGCCGGGCCGTGGCCTTGGGCACGAGGGAGAGCGCCTCGATCGTGGCGCCCGTACCCGCGCTTTCCGTGGACCTCTCAGCCATCGATGGCCTCCTTGAGAGCCGTGGCGAGCTGCTCCGCCTTGAACGGCATGCCGTTCACCTGGTTGTACGACTGGGCATCGACCAGGTACTTCGCCCGGATGAGCATGGCGAGTTGCCCGAGGTTCATCTCGGGGACCACCACCTTGTCGTAACGCCTCAGCACCGCACCCAGATTCCGCGGGAAGGGGTTGAGATGCCGCAGGTGGGCCTGCGCGATGGACTCCCCGGCCGTACGCAGCCGCCGTACCGCCGCCGTGATCGGCCCGTAGGTCGACCCCCAGCCCAGCACCAGGGTCCGGGCCTCGTGCGGATCGTCGACCTCGACGTCGGGCACGTCGATCCCGTCGATCTTCGCCTGCCGGGTCCGCACCATGAAGTCGTGGTTGGCCGGGTCGTACGAGATGTTGCCCGTGCCGTCCTGCTTCTCGATGCCGCCGATCCGGTGTTCGAGCCCCGGCGTGCCCGGGATCGCCCAGGGGCGGGCGAGCGTCTGCGGGTCGCGCTTGTAGGGCCAGAAGACCTCGGTGCCGTCGTCGAGGGTGTGGTTGGGCCCCTGGGTGAACTGCACGGTCAGATCCGGCAGTTCGTCGGTCTCGGGGATGCGCCACGGCTCGCTGCCGTTGGCGAGGTAGCCGTCGGACAGCAGGAAGACGGGCGTGCGGTACTTCAGCGCGATGCGGGCGGCCTCGATGGCCGCGTCGAAACAGTCGGCCGGAGTGCGCGGCGCGACGACCGGCACCGGTGCCTCCCCGTTCCTGCCGTACATCGCCTGGAGCAGATCCGCCTGCTCGGTCTTGGTCGGCAGCCCGGTGGACGGCCCGCCGCGCTGGATGTCGATGACGAGCAGCGGCAGTTCGAGCGAGACGGCGAGCCCGATGGTCTCCGACTTGAGTGCCACGCCCGGACCACTCGTGGTGGTCACGGCCAGGGAACCCCCGAACGCGGCCCCCAGCGCGGCCCCGATCCCCGCGATCTCGTCCTCGGCCTGGAAGGTCCGCACACCGAAGTTCTTGTGCCGGCTCAGCTCGTGCAGGATGTCCGAGGCCGGCGTGATCGGGTACGAGCCCAGGTACAGCGGCAGATCCGCCTGCCGGGACGCCGCGATCAGCCCGTACGACAGCGCCAGGTTCCCGGAGATGTTCCGGTACGTGCCGACGGGGAAGGCGGTGGCGGCCGGCGCGACCTCGTAGCTGACCGCGAAGTCCTCGGTCGTCTCACCGAAGTTCCACCCGGCGCGGAAGGCGGCGAGGTTGGCGGCCGCGATCTCGGGCTTCTTGGCGAACTTGGCCGCCAGGAACTTCTCGGTGCCCTCGGTCGGCCGGTGGTACATCCACGACAGCAGGCCGAGCGCGAACATGTTCTTGCTGCGTTCGGCCTCCTTGCGGCTGAGGTCGAACTCCTTGAGGGCCTCGACGGTGAGGGTGGTCAGCGGCACCGGATGGACGCTGTATCCGTCCAGCGACCCGTCCTCCAGCGGGCTGGTCGCGTAACCGACCTTCTGCATCGCCCGTTTGGTGAACTCGTCCGTGTTGACGATGATCTCCGCGCCGCGCGGCACGTCATCGATGTTCGCCTTCAGGGCCGCCGGGTTCATGGCGACGAGCACGTTGGGCGCGTCACCCGGGGTGAGGATGTCGTGGTCGGCGAAGTGCAGCTGGAAGCTGGACACACCCGGCAGGGTGCCGGCGGGGGCGCGGATCTCGGCGGGGAAGTTCGGCAGGGTGGAGAGGTCGTTGCCGAAGGACGCGGTCTCGGAGGTGAAGCGGTCTCCGGTGAGCTGCATCCCGTCACCGGAGTCCCCGGCGAACCGAATGATCACCCGATCGAGTCGGCGGACGTCCTTCGTCCCCGCCGGTTTGCGCTGTTCCCTCAGTTCTCCCAGAGCGGCCTCGTCGGCCTGCTCCGCTGGGCTGCTGACCTGGCTGGTCACTGAACTGGACCTCCCTTGGGGCGGCTGTCCGGGAACGGCCGTCCCGCCGGCCCTCCCAAGACCAACCCTACGTCGGCAAGGGTGGCGATCCCCTTAGCTTTCGCCCGCTGGACGCTGTTTCGAGACCGCCGACCGCCCTGACTTGTCATGATTTACCCGTCGCTGTCGCTTCCTTCGAAGACGCACAGCGCCGACCGGCGGTTCTCGGGCCGGGCGGAGAGCGGCGGGGGCGGGTGCGGAAGCCGGGCGAGCGATCGACCACCTACTGACACAGTGTCAGATGGTCATGAATTGAGGTAGGTGAGCACCGCCAGAACACGCCGGTGGTCCCCGTCGCTCGGGGACAGCCCGAGCTTCAGGAAGATATTGCTGACGTGCTTCTCGACGGCCCCGTCGCTGACGACGAGCTGCCGGGCGATCGCCGAGTTGGTCCGCCCCTCCGCCATCAGCCCCAGCACCTCACGCTCCCGCGGGGTGAGCCCCGCGACCACGTCCTGCTTCCGGCTCCGCCCGAGCAGCTGCGCGACCACCTCCGGGTCCAGCGCCGTACCGCCCCGCGCCACCCGCACCACCGCGTCCACGAACTCCCGCACCTCGGCCACCCGGTCCTTCAGCAGGTACCCGACGCCGCGGCTGGACCCCGCGAGCAGTTCGGTGGCGTAGCGCTCCTCCACGTACTGCGACAGCACGAGCACCCCCAGCTCCGGATGCTGCTTCCGCAGCTGTACGGCGGCCCGCACGCCTTCGTCGGTGTGCGTCGGCGGCATCCACACATCCGCCACGACCACGTCCGGGAGGTCGCCCTGCGCCGCGAACTCCGTGATCGTCTTGATCAGCGCGTTGCCGTCCCCGACCCCCGCCACGACGTCGTGCCCCCGGTCGGTCAGCAGTCGCGTCAGTCCCTCCCGCAACAGCACCGAATCCTCGGCGATGACCACCCGCACCCTGTCCTCCACGCCTTGTCCCCCCACGACACCCACACCCACCCCCGGTCGGCCCGTGCTCCGGGCCCGCCCCGTACGACAGCCCCAGCATTCCAGCATCGGAACGCCCGGGCGCCGCGCCGACCGGAAAACAGGGGCAGGAACACCCCACGAACTGGCCGAACTGGCCGAATGCCGCCCTCGCCCCACCGGACAGGGGGTTCAGCGCCGGGCGCTCCGCTCGGAGGGAGGAGGGTGGGGGTGGGGGCGGCTCGGAGGGGCCGGGCCGGGGGCCGGGTGGGTCCAGGGCCGAGGAGACGGGAACCGGGGAGTCCAGACGAGAACACGGAAGCGCGCCCAAGGGCGGTAAGCCCTGGACGCGCTCGCGGGACATCCTTGGCGCTACGTGGGCATACGTGGGCACGGGCCTCGCGTGATTCTCGGCGCAGGCCTCGCGCGCCCCCGGTTCCGTGCCACCCCTGCATGGCTGCCGCGTCACCCACGCTTGGCTT
Organism: Streptomyces europaeiscabiei; assembly: GCF_001550375.1. Classification (GTDB taxonomy): domain Bacteria; phylum Actinomycetota; class Actinomycetes; order Streptomycetales; family Streptomycetaceae; genus Streptomyces; species Streptomyces europaeiscabiei. The sequence goes on along the minus strand of NZ_LRTR01000215.1, from coordinate 4,985 downwards.
GCGTGGCCCGTCGGCCTGCCGCCCAGTCGGCCGCCCGGCTGTCACGTCACCCACGCTTGGCTTGCGCGCCCCGTCGGTCTGCCGCCCAGTCGGCCGCCCGGCTGCCGCGTCACCCGTGAATCGCTGCCGCGGAACTCCCGCCTCCTGCCGTCACCCTGGCGTTTTGCCGTCCCCCGTCAGGCCGCCCGCCACGGCAGCTCCGCGGTCACCCGGGTCGGCCCCCCGGCCGGCGAGTCGACGACGAGGATGCCGTCGACCGCTCCGATCCGCTCGGCCAGCCCCGCCAGGCCGGAGCCGAGCCCGGTGTCGGCGCCGCCCACGCCGTCGTCGGTGACCTGCAGCATCAGGCGGTTCTCGACCTTCCACACATCCACGGTCGCCCGTGAGGCCCCCGCGTGCTTGCTGACGTTCTGCAGCAGCTCGGAGACGGTGAAGTACGCGATGCCCTCGATCGCCGGCACCGGCCGTGCCGGCAGGTCCACGTCCACCACCACCGTCACCGCACACCGCGAGGCGACCGACGACAGCGCCGCGTCGAGCCCCCGGTCGGTCAGCACGGCCGGATGGATGCCCCGCGCGAGATCCCGCAACTCCTGCAGCGCCGTCTTCACCTCACCGTGCGCCGAGTCCACCATCACCGCCGCCGCCCGCGGGTCCTCCGCCAGCTTCTCCTTCGCCAGCCCCAGATCCATGGCCAACGCCACCAGCCGCGCCTGCGCCCCGTCGTGCAGATCCCGCTCGATCCGCCGCAGATCAGCCGCGGCGGTGTCGATCACGACCCCCCGGTCCGACTCCAGCTCGACCACCCGCGCCCCCAGCCGCGACGGCCCGAGCAGCGCGCTCACCATCCCCCGGTCGACCATCGTCAGCCCCCGCAGGATCCACGGCGTGGCCATCGTGAAGAGCAGCCCCACCAGCGCGGTCACGGTCACCTCGAACGGGTTGTTCAGGTACACGGAGTGCGTCTCGTCCCCGTACAACTGCAACCCGTCCTGCCCGGCCCACACGGGGAAGACCCAGAACCACAGCGGATACGTCAGCAGCGCCCACCCGTACGTCCAGAAGGTCACCGCCACCACGAACGAGAACACCGACCACGGGAACTGCACGACCGCGTACAGCAGCTGCCGCCACGACGACCCGCTGCGCAGCACGGCCCCCATCCACGCCATCGCCCCGCGCCCCTTCGGCCGCAGCGGCTCCGGCGCGGCCACCTCCACCCCGAGCAACGCCCGCGCCCGCACCCGCTCCAGCGCGCCGAACCCCCGGCACCCGGCCAGCCCCGCCGCCAGCACCGGCACCCCGAGGAACGTGACCAGCAGCCCCGCGCCGACCGACACCATCGTCACGGCGTACGTGAACAACAGGATCCCGACCGGCAGCCCCAGCAGCACATACCCGAACTCCCGCCAGCTGCGCGCCTCGAACGGCGCCCGCAACCCGGCCGGCATCCGGCGCCGCCGCTCCTCGCCCCAACTCCCGTATCCGTGCCCGTACTCCGTGGCCATCACCGTCGCCCGCCTTCACTGGTCCCGCACTCCCGATGTCGTACTCCCACACTGCTCGCCCCGGCCCTGGCGGACCATGGAGCAAGTCGGCCTCTCGATACGGGGGTTTTCCCCACCCCGCGCAACCAGAGCCGCGCCCCGGAAGGAGCACGGGGAACCGCGCGAGCAACCACCACGAACCGGCCCCCGCCCACGACGCGACACCCCACGGCGAAAAGGCGAACGGGCGCCCAGGGCGAAGAACCCCTCGCCCCGAGGCACCCGACCGCGAACACACCCCGGTCAACCGCCGGAGGTACCCGCACCCCGTCCACGCCAGGGCAACTCCGCCGTGACAGTCGTGGGCCCACCCACCGGAGAGTCGATGACGAACAGTCCGTCGACCGCGTCGAGCCGCTCCGCGAGCCCGGCGATACCGGTGCCCCCATCGAGCCGCGCGCCCCCGCGCCCGTCGTCCCACACCTGAATCAGCAGCCGGTCGTCGGAACGCCAGACCTCCACCGAGGCGGCCTTCGCCCCACTGTGTTTGCTGATGTTCTGCAGCAGCTCGGACACGGTGAAGTACGCGATGCCCTCGATGGCGGCGGCAGGCCGCGCCGCCAGATCGACGCTCACCTTCACCGGCGCGACACACCGCGCCGCGACCGACGACAACGCCGCGTCGAGCCCCCGATCCGTCAGCACCGCCGGATGGATCCCCCGCGCCAGATCCCGCAGCTCCTGCAACGCCAGCTTCACCTCACCGTGCGCCTCGTCCACCATCGAGGCGGCCGCGTCGGGATCCTCCAGCAGCTTCTCCTTGGCGAGCCCGAGCCCCATCGCCAGATTCACCAGCCGCGCCTGCGCCCCGTCGTGCAGATCCCGCTCGATCCGCCGCATATCGGCCGCGGCCGTGTCGACGACGACCCCCCGGTCGGACTCCAGCTCCGCGATCCGCCGCTCCAGTTCGTCGGAGGGCGACAACAGCGACCGCACCATCACCCGGTCCACGTTCGTCAGCCCCCGCACGATGTACGGCAGCACCGGCCACGCCACGAACAGCCCCGTGAGGGTGATGACGAACGTCGCGACGGCCCACGGCATCCGGATCAGCTCGTACAGCATCGAACGCCAGCCGACCGGATCCTTCACGCTCATCCACACCTGCGCGAAGAACCCCTCGTCCGCCCGCCGTCCGCTGCCACGGAACGGCAGCGGACTCGGCTCGTCCACCCGCACCCGCAGCAGCGCCCGCGCCCGTATCCGCTCCAGCCGCCCCAGCTGCCGGGCCCCCATCAACGCGGCGGCGAGCAGCGGAAAACCGATGACCGTCAACGTCAGCAAGGCACTGGTGAACAGCACCGTCATCACGTACACGAACCCGAACACCGCGAGCGGCAGGTTCGCCAGCAGATGCGCGATCTCCCGCCACGTCTGCCCCCCGAACGCGAACTGCGCGGGCGGCAGGGGATCGGAGGGCGTCTGGCTGGAGGGCAGCGGACGACCGTACGGCCGCCCGGAGCCGGCCGGGGAAGAGAGGGATTCGGTCATGCCACCACCCTGCCCGCCCGCCCCCGCCCCGCGCCATGAGGCGGACCTCCCCGGCCACCCTGGGGAAAACCCCACCCCACCTGATCCTGCGCTTACGGTCTCTTTAGCAGGGCCTAGACTCCCGTGCGTACAGATCGTCGAACAGCGAAGCACGTACGGCGTCCGCATCACGTACGTACGAATCGCCAGGCCAGGGAGCGAGGGACGGACGTGCCGGAACCGACCGTCGCCGTAGCGGCGGAATCGACCGTCGGCGTAGCAACGGAATCGACCGTCGGCGTAGCGGCGGACTACTTCCAGTCCTACTCGGTGGTCGGACTGCTCGCCGCCGTGGGCGTGCTCTTCGTCGCCGTCGCCTTCGGCGCGGGACGCCTGCTGCGGCCCGAGGTCCCCACCCGGGAGAAGCTCCTGACGTACGAGTGCGGCGTCGACCCCGTCGGCGAGGGCTGGGCCCACACCCAGGTCCGCTACTACGTCTACGCCTTCCTCTACGTCATCTTTGCCATCGACTCGATCTTCCTCTTCCCCTGGGCGACGGTCTTCGCCGACCCCGGCTACGGCGCGACGACCCTCGTCGAGATGTTCGTCTTCCTCGGGTTCCTCGCCGTGGGCCTGCTCTACGCATACAAGAAGGGCGTCCTGGCATGGACGTGACGCCAGAAACGAACCCGCCGCAGGCGGGCGCCACGCAGCCCGTTCTCCTCCCGGAGCCGAAACGGCTGGGCGCCCTCGCCCGTCTCGCGCCCGAGCCGATGAAGGTGATCCTCAACTGGGGCCGCCGTTACTCCCTCTGGGTCTTCAACTTCGGCCTCGCCTGCTGCGCGATCGAGTTCATCGCCGCGTCCATGGCCCGCCACGACTTCATCCGCCTCGGCGTCATCCCGTTCGCGCCCGGCCCGCGCCAGGCCGACCTGATGGTGGTGTCGGGCACGGTCACGGACAAGATGGCCCCGGCGGTCAAGCGCCTCTACGAACAGATGCCTGAGCCGAAGTACGTCATCTCCTTCGGCGCGTGCAGCAACTGCGGCGGCCCCTACTGGGACTCCTACTCGGTCACCAAGGGCGTCGACCAGATCATCCCCGTCGACGTCTACGTCCCCGGCTGCCCGCCCCGCCCGGAGGCTCTCCTCCAGGGCATCCTGAAACTCCAGGAGAAGATCGCCCGGGAGTCCCTGGGGGAGCGCTACGGCAACGGCCCCGGCACGACAGGCCACGCTGCGGCGGGCCCCCGCCCGTCCACGGCGGCCCTGCAGAGCGGCTTGGTGAAGCCACCGGCGGCCGATGCCGATGCCGATGCCGCCGGAACGGCCACCGGCGACGGCGCTGAAGTGGGGGACAAGTGACCGGCTGGCTGCCCGCCCCCGCCGAGGAGCTCTTCGGCCCGGAGGCCACGGCCGAGGAGTCGTACGGCGTCCTCACCGTGGACGTCCCGTCCGCATCCTGGACCCAGGCGCTGCGCACGGCCCGCTCCACCCTGGGCTGCACCTATTTCGACTGGCTGAGCGCGGTCGACGAACCGGGCACGGGCTTCCGTGTGGCGGCCCATGTGGTGGCCCTGGCCCCGGTCCGCCGCCTCCTCGTGCGTACGACGGTTCCCCACGAGGCCCCGGTCCTGCCGACCGCCGTCGACATCTACGCCGGCGCGGCCTGGCACGAACGCGAGACCCACGAAATGTTCGGCGTCCGCTTCGAGGGCCACCCCGCCCTGGACCACCTCCTCCTCCCCGAGACCTTCGAGGGCCACCCCCTCCGCAAGGACTTCGTCCTCGCGGCCCGCGTGGCCAAGGCCTGGCCGGGCGCCAAGGAACCGGGCGAGTCTGCGGCGGGAGCGGGGCACGGCGCCCCCAAACGCCGCCAGATGCTCCCGCCCGGCGTCCCCGACCCCAACGAATGGGGCCCCCTCAAGGGCCAGCTCCCCCCGGCCCCGGCCCGCCCGGCCCGAGGTGC
>NZ_LRTR01000214.1 GCF_001550375.1 Streptomyces europaeiscabiei | reverse complement strand
CGCCCCGCCGGCCGCAGCACGGACGCGCCCTGGCACCAGGCCCGCCCGGCCTTCGACGAGCCCGAGCCCGAGGCCGTGCGTGAGCCTCAGCCGAAGGCCGAGCCCGAGACGCAGCCTGGGCCGGAGGCCCCCACCAGCTCCGCAGCCCCCCAGCCGGATGCCGCACGCGGTGCGAAAGCGGAACCCGATCCCGCCGCAGCCGCAGCCGCAGCCGCAGCCGCAGCCGAAACCGCAGCCGAAACCGCAGTCGAAGCCGAAGTCGAAAACGACGCACAGTCCGCCTCCGACCCGGCAACCGCTGACGAGCGCACCCCGACCCCGCGCACCCCGCCGCGGCAACCCGAGCCGCCCGGCACGCCCCCGGACAAGACCCCTCCGAGTCAGGCCCCCGGCGTCGGAGCACCCGACGACAACGGCGGCCAAGTGGACGTCACGCCGGACGTCACGCCCGACGCCACCCCCGATGACGCTCCTGACCCCAACCCCCCCAAGGGAGGCTCGCAGTGAACGACGCTCTGGACGTCGCCCTGCGACTCCTCATCGTCTTCGTCGTCTTCCTGACCTTCCCCCTGATCATCGGTCAGACCGAGCACAAGGTCATGGCCCATATGCAGGGCCGCCTCGGCCCCATGTACGCCGGCGGCTTCCACGGCTGGGCCCAACTCGTCGCGGACGGCGTGAAGTTCGCCCAGAAGGAAGACATCGTCCCGGCCGGAGCCGACCGCCGTATCTTCCAGCTCGCCCCGGCCGTGGCCCTCCTCCCGTATCTCCTCGTCCTCCTCGCCATCCCGATCGGCCCCGGCGAGGGCGCCGTCGGCGTGGTCATCGACGCGGGCATCTTCTTCGTCCTCGCGGTGATGGGCGTGGGCGTCCTCGGCTCACTCATGGCCGGTTGGGCCTCCGCCAACAAGTTCTCCCTCCTCGGCGGCCTGCGCACCGCCGCCCAGCTCCTCGCCTACGAACTCCCGATGCTGCTCACCGCCGCCTCCGTGGCGATGGCGGCCGGCACGGTCTCCCTGGTCGGCATCCTCGACGCCTTCGAGTGGTGGTGGCTCCCCTGGCAGATCGTCGGCGCGATCGTCTTCTTCGTCGCCGGCCTCGCCGAACTCCAGCGCCCGCCCTTCGACATGCCCGTCGCCGACTCGGAGATCATCTTCGGCGCCTACACCGAGTACACCGGCCTCCGCTTCGCCCTGTTCCTCCTCGCCGAGTACGCCGGAATCGTCGTCCTGTGCGGCCTGACCACCGTCCTCTTCCTCGGCGGCTGGCACGGCCCGTGGGGTGCCGACGGCCTCGGATGGGTCTGGACCCTCCTGAAGACCGCCGTCCTCGCCTTCGTCGTCATCTGGCTGCGCGTGACGTACCCCCGCCTGCGCGAGGACCAGCTCCAGAAGCTCTCCTGGACCCTCCTCGTCCCCCTCTCCCTCGCCCAGATCGCCCTCACCGGCGTCGTGAAGGTGGTGATCCGGTAACCATGGCCCCCATCCCCGGCAGCGGCCTCGCCAAAGGCCTGGCCGTCACCCTCCGCACGATGACGAGGAAGACCGTCACCGAGCAGTACCCGGACGTCCAGCCCGACCTCCCGCCCCGCACCCGTGGCGTCATCGGGCTCTTCGAGGAGAACTGCACGGTCTGCATGCTGTGCGCCCGCGAGTGCCCGGACTGGTGCATCTACATCGACTCCCACAAGGAGACGGTCCCGCCCGCCGCCCCCGGCGGCCGCGAGCGCAGCCGCAACGTCCTCGACCGCTTCGCCATCGACTTCTCCCTCTGCATGTACTGCGGTATCTGCATCGAGGTCTGCCCCTTCGACGCCCTCTTCTGGTCCCCGGAGTTCGAGTACGCCGAGACCGACATCCACGAACTCACCCACGAGCGCGACAAGCTCCGCGAGTGGATGTGGACCGTCCCCTCCCCACCGGCCCTCGACCCCTCGGCCGAGGAACCCAAGGAACTGGCCGCGGCCCGCAAGACCGCCGAAAAGCTCGCGACGGCCCAGGCGGCCGAGGCCGCCGAGGCGAAACAAGCCGCGGAGGCCGAGAACACCGAGCCGACCGAACCGTCCAAGCCACCGACCGAACCGGCCGAGCCACCGGAGGGAGACGCGTGAGCCTCGCCGCAGCCGCCGCCGTCACCACGACGCACCCCGCCCTGGCCCCGGCCCTTGCCGCCGTCGAGAACCGGGGCTTTCTCTCCCCGACCGGCGTCGAGATCGCCTTCGTCCTCGTCGGCCTGGTCACCTTCGGCGCCGCGATCGTCACCGTCACCACCCGGCAGCTCGTGCACGCCGCCCTGTGGCTGGTGGTGGCGCTCGGCGGCCTCGCCGTCGAGTACCTCCTGCTCACCGCCGAGTTCATCGCCTGGGTGCAGGTCCTCATCTACGTCGGTTCCGTCGTCGTCCTCCTCCTCTTCGGTCTCATGCTCACCAAGGCCCCCATCGGCCGCTCCCCGGACGCGGACTCCGGCAACCGCTGGGCCGCCCTCACCGTTGCCGTCGCCTCGGCGGCCGCCCTCGTCTGGGTCGTCGTCGACGCCTTCCGCACCATCTGGATCGACCTCGACGGTCCCGCCGCCGGCTCCACCCGGGCCACCGGCGAGAGCCTCTTCCAGAACTGGGTCATCCCCTTCGAGGCCCTCTCCGTCCTCCTCCTCGCCGCCCTGGTCGGCGCGATCGTCCTCTCCCGCAAGGCGAAGCCGGACACACCGACCCCCGCGACCACCCCCCGCCCCCGCAACGGCACCCCACCCGAGCCGCCGACCGGAACCCGAACCGCGGCCGGAACCCGAACCGCAGCCGAAACCGGAGCCAACTCCGAAGCCGCGGCCAACTCCGAAGCCGCGGCCAAGTCCGAGTCCGGCACCGACAAGGGAGGCGTCCGCTGATGCACCTCGCCTACCCCGTCGTGCTCTCCGCCCTCCTCTTCTGCACGGGCCTCTACGGCGTCCTCGCCCGCCGCAACGCGATCCTCGTCCTGATGTCCGTAGAGCTGATGCTCAACGCCGTCAACCTCAACCTCGTCGCCTTCGACGTCTGGCTCAGCAAGGCCGCCGAGGAGACCCTGCACTCCGGCCAGGCCCTGACGCTGTTCACGATCACCATCGCCGCCGCCGAGATCGGCATCGGCCTGGCGATCGTCCTCGCCGTCCACCGCAACCGGGGCACCGCGGACATCGACAAGCTCCGCGACACCGCCGAGGGCCACGAGACCGACGACCCCGACGGCTCCGACGAGGCCACCGGCACGAACGACCCCTCCGGCCGGACCGAGAAGGCTGAGGCCACCGCGTGACCACGACCACCCTCGCCGTACTCGTCCCCCTCCTCCCGTTCCTCGGCGCCGCGACCGGCCTGCTCCTCGGCCGCACCGCCCCCGGCTTCGTCCGCCCCCTCGCCGTACTGCCCACCCTCACGGCCTTCGCCCTGGCCGTACTGGTCGCCGTACGCCAGGGCGGTGACAAGGCCGTCGACGCGGCCACCCAGCTGACCCCCACCGGCTCGGTCCCGATCGAACTCGCCCTGCACATCGACGGCTTCGCCGCCCTCGTCGCCGTCCTGGTCGGCCTGGTCGCGACCTGCGTGCAGATCTACTCGACGGGCTATCTGCGCGACGACCCGCGCTACCCCTCGTACGCCGCTCTCGTCTCCCTCTTCACCTCCGCGATGCTCCTCGTGGTCTACTCCGGCGACCTGATGGTGCTCCTGGTCGGCTGGGAGATCATGGGCATCTGCTCGTACTTCCTGGTCGGCCACTACTGGGAGACTCCGGAGGCCCGAGCCGCCTCCCTCAAGGCCTTCCTGGTCACCAAGCTCGGTGACGTCCCCTTCCTGATCGGTCTGTTCGCCCTCGCCACGGACGCCGGGTCGTTCCGCATCACCCGGATCCTGGCCACCGTCGCCGAAGGCGGCCTGGACCACCCGACGCTGATCGCCCTGCTGCTCCTCGCCGGTGTCGCGGGCAAGTCCGCCCAGTTCCCCCTCCACACCTGGCTCCCCGACGCGATGGCGGGTCCCACACCCGTCTCCGCGCTGATCCACGCCGCGACCATGGTCGCCGCCGGTGTCTACTTCGTCGCGCGCCTCCTCCCGGTCTTCGCCGCCTCCTCGGCGGCCCTACTCGTCATGGCCGTCATGGCGGCGGTCACGATGACCGGCTCGGCCCTCGCCGCGCTCGCCCAGGACGACATCAAGCGCGTCCTCGCCTACTCGACGATGAGCCAGCTCGGCTACATGACCGGCGCCCTCGCCGTCGGCGACCGCGGTGCCGCCGTCTTCCACCTCATCTCCCACGGGGCCTTCAAGGCGCTGCTGTTCCTCGCGGCCGGCGTGATCATCCACGCCGTCGGCACCAACTCCCTGGCCGCCATGTCCCGCATGAGCCACCTGCGCGCCCGCGTCCCCGACGCCTTCTGGACGATGACCGTGGCGCTGCTCGCCCTCGCCGCGATCCCGCCGTTCAGCGGGTTCTTCTCCAAGGAGTCCGTCCTCGGAGCCGCCGAGCACGCCGCCACCGGCCACGCCGAACCCGTCCCCGGCGCCGCGGGCTGGACCGTCCTCGTCGCCGGTGTCCTCACGGCCCTGCTCACCGCCGCGTACGTCACCCGCCTGTGGCTGCTCGCCTTCCACGGCAAGGGCGCCGAAGCCCCCGACCACGGCCGCCAGCCCCGCACGATGACCGTCGTGCTGTGGGTGCTGGCCGTCCCGTCCCTCGCCCTCGGCGGGTTCGCCTACGGCAGGCTCCCCGACTGGTTCGACGGCGAGGACCTGGCCCCCACCCTCACCACGTCCGTCCTCGGCACGGGCGCCGCCCTGATCGGAGCCCTGGTGACCTACGCGGCGTGGCGCTCCGTCACGGCCAGGGCGGCCCGCGTCCCGCTGGGCGCGGTCGCGGCCCACCCCGAGGCGGGC
>NZ_LRTR01000213.1 GCF_001550375.1 Streptomyces europaeiscabiei | reverse complement strand
GGCCCACCCCGAGGCGGGCGCCGCCACAGTCGAGGCGGAGGCCATCGCCGGCCACACCCCCGCCTACGGGAGCGTGGCCTCGGCACCCGACCCGGCGGACCCGGGCCGTCTCCTGCTCGGCCCGCTGCACCGCCACGCCGCCGTCGGCTTCCACCTCGACGCCGTGTACTCGGCCCTCTTCGTCCGCCCGGTCCAGGCCGGCGCGAGTCTCGTCCGGTTCCTCGACCGCGAGGTCGTCGACACCTACGTCCACGGCGCGGGCGCCCTGCCCCGCCTGCTGGGCACGGCCGTACGCCGCGCCCAGACCGGCAACATCCAGACCTATGTGAGCGCGCTGCTCGCCGGCACCGTCGTCCTGGTGGTCGCCGCCCTCGTCGTCGCCACGGGAGCGTGAGCAGGCGTGATCGATATCAACGAGTCCGTGATGCAGGTCCTTCTGGCGTTGATCGTCGTCGGCCCGCTCATCGGCGCCGCCGCCGCTCTCCTGCCGGCCCCGCCCGGACTGAAGGGGAAGTCACCCGAGCAGGCCGTGCTCCGCCACGGCATCACCGTGACCGGCGCGGTCCTCATCGCCGCGCTCGTCCTCACGCTCGGCTTCGACCACGACCAGCCGTCGAGGATGCAGGCCAGCACGGACATCAGCTGGATCCCCGCACTCGACGTGCGCATCCACCTCGGCATCGACGGCATCTCCCTCCCCCTTCTGGTCCTGACCGCGCTGCTGACCTTCCTCTGCGCGCTCTACTCCTACTTCAAGATGCCCAAGGGTCCGTCCCCGAAGGCCTTCGTCGCCCTGCTGCTCGTCCTCGAATCCGGCACCCTCGCGACCTTCGCCGTCCTCGATCTGCTGCTGTTCTTCCTCGCGTTCGAGATGGTGCTCATCCCGATGTACTTCCTCATCGCCCGCTGGGGCGGTGAGCAACGCACTCAGGCCGCCTGGAAGTTCATCCTCTACACCCTGCTCGGTTCCGTGGTCATGCTGCTCGGCCTGCTCCTGATCGGACTCAGGGCGGGCACATTCGACATGGTGGCACTCGCCACTGACAATCACCCCGAACTGACCACGTCCGTGCAGGTCATCGCCGCTTTGTCGATCGGGATCGGGCTCGCGGTGAAGACCCCGATGTGGCCGCTGCACAGCTGGCTGCCGGACGCCCACACCGCCGCCCCGACCGTCGGCTCGGTCCTGCTGGCCGGCGTCCTGCTGAAGATGGGCACCTACGGGTTCGTCCGCATCCTGCTGCCGATCACACCCGACGGGTTCCGCACCTTCGCGCCGTACCTCGCCGCCTTCGCGGTCGTCGGCATCATCTACGGATCCCTCGCCTGCCTCGCCCTCGCCCGGCAGGGCGCGAAGGGCGACCTCAAGCGCCTCATCGCGTACTCCTCCGTCGGCCACATGGGCTTCGTGCTCCTCGGCATCGCCACGATGACCCCGACCGGCGTGAACGGCGCGCTGTTCGCCAACATCGCCCACGGCCTCATCACCGGCCTGCTGTTCTTCCTGGTCGGCGCACTCAAGGACCGCACCGGCACCACCGACCTCGACACCCTCGCGCGGGAGACCGGAGCCGCCCTCTACGGCAGGGCCCCGCGCCTCGGCGGCCTGATCGCCTTCGCCGCCGTCGCCTCCCTCGGACTGCCGGGGCTCGCCGGGTTCTGGGGCGAGATGCTGGCGCTGTTCGGCGCGTTCGAGCCCGCCGAGGGCCTCAGCCGCCCGGCCTTCCTCACCTTCATGACGATCGCCGCGTTCGGCACGCTCCTCACCGCCGCGTACCTGCTGATCGTGGTCCGCCGCGTCTGCATGGGCGCCGCACCGCAGGAACCGCAGGAGGGGCCGCGGCTCGCGGACGTACAGACGTACGAGTTCGCGGCCTGGACCCCGCTCGTCGCCCTCACCGTCCTCGCCGGCCTCTGGCCCGCGGCCCTCCTCGGTCTGTCCGATCCGGCCGTGCAGCAGCTCCTCGCAGGAGGCACCCGTTGAGCCCCGTGGCCCAGCAGCCGACCCAGGCCCTGGCCGAATCCGTCGTCCAGTCCGTCGACTGGCTCGCGATCGCGGCCCCCACGATCGCCGCGGTCGTCGGCCTCGCCGTGCTCGTCGCCGACCTCTTCCTGGGTGACGCGAGGAAGGCGCTGCTCGGCTGGGCCTCCGTGGCGGGCCTCACGGTCTCCCTGCTGGCCCTCCTGCCCCTCCTGGACGGCGACCGCGCCACCTTCTGCCTGACCGGCGACCCGGACGTCTGCAGCTACACCGCGGACCGCTTCACCCTCGTCGTCCAGTTCCTCGTCCTCGGCGGCGCCCTCCTCACCGCCCTGCTGTCGATGACGGCCCTGAACGACGAGAAGAAGGAGCTCCCCGCAGGGGAGTTCTGGTTCCTGCTGCTGTCGTCCGCCGCGGGCGCCGCGCTCCTGCCCGCCTCCCGCGACCTCGCGACCCTCGTCGTCGCCCTGGAGGTCGCCTCCCTGCCCGCCTTCGCCCTCGTCGGCATCCGGCTCGGCGACAGACGGTCCTCCGAGGCCGCCCTGAAGTTCTTCCTGTCGTCCGTCACCGCCACCGCCGTCAGCCTGCTCGGCATCAGCTTCATCTACGCCACGACAGGCACCCTGTACCTCACCGAGATCGCCGACCGGATCCAGAACGTCGACGGCCAGCTCCACACCGTCACCCAGGCCGGTGTCGTCCTCACCCTCATCGGATTCGCCTTCAAGACGGCGGCCGTACCGTTCCACTTCTGGGTCCCCGACACCTACGTCGGCGCCCCCCTGCCGGTGGCGGCCTACCTGTCGGTCGTCGGCAAGGCGGTCGGCTTCTCCGGGCTGATCCTCATCACCGTCGTCGCCCTCCCGTCGTACGCCGACGTCTGGGGCCCCGCCCTCGCCGCCCTGGCCGCCCTCACCATGACCGTCGGAAACCTCGGTGCCCTCAAACAGCGGTCCACGCGCGCGTACAGCGCGGTCCGGCTGCTCGCCTGGTCCTCCGTCGGCCAGGCCGGCTACCTCCTCGTACCGCTCGCGGCGGCCGCGTACGCCGACAACACCGACGACGCCGAGAAGGCCGTCGGCTCCACCGTCGCCTACGCCCTGATGTACGCCGCCGTGAACCTCGGCGCCTTCGCCGTGGCCGCCCTCGTCGGCCGCAGGAAGACCCTGAACCGCCTCAGCGACTACCGGGGCCTCTACGCGTCGAACCCCCTCTCCGCCCTGCTCCTGGCCTTCTTCCTGCTCTGCCTCGCCGGGCTGCCGCCGGGCATCATCGGCCTGTTCGCCAAGGTCACCGTCTTCTCGGCGGCGGTCGACGCGGGACTCGGCTGGCTCGCCGTCGTCATGGCCGTCAACGTGGTGATCGCCCTCTTCTACTACCTCCAGTGGACGGCCCTGCTGTTCCGCGCGCGGGAGGGCGAAGGCGAAACCGTGGGCGAACCAGGACCGCACCGCGTCCCGGCCCCCCTGACCGTCGCCCTCGCCCTCACCGGAATCGTCGGCATCGCCCTGTCCGGCGCACCCCAGCTCGTCCTGCGCTTCGCCGGCATCGGCCTCTTCTAGCGAGCCGCCCTCACCCGGACGGCCCACCGGCCGGGCCGCGCGCACAAGGGAACTAGTACCCCCCGCCTGGCGTTGACCAGTACGGGAGGGTCCACTGAGAGGTGGAGTCAACAGCAGCAGCAAGCAAAGGGTTCCCCTGCCGCACGACTTGGAGGGCGTACCGTGCACCGCCGGCACAACGGGCTCAGGACCGCCGTACTCCTCGGGGGACTGTCCGCACTCATCATCGTCATCGGAAGCCTCTTCGGCCGTACGGGCCTCATCATCGCGGTCGTCGTCGCCCTCGGCACGAACGCGTACGCGTACTGGAACAGCGACAAGCTGGCTCTACGCGCGATGCGCGCCCGCCCGGTCAGCGAGTTCGAGGCCCCGGCGCTGTACCGCATGGTCCGCGAGCTCTCCATGCAGGCCCGTCAGCCCATGCCCCGCCTGTACATCTCCCCGACGGACGCCCCGAACGCCTTCGCGACCGGCCGCAACCCGCGCAACGCGGCCGTGTGCTGCACCGACGGCATCCTCCGCCTGCTCGACGAGCGCGAGCTGCGCGGCGTCATCGGCCACGAACTGAGCCATGTCTACAACCGGGACATCCTCATCTCGTCGGTCGCCGGCGCCCTCGCCTCCGTGATCATGTTCCTGGTGAACTTCGCCTGGCTGATCCCCATCGGCCGCTCGGACGACGACGACGGCCCCGGCCTCCTCGGCATGCTGCTGATCATGATCCTCGGCCCACTGGCCGCGTCCGTCATCCAGCTCGCGATCAGCCGCTCCCGGGAGTACGAGGCGGACGCCTCCGGCGCCCAGCTCACCGGTGATCCACTTGCCCTCGCCAGTGCCCTTCGCAAACTGGAAACAGGCACCAAGCAGCTGCCGCTGCCCCCGGAGCCCCGGATCGAGACCGCGAGCCACATGATGATCGCGAACCCCTTCCGGCCGGGCCGGGGATTCTCCAAAATGTTCTCGACACATCCGCCGATGGCGGAACGCATCGCCCGACTCGAGAAGATGGCAGGTCGCCCCCAGTGAAGACCATTCTGAACATCATCTGGCTGATCCTCAGCGGCTTCTGGCTCTTCCTCGGCTACCTGTTCGCAGGCTTGCTTCTGTGCATCACGATCATCGGCATCCCGTTCGGCATCGCCTCGTTCCGCATCGGCGTCTACGCCCTGTGGCCCTTCGGGTACAGCGCCGTCGAGCGCCGCGACGCGGGCGCGCCGTCCTGCGTCGGCAACATCCTGTGGCTGCTCCTGGCGGGCTGGTGGCTGGCGCTGACGCACATCTTCACGGGCCTCGTGCTCTGCGTCACGATCATCGGCATCCCCTTCGGCATCGCCAACTTCAAGCTCGTGCCGGTCTCGCTGATGCCCCTGGGCCGCGAGATCGTCCGCTCGGACCAGCCGTTCGCCCAGCAGCGCTGGTAGCCGCGGCACACCCCCGGAGGGGGCGGGGACACGGAGCGGCCGAAGTACGTCCTGCTGTCCTACTGCGACGCGAAAGGCCGAGTCCCACGCCGAGGAGGGCCCGACGGGACCAGGGCCACCCGCACGACCACCGACAACCTCCTCGGCGGCCCGCCCCCACCCACCGAGCGATACGTACGAACTCCTCGGCCGCGCCCCCGAGGACGAACGGGAAGCGGCCCTCACGCGCGCGTGCCGACGGCTTCGCGCCCCGCGGCCTCCCCGGTCCCGGAGATCCTCGGTGCGCGGGGCGAGCCGGTCCACGAGTGGTACCTGGAGGACGTACTCGTCCTCGACGACCACCACGTCACCGATGGCGGGGCCGCCATCTGCGCCTTCGGCGCCACTTCGCCCCCTCACTCTGGCCCGGCACGTCGCCCACGTCGCCCGCGTACGCCTCGCCCGCGTACGCCTGACCCCGCACCCTGCGTCGGCATCCACCCGGACACCATCGGGGACCGGTCGCCTTCTTCACCGAGCACCGCATCGCCGTACGCGTCGACCGAACGCCCTCGTTCAACCGCTCCGGCCCGCCCACCACCGCCGTACGCCGTACGCAGCCGCCCCCACGCCCAGCACAGCGGCGCCCACGCCCACCGACAGCGCGGGCAGCGCGAAGGCCAGGACAGCGCACCCGACGAGCCCGACCGCCGGCACCACTCGGGACACCGGCGCGGAACTCAGCGTCCAGGCGGACGCGTTGGCGACCGCGTAGTACGCGAGGACTCCGAAGGAGGAGAACCCGATCGCGCCCCGGACGTCGACGGTGGCGGCCAGCACGGCGACCACGGCACCGACAGCAAGCTCCGCCCGGTGCGGCACCTGGAAGCGAGGGTGCACGGCGGCCAGGGCGCCCGGGAGATGCCGGTCCCGGGCCATGGCGAGGGTGGTGCGGGAGACGCCCAGGATGAGCGCCAGCAGCGACCCGAGCGCGGCCACGGCG
>NZ_LRTR01000212.1 GCF_001550375.1 Streptomyces europaeiscabiei | reverse complement strand
GCCCGGCGCCCGCCGCGAACACGGCGGCGTCAGCGCCCCGCAGATGCGCGGCGACCTCCTCGACCGACGCCGACTCCAGATCGCACAGCACCGGTTCGGCACCGGCCGCGCGCAGATCGTCCGTCTGTTCGGCGCGGCGGATGATCCCCGCGACCTCGTGACCGCGCGCGGCGAGCAGTCGCTCCAGCCGCAGCGCGATCTGACCATGACCTCCAGCGATGACAATGCGCATGGTTCCGACCGTACGCCCGAACGGATGCGTTCGCCGCGCAACCATCCGGCCGTCCCGTGTGTCTCAACAGTGTTCGCCGTGTCGGCGAACGCCGGAATCACGGGGAGAACACCATCACCACCATGCGTACAGCCATGCGCAGGACCGTCGTACGTACGTCCATGGAGCGCGCGTCCGCTGCCGGGGCGCCCGTAGTCCGCCGTGCCCTCACCGGCGTCGGCTGCGCCGCGGCCGTGCTCGTCACGGTCGCCGCGTGCGGGACCGTCGAGAACCTCACCGCGGGGCAGAAGGTCGACAGTGCCGTGGAGCGACTGGGCGAGCAGAAGTCGCTGGCCTTCGGGATGCGGCTCGACGCCGACCCGGACGACCTCCTCGCGCTGATGGGCGAGGACAGCGAGGAAATGCCGCCGGAGATGACGGAGTTCCTCACCGGGCTGCGCCTCGACGTGTCGGTCAAGTCGAAGAAGCCGCTGGCCGAGTCCGGCGAGAAGGACATCGCCGGGATGGGCATGAAGATCTCGGGCGACGAGGGCGTGCTCGTCGAGTACCGGGTCGTCGGCGACTACACGTACTACCGCGCCGACATGGAGGCCGTGGGCGACGCCATGGGCATGCCGTTCCCGACGGCCGACGAACTCCCCGAGAGCGAGCAGCACCTGCGGCCGGTCCTCGAGGGCGACTGGGTCAAGGTGAACACCGGCGACCTGCAGGAGGCCGCCGGGGAAGCGGGGGCCGGTGCGGGCTCGGGCGGCTCCGACGAGATCGACGCCAAGACCCAGAAGAAGATCCTCGACGCCCTCCGCGGTGTCGTGGCCCGTGAGGTCGGTTTCAAGACCAAGGACGGCAAGGACGGCACCGAGGTCATCACGGCCAAGGCCAACTTCCGCGACCTGCTCACCGGCCTGGTCGACAAGCTCCAGCCCCTCAAGGGCGATCTGCCGCCGGGAGCCGAACTCCCCACGGCCAAGGACATGAAGGACGCCCCGAACAAGAACGTCGCCGTCGACTTCACCCTGAAGAACGGTGACTTGACCCGGATCGAGACCGACCTCGCGGTCCTCGCCGACGACCCCAAGGGCGCCAAGGCCCCCCTCGTCCTCACCTTCGGCAAGGCCGGCGACGTCAGCGCGCCCAAGGGCGCCACCGAGCTCCCGGACGACGAGTTCGGCGGCCCGCTGGGCAGCGGACTGTTCGGCGTCTGACCGCATCGGCGGGCGGAGCGGTCGCCACCGGCGGGCACCTTTCGCCGAAGGCGCCCGTTCGCTGCGGCCACGCGCGCGTGGAGGCACGTGGCCTCCACGCGCGCGTGCCGCTCACGCGTCACACGACGGTGCCCCTCCCGCCCGCGGTACACCCTTCAGGACGGCTCACCCCGCCCCTGCCGGGGAAGATCCAGCGCCGCGCCGGTCGCCGAGCCGCAGTACTCGCGCACCGCGCTGGTGCGTGCCACCACGCGCCCCCGGTGCACGACGATCCGGCTGTAGGCGAGGGACAGCACCCCCGCGAGCCGGGCGCCCCGTACGGCGAGGAGTTCGGCGGGAAAGCCGGCCTCGACCCGCACCTCGGGCAGGCCGAGCCCGGCACGCGCCGCGCCGCTGACGGTGTCGTACGCCTCCTCGGGCCGCAGCCCGTACCGGGAGGCCAGCAGAAAGGCCGCCTCCAGGGGGTCCCCGCGCCCGACGGGGTTCGACACGTCCCGCAGTGCTCCGCTGCCCGCCGCGACGCGCACGCCTGCCGCCCGCAGAAGCTGTACGGGGGCGGTGCCCCGGCGGTCCACGGTGCCGCAGCCGCCCTGGGGGAGACAGACGACGGTCACGCCCGCCGCCACGAGCTGGTCGGCGGCGCGGG